>CAMTUO010000012.1:0-101355 GCA_947084955.1 uncultured Gallionella sp.
CCAATTGATTTTATTTGATTTTTAACCGGACACTAGTGAGATTGACGAGAAGTAAACAGCAACAGACTACAGGCCATCACATGAATTCACCTGCGCCTGCAAAATCCACCATCACACAATCAGACACCTCGGTGAATGGCAAGTTACAGACAGTGGTTTTTTAATTAACAGTGTGACCACAAAGAAATTAAAGCGTGGTCAACAGACGGAATCTGAAACAGAACATGAAAAAAACAAAAGCAATGATACTGGCGGCAGGTGAAGGTTTGCGCGTTCGACCGCTTACACAGGATTTACCCAAGCCGATGATTCCCCTTCTGGGCAAACCTGTGATGGAGTATCTGGTTGAGCATCTGGCCCGGCATGGCATCCAGGAAATCATGGTGAATGTCGCCTATAAACACTGGCGGATTGAAAATCATTTTGGAAACGGCAGTCGCTGGGGGGTAAGAATTGGTTATTCCTATGAAGGCATCTATGAATACGGCGAAACCAGGCCGCGTCCCCTGGGTTCGGCAGGCGGGATGCGCAAGATTCAAGATTTCGGTGGATTTTTTGACACGACGACCGTTGTCATTTGTGGCGATGCAATCATTGACCTGGATATCAAAGCCGCCGTACGTGAGCACAAGCGCAAAAAGGCATTAGCGAGCGTGATCACACTCGAAGTGCCTAACCATGACGTGAGCAAATATGGCGTCGTAGAAACCGACGCACGGGGCCGAATTATCACCTTTCAGGAAAAACCCGCGCCGGAACAGGCACGCTCCAACTTTGCCAGCACCGGTATTTATATCTTTGAACCTGCGGTTTTGGACTATATTCCTGCCGAGACGACATACGATATCGGCAGCGAATTATTTCCCATGCTGGTGGACAAGGGACTGCCGTTTTACGCACAGAAACATTCATTCAACTGGATAGACATCGGTCACGTAGATGAATACTGGAGTGTGCTGCAGCGCGTATTGGCTGGTGAGGTAGCGCAAATGCAGATGCCTGGCGAACAGGTGCGCCCCGGCGTATGGGTAGGTATCAATACCCGGATTGACTGGGAGCATGTCAAAATTAAAGGCCCCGTTTATATCGGTTCCGGCGTTTGCATCGAGGCTGGTGTCGAAATCATTGGTCCTGCCTGGATCTCGTGGGGCTCACACCTTTGCGAGAATTCAAAAATCATACGCAGCATCCTGTTCGAATATACCCGCATTAGCGCCGGGATGATCTTCAAGGAAACCATTGTGTCGCCCCATTACTGCGTGATGCACCAGCGTGGCATAACTTATTACACAGGCGATGACCGATGCGAACTACGCTGGGGCGATGCACGGGAACGTTAGGAACCTGTCGGCCCCTGAACGGATCACGCGCGCACCGTTGCCAAATCGGATGCGCACGCCTGTTTTGATTTTAAGTGCATGTAAATCGTCACGCTGAGTATCGCGGAGAAAAAGCACCATACCGAGAAAAATGCGACCGTGTAGAACCAGTAAGACACGAGAAAAAGCAGCAAGGCGAGGAATCCAAAAGTTTGGACCATTCTGTGGCTGGAAAAAAAACCACTGACACAGGTTGCCGCAATATAAAGCAGCAACACCACCGGTTTGTGAAAATTCGGAAAAACATACAGAACATGCACCTTGATTTCAGAAGTGATGGGATTCATGGCAATAAAATAGAGTAAATACAGGCCTACGCCCCAACCCGTGATCTGAAATGCCAGTATCACTTTTTTACGCCAGGCGACCGTCTCGACCAGACCAATTGAAAATGGCATGAATATCGGCCACATGACATGTGAGAAAAAAACAAATAAATACGTCATCACCACATTGAGCAGATGCGCCTCGTACTCGAAAGACAGCCACAACATGCCTTCAATGAGCTGCTGAACACCGAACAACAACGGAATCATCGCAAACGGCATTTCTGCCTTGCCTTGTGTCATTTTCACGGTCGCAATACCCATTCCAGTCAATGAAACGCCCGCGATAAAACTTGCTGTTGCTGAAAAACACATCGATATTTATACCTTTATAATTGCCTAAACGGGGTGTCATGCTACTTTTACCCCTTAAAATCATAGTGAGGCGTAAATTTTATGCTGCGGCCTGGCCGCATCCCCACTTTCCGTGAAAAGCAGCACGTCCTTAAATGCAGGCGCTGCGAACCTGGATCATATCAGTTATACCGCTAAGCACTTTCTCGATGCCGTCCTGTTTCAAGGTGCGCATCCCATCCTCGACGCCCGCTGCCAGATATTCGGATGCGGCTGACTGCTGGCGAATCAAATGACGCAGGGATGGCGTGGCCCGCAGCAACTCATACAGTCCGATGCGCCCCTTGTATCCTTTGTCGCACAATTCACAGCCCACGGGATGCATGAGATAGAGCGTGTCGCCAAAACTTGCATGCCAGCCATCAATGATCGCAATGCGCGCCGCGGGGGTGGGCAGTGTGTTATGGGCGGACTGGTAATATTCCTCGGCGAGATCCTCGATTTCACTGGCAGATGCTTCTTCCCTGATTGCACAGGCTACGCACAGCTTGCGCGCAAGGCGTTGCGCGAGGATAGCCTGCAAGGCATCGGAAAGATTATAAGGATCAATATCCAATCCCAGCAATCTGGACACGGTTTCGGAGGCCGAGTTGGTGTGCAGCGTGGATAGTACCAGATGTCCTGTCATCGAGGCCTCCAGCGCTATTTTCGCGGTTTCATCGTCACGCATTTCGCCGATCATAATGACATCGGGATCTGCGCGCAGAAGTGATCGCAACACGGTGGCAAAGGTCATGCCGATTTTGCTGTTGACCTGCACCTGGCACAGGTGAGGTTGAACGATTTCAACCGGGTCTTCCACAGTCCATATCTTGCGTTCTTTGATATTGAGTTCCTTCAAAACAGAATGCAGCGTGGTGGTTTTACCGCTGCCGGTCGGCCCGCATACCAGAATCAGCCCATACGGCCGCTGGCATACTTCCCGAAATACATCCATATCCCGCTGAATAAAACCAAGTTCTCCCAGCGGCAAGGGTTCACCTGAAGACAGGATGCGGATCGTGACAAATTCCACGCCGGGGGATGCGGGTATGGTCACGACCCGCAGGTCTACCTGGCCACCGTTGGGCATGGTAAAAGAAATTTTGCCATCCTGAGGGCGGCGGGTTTCAGAAATATCCATGTTGGACATAATCTTGATACGTGACACCACCGCTTTGTGATAGATGCGCGGAAAATTTTCGAAATCCTCCATATTGCCATCACGGCGAAAACGCACGCTGGATTCTCTACCATCATTGAATAACTCGATATGTATATCTGAGGCGGCCTCTTGAATAGCATTTAAAATCATCTGATTAACCAGATTGATAATAACAGAATCGTTCTCTGAAACATCGGTGATAACGATCGCCGTATCCACAGACGGCCCATAAGAAAAATCCGTATCCCTGCTGGCCTGATTGCGAAACGCCTGTTTTGATGCCCCGGTATGCCTGCTGGCGACGCCATGGACATTAAAATATTTGATAATCTCATCCGCCGGCGCAAATACCAGGCTGATTTTCATACCAGTCATTACCGTAAAAAATGACACCTCGGCAAACGAAAAAGGATCGGCCACGGCCAGAAATAACATATCGTGATAGCTGCCTATTGGCACGGCCCGTTTCTCGCGCGCCCTGGTGCGCGGGATGACTTTGGATATTTCAGGCGGAATATCAATAGACACGATATCCACCATTGGAATACCTGCCTGAACCAGCAACGCAAGGTTCAGCTCATCCTGCTTGATTAATCCAACGCCTAGCAGTATTTCACCAATCGACAGATTTTTGTATGCGATATCCTTTTGCAGGGCGAGTACAACGTTCACGTTGTTATCATCGATGACGCCATAATGCAGCAGAATTTCGCCCATTTGTTTGCCTTGCAACGGGTAAATATTCTCTCCCTTACGTTGCAATTCGGCTATATCAGCCAATTCCTGCTGTGTACGGAAGACAGGCCAACTCATCAGGTGTTTGTTGTTGATACGTACAGGTTCGTATTGGACAGCTTCATTTTGCCATGCAGCGCGGTTTTCTGAAGGCCTTTTCAAGCTGCCGCTTACCTTGATTGGAACAGCCTCGACGCTGCTTGAAGGATCGTACGGATTGAGTACTTTCGCTGGAAACAGATGCTGGTGAATCTGTTTGAGCAACACAATCTCAGAGACGGCTTGCAGAGGAAAGCCCATGCGATTTGCGCGGTCTGCGTTGGAAAAAAGATCTGAGCGATCAATCCGGTTTGAGCTGTTTTTCTTGCCATCATCAATATCTTTGAGCAAGAGTGAATCAAAGTAATCGACTATTTCTTTTTCGCCCCACAATAATTCGATACGCCGCAAAACACGTTCAAAATTTCTTGACAAAAATTCAGGAAATTCTTCGCCCGTTTGTGCGGTGGCCTCCGATAGCTTTGGATACAGGCTTTTTTCAATGCTCACGTTCGCCCCAATTAGCACCAAGGTAATTAAATCAGCGGTCAGACGCCCCCAGCCGACATTGTTTCCGTTCAGCGAGAATGCCACTGTACGGTAGCGCACAGAGCTTATTATTTTAAAAGCAGACGATGCCCGCTATAGGCTGCGACCTGTGCGACCGCATGGGTTGATGCAGACCCGGTGTCGGGTCGGCATTATGTACGCTACAGGTTCGTCTATTTCCACTGAAAAAGGCACAGCACACCATGAGTGCAAAACTTACTGTAATTTGTTTTGTAGTGGGCGTATTGATGCTGCCGGTTTCAGGCTATACCCGCAATTCTCAAGTCAGTTCAGTCTGTCCCCCGGCTAACCTCACAAAAGCGGCCCTGCCATGCAAGATTAAACCGGTTTTAGTTGTCGAAAAACCATTGCAAGTCAACACGATCTGCCCCCCGGTCAGCCTGACAAAACCTGTCCTGCCGGGCAAGAATAAACCCGTCGTGCTTGACGAAAAACCGTTGTGCGTGACCAACAATAAATCGCCTTTAACAACCGATCCGATCCTGTTATTTATACTGTTAATCAATCAGCATAAATACACCCAGTAACTTGTTGATTAACATAACAAACTACTTGATCATCAACTGCCGGCGAATCGACATCAGTTCATGTTCGCGCTTTGCGTCGGTTGCAGGAAAGTGCATATCGAGCGAACTGAAGGTATCCAGAATAATCTTCGATACAATCAGCCTGGCATTCTGTTTGTCGTCGGCAGGTACCACATACCAGGGCGCCCGTTTAGTACTCGTCGCCGCCAGACACGCTTCATAAGCCTGCATATACTGATCCCAGAATCCCCGCTCTTCAATGTCAGCCTGACTGAATTTCCAGTTTTTTTCTGGCTCGTCGATACGCTCTATAAAACGCTTGCGCTGCTCGTCTTTTGACAAGTGAAGGAAGAACTTGATGATCCGGGTGCCGTTACGATAAAGATGATTTTCAAGATCAACAATGGAACGATAACGGCCCTTCCAAATGGTTTTTTCGTCAGACAAACCATCGGGCAGCCCCTGGCTGTGGAGAATTTCCGGATGCACACGCACAATCAGCACTTCCTCGTAATAGGAGCGGTTGAAGATGCCGATCCTGCCCCGTTCCGGCAAACACTGCGTGGTGCGCCACATGAAGTCGTGTTCCAGTTCCACCGCACTCGGATGTTTGAAACTGAATACCTGACAACCCTGTGGATTGATACCGGACATCACGTGTCGGATTGCACCGTCTTTTCCCGCTGCATCCATCGCCTGAAAAATCAGCAACACTGAATATTGATTCGATGCATAGTGCAGACGCTGCAAGCGGCTCAACTCCGCCACCTGTTTTTTCAATATTTTTTTGTACTTCTTGTCCGACTGGTAAGCGGGCTCCACCCGCGTCGGCCACTTGTCGAGGCTGACTTTTTGGCCTTCCGTCACCCGATAATCCTTTGATTTTATTTTCATTGTTATCCTTTCGGTATCGGAAGGCAAACCGTACCCCTGCAATTTAATTCCCTGAAATCGCCGGCATGCCGGTCAATTTCAGCGTTCTGCGCTTCGCTCAGGCCGCGTATTTCAGGAAATTTCCTGATCATCGTCGGAAGGCATCGTCGTCAGTGCCAGCTCAATGTTGGATGCGAGATTTTCAGCATATTTTTCCGCCTCAAACAAATGCAGCGACTCGTAATATTTGGCCTTCAAACGAAAATGTTCGATGTCGTCTGACAATATCTTTCTTATTTCATCTTTTTTCATTTCACTGCTCCTGTGATTGGCAGATAGCGGATCGATCATATCTGCCCGGTTAAACTGGCTCGGCAACCTTATGCCTTTGCAAGATCCGATTTCATCTGACCATATTCTTCCCGGCTGATCTCTCCCCGTGCATATCTCTCATTGAGAATATCAACGGCTCCTTTGCGGGGCAGCGTGTGATATTTCTGGTGCGCCCGGTAGCTATAGCCCCAGTTTCCGATGCTGGAGAACAGCAGAAACACGATCCCAAACCAAAGAATCCAACCCCAACCGGAATACCAGTCGTTCCAATAGTAATAATGATACATTTGACTCTCCTTCCATTAAAAAAGCATTAAGTTTTTCGCCAGAGACGCGGGTAGCTCTGCGGATACGGGCAGTAATACCGGTGCCTGAATCCTTTGTAAATTATGTACTTCGCCAGATTTCACGCTCTGTGCGTTAGCACACCCTTATCGGGTCTTGGCGGCGATTTAGTAATCTGTACCCAATATTTTTCATCCTCATTCCTCTGGATATTCTGGCCGCGTTGTTCGCGTTTGTTTATTTATCGGGTTTATCTTTCTGATTCTCGCGTTCCGCCTTCTCAAATTCTTCAACTGCTTGAACGTCTTTGCGCCCTAGGTCCTCGTAAAGTTGATGAACTCGCTTGATGAGTTGTGGCGTCAAATCGGACGGCGCCTTGGATTTGGCTTCGGAATCGGAATCGGGCTCCGCGTTGGTTTCAGGCTTGGGCTCGGTTTTAGCTTCGGAATCGGGCTCTGCTTTGGTTTCGGACTTGGGCTCTGCTTTAGCTTCGGAACCGGGCTCTGCTTTGGTTTCAGGCTTGGGCTCTGCGCTGGCTTCGGGTGTGGGCTCTGCTTTGGTTTCGGGCTTAGTATCTGCGTTGGCTTCGGGCTTGGGCTCGACTTTAGCTTCGGAATCGGGCTCTGCTTTAGCTTCGGAATTGGGCTCCGCTTTGACTTGAAGCGTAGGCTCGGCTTTCACATCAGCTTTCCGAATCTCCTGCTCCGCCTGCGCCCAGTCCTGAGCAGCCTGACCATCGTGGTGGCCATGCTGTTCATAAAGTTCATAAGCGCGGGTGGCAATTTGCGTCGTCAGATCAACCGGTGTCCCCTCAGCCGGTGTCCTGTCATCCGGTGTCCTGGCAACCGGCCTGCGCCACCGGATTAGCACCACCTTCACCACCTCGTTCACGACCAGACATGAGACTGCCGCATAACCGAAAATTGCCAGCGGCTGCCACCAGGGCAACGGTGTGAGTCCCGGCAGACCTGCAAACATAAACGACGTGCCGATCAGTGTTTCCGCTACGACCGCAGCCACCACCAGTTTGCTCGGCGTCGTCGACCAGAACCAGCGGCGTTCGCGCGCGGATACGATGGAGAGCGCGGCAAAATAGAGCAGCGTCAGGAAGCTGAACGTATAGAGCGCGCTGTCGTTGTCGGCCAGACCAAAACGCGACCAGCCGAACCACAAGGCGAGCAACGCTTCTGCGACCATCAGAACACCCAGTACCACGGCGACCATGACGAGGTGCCCGATGTTCCATGTCTCCGGCTGTTTCGACGGACGAACGTGATCGGTGGCCAGCGAAATTTTGGCAAAATCCGTAATAAATACCAGCAGCAGCATCGCAAAAGCGGACATGGCAAACTTGCCGGTCAACACAAACGCGATGGCCACAAAACCCGTCTTCAGAATGGTCCGGCTGATCTTGTTCACAATATAGGTCAGGATACGCTGGTAGATGGTTCGCCCCTGCTCGACCAGCGCCACGATGTTCACCAGTCCCGCATCGGTCAACACCACACTCGCCGCGCCCTTGGCCACATCGGTCGCCGTGCTGACTGCGATACCGACTTCGGCCTGGCGCAGCGCAGGCGCATCGTTGACGCCATCGCCCGTCATGCCAGTCACATGCCCCGCGGCCTGCAGGTGCTTCACAACAGTATATTTGTCCTCCGGAAATACTTCGGCCAGACCATCGGCGCCCGCCAGCAGGTCCACCGCCTCGTTGCCGGCTACGGCCTTCAGGTCGGCCATGCGCCGGATATTGGGCAATCCCACGCCATGTGCGATTTCGCTGGCGACAGCTAACGCATCACCGGTCAACATTTTCACCGAAACGCCCAGATCGTGCAGTGTGCTAATCAGCTGTTTGGCATCGGCGCGGGGCGGGTCATACAGCGTCACCAGGCCCAGCAAGGTGAGCGCGCCCGCCTCGGGGCCGCGCGCCACAGCCAGTGTCCGATAGCCCTTCAGCGCCGACTCGGCGACGCGCGCCTCCAGGGATTCGATCGCTTCAGGCGGCAAGCCACACGCTTCGGCAATCGTACGCACAGCGCCCTTCATCACCCGTTGCCGCTGCCCGTCTTGCTCAACTATCGCTTCCGTGCGGCGGTTTTTTGCATCGAACGGAGTGAATGAAATCGGCGCGCCAGGCGCAGCGCCGTTAAAAACATTTCGATCTTTCGCCGCCGCCAGGAACGCAACATCGATCGGGTCCTGATTGGCGAGTTTGGAGGCGAGCGCACCGGCAATCAGCACGTCCGTTTCGCTCGCCGGACTCTGCGGAATCACGCCGGTGACGGACAACTGGTTCAGGGTGATCGTGCCGGTCTTGTCCACGCACAGCACGTCCATCGTCGCGGCGTCCTCAGTGGCGGAAAGACGGGTGACCAGCACGCCGCGTTTGGCCAACTCTTTTGAGCCAACGGCCATGGCGACCGTGAACATGACCGGAAGAGACAGCGGGATCGCGCTCATGAACAGGATCAGCACCAGCGGGATCATCTCGATCAGCGGCGTGCCGCGCACCAGCGACATCACCACCACCACGCACAGCAGCGAGCCTACGACGACGAACAGCCAGCGAACGATCCTGGCCACGACGGCATCGATATGCAGCTTCGGTCGCGCTGTCTGCACCAGTTCTGTCGTCCGACCGAAGTAGGTTTTCGCCCCCGTTAAAATGACCACACCATCGCCTTCGCCCTGACGGACGACGGATCCCGATGAAAGCACTTTGCCCTGGCTCATCTCGACATCCCCGGACTCTCCGGTCAAGGCCGACTGGTCTACACTCACGGTTCCGCTGAGCAGTTTCGCATCCGCAGGAATAACGTCGCCTGCACGCACGCGGACGATATCCCCGGGAACCAGTTCCCGCGCGGGCACTACTTGCCAATTCCCCTCGCGCAGCACGCGCGAACTGATCTGCAAGCGTTTGCGCAACGTTTCGACGACCCCCGCGGCCCGGCGTTCCTGCACGAAGCTCAACACGGCATTGATGATCAACAGCGCGCTGACCACAGCAAGATCCGAGTATTTGTGCAAAAAGACTGACAACACCATGATCAGTTCGAGCATCCATGCCGACATGCCCCAGAATTTTCCCAGAAAGATCAGCAGCGGATGCTCTTTTTGCACGGCCACTTCGTTGTAACCGTTCTCTTTCCGGCGGGTTTCAACCTCGGCATGCGCAAGCCCGGTCTCTGGATTAACTTTGAGTGACGCGAGCGTCTCGGGAACCGACGCGGAGGCGATGTCAGGTGCCTTGGCGTCCGAGGGCTGCTTTTCGATGTCCTTCGCGGGGTCGTTATTCGGTTCCATGATGGGTATTCCTTGTGGCTTGGCAATAGCATCAGTCTAACCACGGATAAGGACAGCTACCGTACGGCAGCGCACTTAAGCTGCCGGTGGCACGTCGCTCTGCGGCACTGGATTTCCTCCCGCTCAACGCTTGTTGGATCGTGAGCGGCGGATCAAGCAGCGCGCGCATTCCACAATGCGATGACCGGCACTTCGGCGTGGCGCTGATCGAAAGCCAGAATACTGAATGACGCCGTGCCAAGCGTGAAATGCTGTGCTTCATTGGCCGCCAGTCCGATCCAGCGCATTGCCAGAACACAGCCTAGCTGACCGTGCGAAAAGAGTGCGATATTGCCGGTGAGTTTGAGCAAACGGGCGATGAGGCGGTCGGCGCGTGCGGATATTTGCGCGGGCGTTTCACCATTAGGACAGCCGTCCCGGTAAACATCCCAGTCCGCTCGCGCCTTGTGGATATCGAGAGAACTCAGCCCTTCGTAATCACCATAGTCCCATTCGGCAAGATCCGCTTCTATTTCCGGGACTGTATCCAGACCGGCCAGCTCGCAGGTTCGCCGTGCACGCTTGAGCGGGCTGCTCAATACATGGGAAAACGGAATAACCGGCAGGCGGCGGCCCAGTTCACGCGCCTCTTCCTCGCCGTTCCGGGTCAACGGAATATCCGTGCGTCCGGTGTGACGACCGGAGAGCGACCACTCGGTTTCACCGTGTCTGATGAGATACAGACGCAAGGCGCCGGATGCATTTTCATTCATCTTGCCTTCCATTTCCAGTTGCGTATCTCCGGCATATCCTCGCCGTATTTGTCGATGTACTGCTTGTGTTCGATGAGCTTGTCTTTCAACTGTTGTTTGAGATAAATGCCCTTATCTCCTGTTTGCGGCAGGCGGTCGATGGCGTCCATCACCAGATGGAAGCGGTCCAGATCGTTCAGCACCGTCATGTCAAACGGTGTGGTGATAGTGCCCTCCTCCTTGTAGCCGCGTACGTGTATGTTATCGTGATTGGTGCGGCGATAAGTCAGCCGATGGATCAGCCACGGGTAGGCGTGATAGGCGAAAATCACCGGTTTATCCGTGGTGAACAATTCGTCAAAATCCACATCCGGCAATCCGTGAGGGTGTTCGCTGGTTGGCTGCAACTTCATCAGATCGACGACATTGACCACACGGATTTTCAACTCGGGTAAATGCTCACGCAGGATGGAGACGGCGGCCAGCGTCTCCAGCGTCGGCACATCGCCGCAACAGGCCATCACCACGTCGGGGGCCACCGCCTGATCGTTGCTGGCCCACTGCCAGATGCCGATGCCTTGGGTGCAATGCTTGATTGCGGCGTCCATCGAGAGCCACTGCGGCGCCGGGTGTTTGCCGGCGACCACCACGTTGACGTAATGGCGGCTACGCAGGCAATGGTCCATCACCGACAGCAGGCAGTTGGCATCAGGCGGAAAGTAGACCCGCACCACCTCGGCTTTCTTATTCACCACATGGTCGATGAAGCCGGGATCCTGATGGGTAAAGCCGTTATGATCCTGACGCCAGACATGCGAGCTCAGCAGGTAATTGAGCGAGGCGATCTTGCGCCGCCACGGCAGGCGCGCGGTGACCTTCAGCCACTTGGCGTGCTGATTGAACATCGAATCGACAATGTGGATGAACGCCTCGTAGCAGTTGAACAGTCCGTGCCGCCCGGTCAGCAGATAGCCCTCCAACCAACCCTCGCATTGATGTTCGCTGAGCATTTCCATTACGCGTCCAGCGGGTGCGAGAAGCTCGTCGTTCGGCACGGTCGCAGCAAGCCACTGGCGTTGGGTAACTTCAAACAGCGCTTCCAGCCCATTGGAGAGCGTCTCATCCGGGCCGAATACGCGAAAATTCGCATCGTTGAGCTTCGCCACATCGCGCAAAAAAGGTCCCAGCACATGCGTGTCGCCGATGCCGGCTGTACCGGGCTCTGTGACATCAACTGCATAGTCACGAAAATCCGGCATGCGCAAATCGCGCAACAGTATGCCGCCATTGGCATGAGGATTCGCGCCCATGCGCTGCTCACCCTTCGGTGACAGTTCGGCCAGTTCCGGTAGCAGGCGTCCCTCAGCGTCAAACAGTTCTTCAGGCCGGTAGCTCCGCATCCAGTTTTCCAGCAACTGAAGATGGTCGGGATGGTTATTCGGGTTAAGCGGCACCTGATGCGCATGGAAGGTACCCTCGATCTGCACGCCGTCAACCACCTTCGGCCCGGTCCAGCCCTTGGGCGATTTCAGGACGATCATCGGCCAGCGCGGACGGGTAAAGTCGTTATTGTCGAGCGCATTGCGCTGAATGTGACGAATCTGCTCAATGACGGTATCCAGTGTGCCGGCCATCTGCTGGTGCATCGCTTCCGGCTCATCACCTTCCACGAAATAAGGCGTCCAGCCATAACCCTTGAGCAATTGTTCCAGCTCATCCTGTTCGATGCGCGCGAGGACGGTCGGGTTGCTGATCTTGTAGCCATTCAGATGCAGGATGGGCAGCACCGCACCGTCCGTTGCCGGATTAAGAAATTTATTGGAATGCCACGCGGTGGCCAAGGGGCCTGTTTCCGCCTCGCCGTCTCCTACGACGCAGGCCACAATCAGACCGGGATTATCGAACACCGCCCCGAACGAATGGCTTAACGAATAGCCCAACTCTCCCCCTTCGTGGATCGAGCCCGGGCATTCCGGCGATGCGTGGCTGGGAATGCCGCCGGGAAACGAAAACTGTAAAAACAGTTTCTGCAAGCCGGCTTCATCCTGACTGATATCGGGATAGATTTCGCTGTAACTGCCTTCCAGATAGGTGTTAGCGACCACCGCAGGTCCGCCGTGTCCGGGGCCGGAGACGTAGATCATGTCGAGATCATATTGTTTGATGACCCGATTCAGGTGCACGTAAATGAAGTTCTGTCCGGGCGTCGTTCCCCAGTGCCCGAGCAGCATGCGCTTGATGTCTGCGGCAGCAAGCTGCCGTTTGAGCAACGGATTGTCGTACAGATAAATCTGGCCGACCGACAGATAGTTGGCGGCGCGCCAGTAGGCATCTATTTTGTACAGCAGCTCAGGCGGCAACGGTTTGTCCGGCAATTCAGTTGTATTCATGCGCATTCTCCATTTCAATTTGAATATCCAAAACGTGGCAGACCGCTTTCGCGATCATCACTTCCTCATCCGTATGCATGACCCGAACCGTGACACGCCCGGATGAAGCGGAAATAACACCCGCATTGCCCGCATTGCGCTGGTTATCGATTTCGATACCCAAAAATTCCAGCCCGTCGCAGATGCGCGCGCGGATCACGGGCGCGTTCTCTCCGATGCCGCCCGCGAACACCAAGGTATTCAGTCCACCCAGCGCTGCCGTGTACGAGCCTATGCATTTTTTGATCTGGTAACAGAACAGTGCTACCGCTTCCGCGGCACGAACATCCGTCGATTCATGCGCCAGCAGATCGCGCATGTCTGAACTAGTCTCCGACACGCCGAGTAGTCCGGATTCGTGATTGACCAGATGATTGAATTGTTCGGACGTCAGTTTTTTCATCAGATACCCTGCCACACCGGGATCCAGATCGCCCGAGCGGGTGCTCATCACCACACCCGCAGCCGGCGTAAATCCCATGCTTGTGTCTATGGGCTTGGCATCCTGCACCGCGGCCAGACTTGCGCCATTGCCCAGATGCGCGAGGATTACGCGCCCCTTGCTTGTTGCCGTATCACCGAGGCGGGCGAGTTCCTCCATCAGATAGGCATAGGACAGGCCGTGAAAGCCGTAACGACGCAGCCCCAGCGCCTCATAACGACGCGGTATCGGCAATATTTGCGCCACGCGCGGCAGGCAATGGTGAAAAGCCGTGTCGAAACACGCCACTTGCGGCAACTCGGGATAGCGGCGATGAAACGCCTCCGTCAGCATTATTTCTTCGGGCAGATGCTCCGGATCGAAGGGACACAGCCCGCGCAACGCTTCAACCATTTTGGCCGTGATGCGCTCAGGCTGGCTGTAATGCGGCCCGCCATGCACCATCCGATGTCCAACTGCGGCCAGTGACGCACCGCGTTCTGCTATCCAGTCCATCAGCACGGCCACGGCGGCCGTATGATCCGGCGCCGTCACTGACCGCGAAAAATTGTCCTGCGGGGCAAGTCCGTCAACGCGCATGGCCGCATCCTGCAAGCCGATCCGTTCAATGCTACCCGCCAGAATGCGGCGCAGCGCGCCATCGAACAGCGCGAATTTGATGCTCGACGAGCCGCCGTTGATAGTCAGAATGTGCGTACCAGCAAGCTTCATGGATAGTTATTTCGTAACATATTGGCTACCCGGATCATTGAACAGATTGTGCCGGCAGGTTCACGGATGCCACCGGCCAGTTCTGAACTTGCAGCCATACCTGCTGGACAGCGGGTGGCAGCTTGTCCATATGCTTCAGAAAAAGTGCCAGCGTCCATATCTGCTGATCGCTGAGGGTGTAGCCAAACGACGGCATGCCCGTCAGACGTATGCCATGCTTGATCTTCCAGAACGAATAGCCTTCCGGGTCATCTTCAACGCCATCTGTCGCCAATTGCGGCGGCTTTTGATATAGGCCTTTGGCGATCGGTGAGGACGCTGTCGCGCCTTTCGCTGAACCATGACACACTGCGCAGTTCTGCGCAAAAAAATGAACGCCATTCATGAGGTTCTGATCTGTCAGGGCCACCGGATTTTGCGCTTTCGGCGCATCGCGGCGCAATGTAGCCTCTAACGAGGTGCCCGCCATCCAGGTTTCCAGCCTGCCGGGCTTGGCATCCGCATTGGCCGGAATAAGCCCGCTTTGCACCAGCATATAAGCACACACCAGGACAATAACCAGCATTAATACAGCACCTGAAACCATGGCTTTCAACATCACATCTCCTTTTTTGACATCTGCTCATCGCAAAATACGACAACTGTTATCGCTAACCATGCACTCACTTGGCTTGCTTTGAGTCCGTTTGTTACGCCTTCATGCCACGAGTCAGTAATATGGCGCTGGACCGGGGGTTCATCCGGTAAGCTTGCTGGTCTTGCAAAACCGCTTCCTCACCCGCAGCCAACAGGTCCTCTCGCGCGCCGGTGTCCACAGCCAGACGCCACTGCGTGCCCGGTGGGGCGGGCGGCAAGCGAAAATCGACGGTATCGGCGCCGGCATTGAACATCAGCAAAAGGACGTGCCGGGCATCTTCATGGATCAGACAGGCGAACTGTTTTGACTGCGGGTCAGCCCAGTCCGGCAGTCCGCCATGTGGCGCGAACCAGTGGATCTCGGCATCGGTGTAAAACTGTTCTTTTGCGAGTACCGGATGGGCAAGGCGAAACGCGATCATGGTCCGCGTGAAATGGAAAATCTCATCGTGCTGCGCCAGATTATTCCAGTCATACCAGCTTGTCTCGTTGTCCTGACACCAGGCGTTGTTGTTGCCATTTTGCGTGCGGCGAAATTCGTCGCCGCCCAGCAGCATCGGCACGCCGCGCGAAACCATCAGCGTCAGAATGAAGTTTTTTATGCGGGTGTTGCGCAGCGCTTCGATAGCGGCATCCTTCGTCGCGCCTTCTATCCCATGATTATCACTATAATTTGCGTCCGTTCCGTCATGGTTGTTGGCGCCGTTCGCTTCATTGTGTTTCGTGCCATAGCTCACCAGATCGTTCAGCGTAAAGCCATCGTGACAGGTGACAAAATTGATGCTGGCCTCAGGTCCCTTGCCCGATTTGCTGTAGATGTCGGCGCTGCCGCAGAGGCGGCTAGCAAACAGACCCAGCATCCCGTCATCGCCGCGCCAGAAGCGCCGGACATCATCCCGGTAGCGACCGTTCCACTCCGCCCAGCGCCGCTCGGAAAAACTGCCCACCTCATAGGCGCCGGCCGCATCCCACGCCTCGGCGATGATTTTCACATCCCTCAAGATCGGATCCTCGGCGATTCGTTCGAGCAACGGCGCACTGGCCAGCAGCTTGCCTGTGCCATCTCTGCCGAGCACGGACGCCAGATCAAAACGAAAACCGTCCACATGCATCTCAACCACCCAGTAGCGCAGCGCGCTCATGATGAGATCCCGTACCACCGGATGGTTGGCGTTGATGGTATTGCCAGTCCCCGTATAATCCCGATAGTCGCGCAGATTGTGCGCCAGCATGTAAAAAATGCTGTTATCGATGCCGCGCAGCGACAGTGTCGGCCCCAGTTCACCCCCTTCTGCCGTGTGATTGAACACGACATCCAGGATCACTTCGATGCCGGCCTGATGGAGCGCCAGGACCAGCTCCCTGAACTCCAGCGTCTGCTGGCCCAGCCCGCCCGCACTGCTGTAGGACGCTTTCGGCGCAAAAAAAGCCACCGGATCATAGCCCCAGTAATTGCCAAGCGGCAAGCCTGATTGCGGATTGACGCTCTGTACCTGATGTTCGTTGAATTCGTGTACCGGCATCAGTTCCAACGCGGTAATGCCCAGCTCTTGCAGATAGGGAATTTTTTCCATCAGCCCCCGGTAAGTGCCGGGATGGGCCACGCCGGAGCTCGGATGTATTGTGAATCCCCTCAGGTGAGTTTCATAGATCACCGTCGCGGCCCAAGGGTGCCTGAGGGGCAGGTCATCCTGCCAGTCGAAGTATTCATGCGTAAACACACACTTTGGCATGAAGCCTGCATCATCCAGCGCTGACAAAATACCGTCCTGATCCGTCATGGCCGGGTCGTATCCGCGCGCGGGGTCAAAGTCCCAGTCAGGTAACGGGGTCATCGCCGTGGCAAAAGGGTCCAGCAGCAGCTTGTTGAAATTGAACCTATGTCCTGCGTCAGGCTGGTAAGCACCGTCGACCCGCCAGGCATAAAGCTGGCCGGAAATGATCCCCTCTACCCATACGTGCCACACATCCCCGGTACGGTTGCGCGCAGGATCAAGGTCAATTTTCCTGGCAGGTATCGCATCGGCTGGCTGATCGAATAATTCCAGCCGGATGCGGGTGGCATGGCGACTGAACAGCGCGAAGTTAACGCCTTTGGCCGATTCATGGCATCCCAGCGGCAAGGGCACGCCACGGCGAACCTCGGTGTGCTCACACACCAGGGCGGCGTAATCCTGCAGTGCACGTTCAGAGGGATTCATGCTGTTGCCGCTGCCGGTCGCTGATACTGTCATTATTATAACGGGATTGCCCTTTGTTACGATCCGCAGCACGCACGCCAAGATAGCCTTTGATCGAGGCGATCACCAATGGCAGCGCGCCAAACAGGATAAATACCAGGTCGCCAGGCATACGCAGCCATTCAATCAAACGTGACCGCTCGCTCCCGATGTAGTCGAGACTGCGCGCGTGCCAGTACCCGTGCTGGACCACGTCCCATACTTGCAGCACGCCACCCGGAAAAAGACTCATCGACACCATCATCGCCAAACCGATGTTAGTGCCCCAAAAAGCGATTTTTATGTATTTCTCGATACCAACCCACCGCGCATCATCGCTGGTCTGGCGCAGCACGAACACCATCAGCGCAATTGCCAGCATGCCGAACACACCCATCATTGCGGCATGACCATGATTCGGTGTCAGCAGGGTGCCGACTTCGTAGTAGCTGATGATCGGCAGATTGATCAAAAATCCGAACATACCGGCTCCCAGAAAATTCCAGACGCCCACCGCTATCAGGAAATTGAATGTCCACTTATGTGGTATCGCGATCGCCTTGCCGCATAGTTCGCAGTCGCCCCGTGTGGTGCGAACAAAATCCCAGGCATCCAGCGTGAGCAAGGTCAGCGGAACCACCTCAAGAACCGAGAATAATGCCGATAGCGCCATATTAATATTGGTTTGGCCGGTGAAATACCAATGATGACCGGTGCCCATCAATCCACCGAGAAAATACAGGATGGCGTCGAGATAGATCACGCGCAGCGCGACATTGCGACGGGTCAGGCCGAGCTGATAGAACGTCAGTGCCACCACTGCCGTGGCGAAAAACTCGAAGAAGCCTTCCACCCACAAGTGGATAATCCAGAAGCGCCACGTATCGACGACCGTATAGTTGGTCTTGGCGCCGATAAACAGGGCAGGCACATAGAAAACCGGAATGGCCAGCGCGGCCATCAGGAACAACTTAACAATCGGCTTCGATGCCGGCTCTGCCAGTGTATTTGGCCGCACTAATTTCCATAGCATCGCAAACCACACCAGCAAACCTACCACGAGCAGGTATTGCCACAACCGGCCTAGTTCCAGATACTCCCAACCCTGGTTTCCCAGCCAGAACCACCACTGACCGAAGCGTTGCGAGATACCCAGCCACTCGCCGAGCAGACTGCCGCCGATCACCACCACGAACGCCGCGAACAGCACGTGCACCCAGACTGCTAACCAGGGTGGTTCGTCGGCGCGCACCGAACGGCCGAGGAACAGCGCTGCTGCAACGTAGGCCGTCGCAATCCAGAAGATTGCCAGTTGCAAATGCCAGGTGCGCATCAGGTTGCTGGGAAAAATACGCTCCAGATGAAAACCGTAGAAACTGCCCGGGTCGGCGCGGTAATGCGCAACTGCGCCACCCACCAATGACTGCGCCAACAGCAGCAACGCCACGACCACAAAGAATTTCACCAGCGCGTCCTGCCCCCGGCTGGATCGCCCCGGCAGGAGGTGCGGGTGCACGTGATGGCCGCGCGTGATCCAGCCCAGGTAATTGAATTTCCCGAAAACCAGCAGCACAGTCGCAATGCCGGCCAACAACACCATCAGACTCAACGCACTCCACAGCAGCGCGCTGGGCGTGGGCAGGTTGCCGACGCTCGGGTCATACGGGAAATTATTGGTATAGGAATAGTTCTCGCCAGGACGAACCGCCACCGACGCCCATGCCGCCCAGGTAACAAACGCTGTAAATTGGCGCAGCTCGGTCGGATCGGTAATGAGGTCATCCTTCAGGCCGCCGTTGCGTGACGGATGCCGGAAGTAATCGCTCCAGTAGCCGATCTGCTGGCGATAGGCCGCTGTTTCCGGCTCAGTCAAATGCAGCGTTGCGGTGGCGGTGTCGTAGCGATTGGTTTTGAGCGCCACCGCCGTTTCGGCCTGGACTGCCGCCTGTTGCGACGGCGTCAATGCGGCAAAAGTCTGCTGATAGCGTTGTTGTGCGATTGCATCGGAGGTGACCTCCCCCATGCGATGCAATGCCTCAGCCGAGTAATCGGGGCCCAGATAAGCGCCATGACCCCAGATGCTGCCGTTATCCATCAGACCATACTTGAGAAAAATAGTCTGGCCGTCGCGGATGTCGTCACCGCTGAATAACATGACGCTTTGTGCGTCCACCACCTGCATCGGAATCGGCGGTGCATTGCGGTAGGCGAGCATCGTGATCGTGATCAGCCCGGCAAAGCCGAACACCATCACAATCAGAACAGCGCGTATCCACCATGGCGACAACGGCTCGTCGTCTTCGGTGATCAATGGTTGCGTGACAACACTCATGGTTCACTTCCTAAATCGATTGTTTTGTGAGCCATACGGCTGTCGTTTGCAAAGATACCTCTCGAAATTGAATCACTTCTGCCACAGAATTCGGGCATCTTCGAGAGGCACCGCTGCCTTGGCGTGACAGGGGATGAGTCTGGCCGTATAGTCCGCCGCCGGTCGGTTTGCCGGCAACTCGGCACGATAGGCATACCCGTTGGTGGCACCCACCAGTTCACGCACGCGCCGCATCTCAACCCGCACAGGCGGCGCACCATCCATCCCGTCGGCATACAGTTCGACCCGCACCGCTTCAGGTGCAATGCCATCGAGATACAGCTGTGCCTCAAACACATGCTGCTCGCCCTCTGTTTCAACCTTCACGTCACCAAAATGAACTGCATTCCAATTCTGATTCAGCTCATGACGCCAGTTCACAAGCGCCGCGCCGAGTGCACCCTTATCGGCCGCACGTTCAAGGTAGGCTGAAGCTGCGGGGAGGTAATGCTGCTCGGTATAGTCGCGCACCGCACGATTACTGGAAAAGCGCGGCGTCAGTTGCGCCATGCTCTCCCGCATCCGGTTCACCCAGGCCGTGGGAATGCCTTGTTCGTTGCGGGTATAAAATTCAGGGATCACCTCGCGTTCGAGCAGTTCATAGAGTGCGTTGGCTTCGATCGCATCCCAGGCCGGATCGCTGTCATGTTCACGCCCATCCCCGAGCGCCCAGCCCACTTCCGGCGTGTACGCTTCCGCCCACCAGCCGTCCAGCTCAGACAGATTGATGCCACCATTGACCAGCACCTTCATGCCGCTGGTACCGCACGCCTCCCAGGGTCGACGCGGCGTGTTGAGCCACACATCCACACCTTGCACCAGCTGTTCGGTCAACTGCATATCGTAATCGCTCAAAAAAATCACATGCGGCCACACCTCAGGCCGGCAGATGAAATCCATCCATTGTTGAATCAGGGCCTGCCCCTCCATATCCGCAGGGTGTGCCTTGCCGGCCATGATGAGCTGCACCGGGCGTTGCGGATGGGTCAGCAAGCGCAGCAACCGGTCCGGGTCATGCAGCAGCAGATTGGGCCGCTTGTAGCTCGCAAAGCGACGTGCAAATCCCAGCGTTAAGGTATTGTTGTCAAACACATGCTGCGCCGCGTCAACCGCCTCGCGAGGCGCACCGGAAACGGCCAGTTGACGGGACAAGCGCTTACGAACATATTCAACAAAAGACGTGCCGGCGTCGCTGCGAAACTGCCAGAGTCGGTCATCCGAAATTTGCCGTATGTCCTGCTCCATGTTCTTAGCGACACCTAACCAGCGATCCTTGCCACAGGCTTGCGTCCAGAGCTCATCGGCCGCACTCGAATCCCAGGTCGGCATATGCACGCCGTTCGTGACATGTCCGACCGGCACTTCTTCGGTGGGCCAGTTCCGAAAGAGTGAACCGAACAGCTGACGACTCACTTTGCCATGCAACTGGCTCACGCCATTCACCGCCCCGCTGCCGCGTATCGCCAGATAGGCCATGTTGAAGGGTTCATCGTTGTCATCCGGATTCTGCCGCCCCAGCGCCAGTAAATCATGAGAGGAAATACCGAGTAGCTTCTGCGCATAGCCACTCAGGTATTGTTCGATCAGCACAGGCGAAAAACGATCAAAACCCGCGGATACCGCCGTGTGCGTGGTAAACAGGTTGCCCGCGCGCGTTGCCGCCAGCGCGACGTCAAAATTCTGTCCGGTTTCCTTCATGAAGCTGCGCGCACGCTCCAGCACCGCAAAAGCGGCATGCCCTTCATTCAGATGGCAGACTTCCGGTTTGATACCCAGTGCGACCAGCAGCCGCCAGCCGCCGATCCCGAGCAGCATTTCCTGTTTTAAACGCAGCTCAGGCCCACCGCCATAAAGCTCGCTGGTAATCCCGCGGTGAGCCGGGTAATTCGCCGCATCGTTGCTGTCCAGCAGATACAGTTTTACCCGACCGACCTGAACCTGCCAGGCACGCAGCCAGACCGAATATCCCGGCAGGACGATCTCAAGTCGCAACCATTCGCCATTCGCTTTACGCAGCGGCGTGACCGGCAACTGCCCGGGATCGTTATATGGATAGAGCGCCTGTTGCGCGCCGTCCTTGTCAATCACCTGGCGAAAATAGCCCTTCTGGTAAAGCAATCCGATAGCGACGACCGGGACGCCCAGATCGCTGGCAGCCTTGAGCTGGTCTCCTGCCACATTGCCCAACCCGCCCGAGTAGATGGGCAATGCTTCGCTTAACATGTATTCCATACTGAAATATGCCACACAGGTAAGCTTTGATTGCGGATACGTTTTCTCAAACCAGGCAGGCGTCTCTGCCGCATTGCGCCTCTCCTGCAAAAGATCATCCACGTTCTTTCGAAAAGCGGGATCGGACAGGACACTTTGTAACTTTTCCCGTGACACCGTCTGCAATACCACCCAAGGATTCTGTGTCATCTCCCAAAGGGCTGGGTCCAGCTGTTGCCACACATTGTCTGCATCATGACGCCACGCTGATCGCATATCCAGCGCAAGCTCGGTCAAGGCATCGAAGCCTTCCACATCGGCGCATATCAGGCGTTCCCTGGGATAACTAACATGTGCTGATTCGCTCATATTTTTCCCTTTATCGTTGAGAAAATTAAAGTTTTTGAATGTGCAGCGTCCGGCTAATCATCAACGAACCTGATAGCGCAAACATCAACACCAGCGGATGGAGCCGCCATGGACCGATGTGGATCACCCCGAACCAGAGATGACTGCCGATCGCACCCAAGCTTGCGGCAATCGCGATGACAAAGACGAGCAAAAGGGAACTGGGGATCGGCGTACCTTCGAAATATTTGACCTTGTCAGCACCCATCGACAGCGTTTCGGCGGTGACGTTATAACGAGCCAGACGGCTCACTCCGCACACAACGAAATAGATCAGAACCAGGCGATCCCACAGGCCGTTCATGCCGATCCCGTAAGCGATGACTGCCGGGGCGACGCCGAATGAGATCACATCGGCCAGGGAGTCCAGTTCGCGACCCAGTACGGAACTTTGCCGGCGCCAGCGCGCAATTTTTCCGTCGAGAATATCGAATATCAGCGCAAGTAGCAGCAGCGCGCAGGCAAAAAACAGGTGCAGCACATCCGGGTTCTGCAAATAAGTCATCACGGCGAACAGCGCACCGACACCGCAGGCTGCATTACCCAGGGTAAACCAGTCCGCGAGATGGAAACTGCGTATCATTGAGAGATGCTGACCTTGCTTCATGTGATGAGACCTTTTTTTATGAACAGTCAGTTTGCGATAGCCGCACCGTTCAGCGCAATGGTTTATTTCCACATCACATTGGCTTTTGCCTTGGCTGCGGCAGTAAAAAGATCAATCAGCGGCAAGGCCCGATGCGCCATACTCACTTTATTTTCATCCGTACTTTTAAGCGGCGTAGAGGGCGGTGATTTTTTCTCTGCCTCGATGGCCTCGGTCAAACGGCCCAAAGAGGCCGGCACATCTTCTGCCAGAATCGCACCGGGTACGCTACCACTGTGTCCCATCATTTTCAACATGGCAAGTGCGATATCGCCAAACATCGTGATATCGGCGTAGGCACGGGTTGTAAAAGTTACCAGCATGTCATACTCCCGTTTTAGTGTGTCACTTATATGAAAATACTGCATCAGCAGTTGGCTTGATCCAAAATAATTCATTCGCTTCGTCATGGATAAAACGACTAGCCATTCGACTAAGCCAGCAAGCTGGCAAGTCGCTGGTTATCCGGCGAAGGCCGAAAAACGAGGCCAGAGGCCGAAGTTTTGAGGAACGGCCATCCAGCCAGATAAAAATGCCGCAAAGCCGACAAAACGAGCCGATTATCGATTATAGTAAGTTTCGAGAAACGGTAAAAAACCTGTTTTTGTCTCGCTGAGCGAGAATTGTTAAACCAACTGTCTACCGGCCTTCGCCGGCATAACGACGTTTTTTCTAATGAACAATCTGGGTTGATGACAGGGTGCAATTGCACCCTGTGCCTGTTTAACGCTTGATGCGGGAAATCTTTGTGCCTTCAAGACTTAAACTGGCCATCAGTCCCTGCTGGTCGAAAATAAAGGCATACGCATCATCCTTCAAGGTCATCGTGGACAGATTTTTAGCAACACCTGAATCAACCACAACCACATTCGGGCCCGCACCGAAAGACCATCCATTTGATTTATGAAGGTATTTCACGGCCTTGTCGTTCATCAGAAAAACAACGTACGAGTAGGACTCGGCGCCTGCCTGCCAGCCCCAGGACGCGGAAACGGAATTGTAGTAGCCGTCAACCTTGCCCCCTTTCATCAACACCCCTTCGCCATAACTTCCGCCGAATACCAGTCCTGCCTTGATAACTTTAGGAAAAACCAGGATAGCCTTGGCATTTTTAGACAGGCCTTCGGCAGCCGGATTGTTCTTGTACAGAATTTGCAGCGATTGGGCGGCATCTGCATTCAAGTCTTCCGCACTGGCCGCATACGCGCTGATGCTGAGCGTACCCAGCGACAATGCGGCGGCAGCCGCAAGAAAAAGATTCATAAAACCGCGTCGATTAGTAATCATTTTCATTCCTTTATTAAATCCCCGGATCGATTGATTGACAGGATGTCAACTCACTCACCGGGCATATTGCATTTACTTGTGCTCGTTTGCTTCATCCTTGATGGCTTTGCCACCCTGCTGAATATCCTTACCCGCGCCCTCAACCGTGTTGCAAGCGGTCAGTGTCACCGTCATACCCGCCAGGAATACGGTCGCAAGCAGCGCCGCGAAAATGCGTTTAGTTTTGATCATGATGAAACTCCTGATAATTGATTTAGGGGGCGGAACACAGAAAACCTGAACCTTCTGGGCACTGGTTACCGGGTGACATCATCATGCGCGGATAAACGGATTGACTCTGTGCGTTACCGCACAAAATGTCTGAACAAGGTAGCGAAAATCGGGCATTACCGTTCAAACTAAAGGTTCATGCGGATAAACTTTCCGGCAGTTTTTCATTTTTGATATTCCCCGTGATAACAGTCAATACGCCTCACTCACGCCGTATTTTCCATGCTTTCCTGATACTCACCCCGCTGAGCAGCACCATTCAAGCGTGCCCGTTTCAGCAGGGCCTGCTGGGCCGCGCCAACGTTCTCCGCTTTTCCCTGCCAGGCTTGCAACACCGGCTGTTGCAGAGCCCTGCCATACGAAAATGAAAGCAACCAGGGCGCATCACCGGCATTCATGGCATTAAGATTGGCTGTCGCCTGTTCCGGACTCAGGCCACCGGAGAGAAAATTGATGCCCGGCACCGCTGCCGGCACCGTGCGCCTGAATACCCGCAGGGTCGCTGCGGCAATCTCGTCGGGACTGGTGCTGACGGAATGATCCTTACCCGGCAACACCATGTTAGGCTTAAGTATCATATACTCCAGCACCACATGATGGCGGTGCAGCGCATCAAATATTTCTTTCTGCACCGCTTCGGTTACCTCGGCGCAACGAGCCAGACTATGATCACCGTCGATCAATACCTCCGGCTCGACGATGGGTACGATACCCAGTTCCTGGCACACTGCCGCATAGCGCGCCAGCATCTCGGCGTTTGCGCTGATGGCCAGAGACGTGGGATTGTGTGCGCTGATCTGGTAGACCTCGCGCCACTTGGCAAAACGCGCACCCTGACTTTTGTAGTGTAGCAAGCGCTCCGCCAGGCCATCCAGCCCATAGGTAATGAGATCGCCGGGCGACAGCGCCAGCGGTCCCTTGCCCTTGTCCACCTTGATACCGGGAACAATGCCTCGCCGCGCCAGTAGTTCAGGCAAAAGGATACCGTCATCGCTAGTCTGGCTCAGGGTCTCTTCAAACTGGATCACGCCGCAGATATAGTCCTCAATTCCGGGGGCGCTAAACAGCAGGGCGCGGTAGGCGCGGCGATTCTCCTCGCTGGACTCAACTTTGATCGCCGCAAAGCGTTTGGCAATGGTAGTACCACTCTCGTCGGCGGCAAGAATACCCTTGCCCGCTTGCACCATCTGCTCGATGGTGGTCTGAAGTTCATTTGCAACAGTCATCTCCATCTCCTGTTCAGTATGTGATATTCGCACCCGCACATGCCGTCTTATCCGGATTCCAGTGCGTTGATCCGTGCTTCATTTCATCCAGCAATTGCAACACCCGCGCAACTCAACTTGAGATTTTAAATGCTGCGAGATGAACACCTTGTTGTATGTTTGCTGGCACACAGCGCGCACAATTTGCAAAGCGGCGCCTGTATGGCAGCGATGTTTGCGGCCTAACGGGCATGGCGAAGATGCCACCCCTGTTGATGAAGTTCGCCATGCCCGGGCACCCTCGCTACGCTCTCCCTCACTTCAATCCTCTGGTTAAACGACTAGCCAATCCACTAAGCCAGCAAGCTGGCAAGTGGCTGGTTATCCCGGAGGGAGAGGAGGCAAACGAACGTTTCGCGAGTTTCACGTTAAAGGCTTACTTGACGACCTTGTCATCACCCAATTCGTGCAAGGCCACAGCATCCTCCCGAACCCTGTCTGTAATTGGCCGGGCAGCAATTTCTTCTTCATCCGTCGCTGGCAACACTTTTTCCAGCAATCGTTCATACACCTGACCCACAGCTTCGATAGGGTCTTGCGGCGGCTGTAATTCTTTCATTTTGATTCTCCTTTTATATCATTTCGCCCCTGTTCGACGGGAGAGGCGAAGAACCCAGCTTCATTTCCTGCAAAGTTATATTTCATCTTCTAAAAATTTATTTTCGATCTCCTCCAGTGCTTTGCGCATCGCGGCCAGAATGAGCTTGTCTGCGGCAGACTCTGCAACCTCAAGAATATCCCAACCGAAGATTCGCCGATATTTTTCAAGCAGACTACTCATATCAGCTACGATTTCACTACGATATGCATCCAATTCAAGCTGTTCCATTTTTTCCATAATCTTTTATTTTTAACCAAAAAATTACAATTTATCCTGCTTAACGTTGCGGTCATTATTGGTTGCAACTCTTAGGTAAAAACCTAAAAATGAACTTCATACAACTAAAAATTGATAAAAATCAGATATATATAATCATTACTCCGGACCAACAGTGGATTGATTCAGCGAACCCCTTGTTCTCCTTTGCGTAACGCCCAGCCGATCGCAACCAGCGCCCAGCCATCGAACAGCAAGCTGATACCCACATATATGCCTACCAGCCACAGCGAAGTAGCGGGCCATCCGATCAGAAACAGCGAAGCCAGCATAGCTGAAACAACACCATTGAAAATCATCCAGCCCCAGCCTTTGGCAGGATAAATAGACCGGGCGAGCACAAAACTGTGTACCGCATCCAGGAACAGATAACCGGCCAGCAACAGCCCCACCGCTGCCACGCCTATTGCTGGATAAAACAGCATCAGGCCGCCAAAGATGAACAACAAGACTGGTTTGATCCAGTCCATGGCGTTCCTCGGGCTATATTTATAGGTGTGTACGGCCCATAAACTGCCGCCCGCAAGCAATAGCCAGGCGACAAAAATGACCGTACCCAGGGACATCACGCCCGGCAGCAGAATACCCGCCACTCCCAGCACGACCAGCAATATCCCGGTGATTAAGGTGTAGGGCCCGAATTTCTCAAAGGATTTTTTATCAATGGGTAACATGTTCATCATTTTTCTCCCGAATTATCCTGCGGTGGCAACCGTATGAGACACAACCTCTGGATCAGGCATTTCTTTTGTCGCGAGCGAGAGTGCCAGACTGGTTACCGAAGGATTCAGACTATCGACCATCGAACTCGGAATCAGGATCGTGGCGCCCCGCTCCTTGGTGGTCTCATAAATGATGTTCATGGCTCTGAGCTGGAGTGCTGCGGGATGGCCGGCATAAATATCGGCGGCCTCGACAAACTTACCGGCGATCGCAGCTTCTGCTGATCCGAGTATCACACGGGCCTGCTTTTCACGCTCAGCCTGAGCCTGACGCGACATGGCATCCTGCAATGCCTCAGGGAGCGCAACATCGCGAATCTCTACTGAACCCACCGTGATACCCCAGGGAGCCGTTTTTTTGCCGATTTCATTCTTCAGTTGCTCGTCGGCATCCTTGCGATCGGATAGCAATGCCGCCAGCATCGAAGACCCGATCATCTCGCGCAACGAGGTTTGCGCAACCTGATCGATCGCCTGACGATAATTGGTAATGGCCAACGCGGCTTTTTCGGCATCGTGTACGTGCCAGAAAATGATCGCATCAACATTGACAGGAACCGTATCCCGGGTCAGTGCCTGCTCGGCATTAAAGCCCGTGGTCTGAATACGTTCGTCGATCACGGCAATCACGTTATCGAAGATCGGGATGATGACGAACATGCCCGCGCCTTTGACACTTTGCAGTTTCCCCATCCTCAGGATGACGAACTTCTCCCAGGTATTGGCCATCTTCAGTGACAGCGCGATCACGGCTGCAACGGCGAAGAACGCCAGTGCCAGATAGGGACTTAACCAGTTACCTGCTGCAAGGCCAGACAGAATAAGCAGAACGACCAGAAATGACGTGATTGGATTCATGTAAATCGTTCCTTGTCTTTGCTGGAGGATTTCAAATTTACATCTCAACGCGCGCTATTTCTGTGCGGTGCCGCACGTTACCAAGGCAACACGTCACTGCTTTGGCTTGCCCTTCCAGTGAGAAGTTAACGTTGACATCAGTGATAACGTCCGGCACCTCAACAATCAGCTCTCACCCTTGTGTTGTGAAAAAGGCAGGCGCAGCGAAAACACCTGCGCAACACGCTGCATAAAGTCCGTGTCAGTATTGCTCACACCACCATTGAGGGAAGTTCTTACAAGAATGTTCTGCGCGATAACCGGCTCAACCATCATCGTTTCGGCATTCACACTGAGTTGAACCGGTATGGCAAGGGGTGCAACGGGCCAGCTATCCGCACTAATACAAAGCGTGCGCAACGTATTGATGCACAGCGGGTCAAGTTGCGTCAGGTGGTCATTTTCCCTTCTTCAGCGGAACCGGGTTGTGCCATACACCATCGGCGGCAATCAGCGCATCCGCCTGTTTTGGCCCCCAACTGCCGGGCTGGTAACGATGAACCCGGGAATGCACATCAAGCACCGGGTCGACGACTGCCCAGGCGGCTTCAAGCGCATCCTCCCGGGTGAACAGCGCACCATCGCCTGCCATGGCATCACTCAACAAGCGCTCGTAAGGCGACTCCTCGCCCGGCTGCTCATCGAGCAGATAGAGTTCATGCTGATCGCCGACGAACTCCTTGCCTGCGCGCTTGACGCGGGCGGCAAGCGCGACGGCCGAGTTGGGCGACAAGCGAAAACGTAGATAATTGCTCCGCCCGTCCAGAGGCCGGGAATCATCGAACAGCTTTTGCGGCGGCGGTTTGAGCTGCACAATCACCTCGGCCGCCGTGGTAGCCAGACACTTGCCGGAACGCAGATACCAGGGCACGCCTTCCCAACGCCAGGAATCGATGAACAGTTTCAGCGCGCAGAAGGTTTCCACATCCGAATCCTTCGCCACCCCCTCCTCCTTGCGATAGCCCGCATACTGGCCGCGCACCACGTCATCCGGCAACAGTGGACGCATAGCCTGGAATATCTTGGCTTTCTCGCAGTGCACCGCACCATAACCCTGATACGCCGGCGGTTCCATCGCAAGCAGCGCGACAATCTGGAACAGATGGTTCTGAATGACGTCTCTCAGACAACCGGCACTTTCGTAAAACACGCCGCGCCCCTTCACACCAAAATCTTCGGACAGCGTGATCTGGACGCTGGCCACTGTGTTGCGATTCCAGATCGGTTCGAGGAAGGAATTGGCGAAGCGGAAATAGAGGATATTCATGATCGCCTCCTTGCCCAGATAGTGATCGATGCGGAAGATCGCATCTTCGGCAAACACCGACAGCGCAATATGGTTGAGTTCGCGAGCGGAAGCCAGATCGCGACCGAAGGGTTTTTCAACGATCACGCGCGCCCCGTCTGCCAGACCGGAAGCGCCCAGACCTTTGATCACGGTCTCAAACAACACCGGCGGAATGGCAAGGTAGTGCGCCGGATGCCGCGCGTCCCCCAGCGCCTGTTTGAGGCCCTTGAAGGTATCAGGATCGTTATAGTCTCCACTGACATATTGAAGCTGCGACAAAAGATGTTCGAGCGCGACTTTATCGTCGATCTTGCCAGCCTGTTTGATGCTATTTTTAACCTGTTTGCGCAGTTTGGCAAGGCTCCACGTCGATGAAGCAACACCGATAACCGGCACGTTGAGAATGCCGCGTTTAGCCATTGCATAGAGCGCCGGAAAAATCATCTTGTGGGCCAGATCACCTGTGACACCGAAGATAACCAGCGCATCCGCAGGCGTCGTGCGGCTATAAGTTTTGTCCATCATCTCATTCCTTTTTGTCAGTCAAACTGATTATTTAAAAACGCTCACCAGCGCCAGGTATTGTGACGAATACTGCATAGCCGTGTGCATCAGGCCGCGGTGCCGAACAGCGCCCCCACCCCTGCGGTTATCGCCATGGCCAGTGCTCCCCAGAAGGCGACCCGCAGGACGCCCTTCATCACGGGGGCACCACCCGCGTACGCGGCCAACCCGCCCAGCAGGGCCAGAAAAATGAGTGCGGTGAATGAAACAAGGGGTATCAGCCGCGTATGGGGGACGAAGGCTGCAACCAGCAGCGGCATGGCGGCGCCCGCTGCAAAGGAACCCGCTGAGGCCAGGGCCGCCAACAGGGGGCGCGCCGTAAAGGTATCGTAAATACCCAGCTCGTCGCGTGCATGCGCATCGAGTGCATCGTGTTCCATGAGTTGCGCGGCGACCTGCTTTGCGAGGGCTGCATCCAGACCGCGGGCCATATAAATCTCTGCAAGCTCCCGATGTTCACCCTTGTCGTCGGCGTCCAACTCGCGGCGTTCCAGTTCGAGTTCTGCCTGTTCACTGTCGGCCTGAGAATGGACGGAGACATATTCACCGGCCGCCATCGACATGGTACCCGCAACCAGCCCCGCCAAACCTGCGATCAAAATGCCCGCATGCGTCGCATGGGCAGCCGCTACGCCTAACACGAGGCTCGCCGTTGATACGATTCCGTCGTTGGCGCCCAATACCGCTGCGCGCAACCAGCCGATACGCTGTGTGCGATGACGTTCCCTGTGATGTACAGCCATCCTTATATCTCCTTGCAGTACCATTGAATAAGGCGCATATATCCGTTGATCGTTCAATGCGCGCCCAACGCTACAGCGATCCTGTCGATGCCGCCGGCAGGTACAACAGCGTCAATTGCTTATGAACAGCGGGGCAAGCGTTTTTCAGAATATCGGGCGCCGTAAAAAAATATTCGCTCACGACCGCGAAAAATTCGGCCGGGCTGGTCGCGGCATAAGGATTGATATGCGTGGATTTTCCATGCGCGAGTTGTAAACATAATTCATCGTAGGCAGCGCTCATATCCTCGGCCCAGCTTATCCTGCTCATGCCGCGCCCCAGCGGCGGCAAGCCATTCATGACCCCGTTGATCGCATCGAGCTTATGTGCGAACTCATGCAACGCGACATTGTGACCAGGCTCGCCGTGAAAAGCATCCCGTTCAACATCCTCCCATGACAGAATCACCGGGCCCTGCCGCCAGGACTCGCCGCTTAAAACCTGCGCATTACTATGCACCAGGCCATTGGCATCCATCTGCGCATGGTTGACGCGAAACGCACCTGGGTAGAGAATAACTTCGACCCAGCCGTCGAAATAGTCCACGCCCAGATTCAGGATCAGCAAACAGGCTTGTGCTGCCACCGTCACCCGCATCGATCGCGTCACCGCAAACCCCCGTGCACCGGTGATGGATTTCTGATCCAGAAACCACGCCGTCATCTCGCATAAATGCGCCATTTGCACGGCGTCCAGCCCGCGCAACACCGCGATGCGCTTCGTCACACTATGCCAGATGGCGTGAGGTACCGGATGGCGTTTGAGCATCCTGCGCATCCGCCAGCGTCGTATGGAAATCATCTCTTATCTGCCTTTTTCATTGAGATTAATCACCGTATAGTGCGCTGATGATGTGCAGGGTCTTTTTCTGGCATCGCTATGCTACAAACCTGGACTTATCGCGCCGCCAGAATTGACGCATCAGCGGTTTGACGCTGATGCCGTGCAGAATAATGGACAGCGTCACAACAATCAGTATCAATTGCATCAATTGCAGGGCCAACGCCTCTGATAATCCGTGCTGTATGGCATACATCAGATAATAGAGTGAACCGATCCCGCGCACGCCGAACCAGGCCGTCATGCCGCGTATCCGCCAGCTGGTGTTTGTAACCAGCAGGCCGAGGATGACACTGAGCGGGCGTACCATCACGAATAAAAACAGCGCCAGCCCCACGGCCATCCAGCTCCATGAGTTCAGGAATAAGGTGCCGCCGAGCATCAGCACCAGCACCACTTCCGAGAGCCGTTCCAGATGCTCCTTGAACACCAATGCCCCTTCACTCACCGTTGGTGTTGGCTCAGGGGGTGTAATCATATCCTGGCTCACTGCCATCAAGCGCACCTCAGGGGCATTGCTGGCCGCTTTGGCCAGTTTCAACTCGGTCTGGCGCAGCGCGAAAGCCGCGAAAAAAACAGCCAGAAAACCCCAGGTATTGAGCATCACACACACTCCGTAGACAACGCCAATCAAGCCAAGACCGAGAAAATCATCCAGCAGTTCATGTTTGTGCGGTTCGCGTCGCATTTTCCACCCAATACGGGCCAGCGCAACACCAGCGGCGACACCGATGGCAATACCACCGGTTGTCGCCCACAGCACATCCGTCAGCAACCAGTTCAGCCCATAGTCACCCAGATCATGCAAGCCCAGCAAGCCCAGCCCCAGCATCACAAACGGAAAAGCGCTGCCATCGTTCATGCCCGCCTCGCAGGTCAAGGTAAAGCGCAACTGGTCGTTGTCGCCGGGATGGCGGGTTTGTACATCGGTAGCCAGCACCGGATCGGTCGGTGCAACAATCGCGCCCAATAGCACGCCGGCTCCCAGTGGCAGGCCAATCACATAATAGGCAAAAACCGTGATCATCGCGACAGTTATGGTCATGGAAACGGTCGCCAGCAGAATCGGCGTTTGCCAGCGGGCAAAACTGAAAGGGGCAGGCATTTTGACGCCAGCCGAAAACAGCGAGATCAGTACGGCCACTTCGGTCAGGGTTTCCAGCAGCGCAGATTCCTTGAGCGGGTTGAAATGAAACAGGTTGAGCGCGCTGGGCCCGCACAGCAGTCCCACCGCCAGATAGATAATGGCGGAGGTGACCGGCGAACGCTTGAGCACAGAATACGTCAGCCCCATGACCAGCAGCAGTCCGCCGACCAGCATGAACCATTGCGCGTTACTCATCCGTGCGCTCCCCCGTTATTGAGCACATCAGACGTCGATACCCGATGTCACCGTTATTCACCGAGCAACTCAGCCACCGGATGCAGCTGATCCACGTGCTGCGATACCACTTTCACGATGACGGTGATCGGTATACCCAGCAGCATACCCCACACCCCCCACAGCCAGGCCCAGAACAGCAGCGAAACAAACACTGCAGCCGTATTCATTTTGGCAAATTTTCCCGTCATCCAGGTTGCCACAAAGGCGCCGACAAAGGTTGAAACCGTCAGCGATGCACCCGCAACCAGAAGCCCGATGAAAAACGAATCGAATTGCATATAGGCCGCCATTCCCAGCGTGGCGGCAGTAAAAACTGAGCCCGCATAGGGTATGACATGCAGCAATCCCGCGGCCGCGGCCCAGGCGCCCGCATTTTCCAGGCCAATCCAGCGTAGCGCAATCCAGGTCAACAGCCCGACCAGCGCGTTGGTCACCAGCAACATGAACATGTATTTCTGGATGGAATGATTGATCTCATCGAGCAAATGCACAGTAATCTTCTTTTTTGACATTGCAGGTCCAGCCAATCGAACCAGCTTGCGTTTAAAAATATCACCGCTGATCAGGAAGAAGAACACCAGAAACAGCACCATGGCCACCTGACCGAAAAAAGCAAGCACGCCTCTGGAACCGACCCAGAGGAAATTGCTAAGCTTGAAGGCAGGTTGGTCGATCACGACGTGCGTGGTGCGTTGTCTGGGAAGTACCGTAGCATCGGTGTGGCTGGTCGCTTTTTCGATGGTGTTCGCGGCGGTTTGCACATTCATCATGTTGTTAAACTGACCGCTGCGCAAGGTATCGAGTCCCGTCGACAATTTCCTGGCTGCATCAGGCAACTGAGCGAATATTCTTTGTGCCTGCCCGCTGAGCACATAAGTACCGAATACTAGCGCACTGATCACGGCAAGCATGACGATACTGGTGCCCGCAATGCGCGGGATTCGGAGACGCTCCAGCCAGACAACCAGCGGATTCAAGGTATAAGCAAAGAGTATTCCCAGCATCAGGGTAATCAGAAACGGCTGCGCCCAGTCCAGTGCAAATATCAAGGCAACGGTTGCCATGATCCAGAGTGCAATACCGTGCGCTGCGACTGGCAGGTGAACCACCACCGGGATGGCCTCGGGAAGCGGGTGATTTTCCGGTTCAGCCTCGCAGGCAGCGGTTGCAGCGGGAAGCGCAGCTAAATTCATGTGGCGACACCTGCATCCCCAGCAGTTACAGCGACGACGCCGCTACAACGCGCTTCCGCCATCACCTGTTCCCAAACACAGTAAATAGACAGACTGTGATTAATCATTGCGATCACGCCCCCGATCCTGTCTGGGCTCGTGTGGCGCGTCCCTGCCCTGTTGGTTCTGTCCGCGCGACGGTTCTCGCTGAACCGGTGGCTGTACATGATTTTGAGGCGACTCCTGCTCCGGCGCGATTACCCTCTGAACTTGCGGGTGCGGTGCAACCGGGCCCGCCTGATGCCTGCCCCCTCTCCCTTCAGGCACGCCTCGTTGCTGTGGATAGTCTTGCTGGACACGCGGCACGGCCTGATCGTGTAGTCTTGCTACCGGGTCATGCGGCTGATAACGGTAATGCTGCTGTTGAAGTTGTTGCTGTTGCTGCACTTGCTCAGGATACCTGTCCCTTGAGTATTGACGCTGATAAACAGGCAACGGCGCTGGTGCAGGTATTGAGTGGTGATTCCATCTGTCCCAGCCGCTTCGATGCTGCTCCCAGTCATGGCCCCAGTAATCACCCCAGCGCGGAGGTGCATCAGCGCGCCAACCGATGAAGAATTCCGGCGGCTGACGGTAGTAGTACACTGGAACCCGCAGCACAAACAACGGCACCTCCTCCGGATCTACCGGCCACCAGGGCCCGTTGTACCAGGAACTGGTATACCAGTCATCATTCTGATAAACCCAGTACATGCCATCGTAAAAAAAGAAGTTTGCCTGAAGTCGTGGTGCGTAATAGACCGGATAGCCGGGTATCAGAACGAGGTTCGGATAGACCGGAAGATTGATCCCGATGTTGAGGCTAACCTCCGCTGAAGACGCAAGCGGATATAACAGCACCCCTAACAGCATGAATACGTGGCCAACTTTTGGCATTTCCAGATCTCCTGTCCGATAAGCAAGTTCGACGTGATTGCAGTCAAAAAAAACACCCACTTTGACTGCATACTAACAACGCTCATGCAGACACTTCCGTGCGCTGGCGCACAGATCATACTTTGAGCTTAGCGGACCATTGCACTCGCTTACTTCAACCAATAAAAGGACAGGCCATGAAAAGCAAACTCGCGACAAGTTTATTTATTTTCAGCACCCTGCTGGCCCCGATCGCAGCCCATGCCGCTGATCCGGACACCGACCGGACACACCCTAAAACTTTCGTCAAGGACTCGGTCATTACCACCAAGATCAAGGCACGTCTGGCCGACGAAAAAATCAGCAGTCTGGTACATGTCAAGGTTGATACACACGCCAGAGGTGAAGTGCTCTTGAGCGGAAAAGTCAAAACACAGGAAGAAGCAGATAAAGCCGTCTCAATTGCACGTGAAACCGAAGGGGTCACATCGGTCAGGAGTACCATCCGCATCAAAAAAGACGATTAAGCGCCTGCAATATAGGCCGTTGAAAAATAAAGCCGCCGCAGCATCAATGTACGGCTGTCTCCCAAGCTGCCGGTTATACAGGTGTCAATATGTCACACGCAGCAAAACAGGCAGCCAATCAGAACTCCGGCTCATGGCTGAAGAAACTCGGTCCGGGACTGATCACCGGCGCCGCAGATGATGACCCCAGCGGCATCGCCACCTACTCTCAGGCGGGCGCACAGTTTGGCTTCAGCATGCTGTGGACGGTATGGCTGACTTATCCGCTGATGGTTGGCATTCAAGTAGTCAGCGCCAAAATCGGCCGGGTCAGCGGACAGGGACTGTCTGCCAATATTCGCCAGCATTATCCCCCATGGCTGCTCTATACCATCGTCTGGCTGCTGCTGGCGGCCAATACGATCAACATCGCGGCCGATGTCGACGCGATGGCGAACGCCCTGAAACTGAAGACAGGGGGCCCTGCACACTGGTACGCCGTAGGCTTTGGCGTGATATCGCTGCTACTGCAAATATTCATTCCTTACAGGCGTTACGTGCGCATCCTGAAATGGCTGACCCTTGCCTTGTTCGCGTACGTTGCCACCCTGTTTGTCGTACACATACCCTGGACGGTGGTGCTGATCAATACCGTGCTACCGCACATATCTTGGGAACCCGCCTATATTACCACCGTAGTTGCCGTGTTCGGCACCACCATCAGCCCTTACCTGTTTTTCTGGCAGGCCTCCCAGGAGGTTGAGGAGCAGCAGGCCGATCCCCGCGCAATTGCCCTGAAGGATGCGCCCGATCAGGCGAAGGCCAACTTTCGCCGCATCAAGATCGATACCTATATTGGCATGGCCTTCTCCAACCTGATCGCCTTTTTCATTATTCTGACGACAGCGGTCACACTGCATCTGCACGGCATAACCGATATTCAAAGCTCGGCACAGGCGGCATCCGCACTGCGACCGATAGCCGGTGAATTTGCTTTCCTGCTGTTCAGCGCCGGCATCATCGGCACCGGAATGCTGGCCATTCCGGTGCTGGCAGGTTCTGCCGCTTATGCCATGGCGGGCGCCTTTCACTGGCGCGACAGTCTGGAACTGAAACCCAATGCAGCGAAAGGCTTCTACGGCATTATCACCCTGTCCACGTTGATCGGCGTCGGGCTGTGTTTTACGCCCATCGATCCGATCAAAGCGCTGTTCTGGAGTGCGGTCATCAATGGCGTGATTTCCGTGCCCATCATGGCGGTGATGATGCTGATGGCAGCACGTCATGACATCATGGGAAAATTCGTCATTTCGTTCAGACTTAAACTATTGGGCTGGCTATGTACAGCCGCCATGTCCATTGCAGTGGGTGCAATGTTCTGGTCGCTCATCCTGTAAACGACGCGTCAGGCTGATTCTCGACGCCCCTAAAAGGATGTGCTGCAAGCCAGGTAATCTGCTCATCGCCCGCCTTCGTTTCGCCATCGTCAATCAGCACGCGCACACGCACGCCGCGATCCGCTGCACGCAATACGGCACCGGTCAGCAGTTGCCCCGTTTCGTCACCGCGAAAAATAAAATACTGAAGATCAAGTGTACGCTCAGCCGCATTGATCATCTGCATGCGCATCAAAAAGCCGTCTGCACCGGCCGGAATGATGCGAAATCCGGAATTGCCGCCATGCACTCGCCCGGCATCGTCAAACTGGCGACCCAGACGAGTCTGATCAGGATGAGCGAGTGCTGCAGATGCGATTTTGGGATAAGCCGACCCGGGAGGCGCCGTCGCACATCCGCTTAAGACTGCGAGGGATAAGATCGCAAGAAATAGATTTCTGATCATTATCGTGTTCAAACTGGACAGTCGCTTTGCAAGATCGACAAACCTGTGTTGTAACACAAGACCCGCTGTTGCCAGCCGGCCTGTGCGCCTAGCACCGAAAATCCAGCGGAAAAAACAGACTGATGCCAGATGATTGCCTTGGCTCATAATACACCGGCGCCGGCACGTATACGGGTTGCGCGTAGCCGTCGCGCCGGTACGCATGATCACGGCGATCGCCATGTCGGTCATGCTCACCGCGCTGATCGCGTTGTCCGTGATGATCATGCCGCTGGTCGTGCCCGTCGTCAGCAAAGGCCGGAGAAACAGATAAACCGCCCAGTATTGACGTCAGGGCCGCCAGCATCACAGCCTTACGTCTGACTGAACGGATATTTAATTGCAATATTGAAAATTTCATTTTGACCCTCCTTTTCCGGTATAACAAGCGGGCCAGGTCGATTCAAAGGCGTACGCCCCCGTGCTCACTTGCTTTCCATCTTCTTATGACCATGCATATGCTCACCCTGTTCATGAGCGCCGCGACCAAACAGCGTATCGGCTTTCTTTTTCTGTGCATCCGACAGACTGGCATAGAGATCGGTAAACACCGGTACCATTTTTTTGATGCCGTCTGCATGCGCTTCAGAAATTTCGCCATACGATTTAAGGTTGTCCACCGCGTTCATCTCTTTTTCATGTTCAGCTCTTGCATGCGTCAACTTGTCCATATTTTTAGCATCATCCAGCATGACCTGCTTGACTTTGTTCCATTGATCTTCCTGTGCAGCCGTGATGGCCAGCGTGTTATGCATCTGTTTGACACGCATCTCGACGCGGTCCTCGTGCATATCTTTCTCGGCGGCGAAAACGACGACTGGCGTGAAAGCCAGCGTTACGACCAGCGCTGACATCGCAAAAAGACGGGTGCCTACAGATTGATTACCGTTTGCTTTCATGTTTTTCTCCAGGTTGTGCGCCCCGGCCAATGCCGGAACTGCAGGAGGGCATTCTTCCCGTTCGTATCAGGATGCTCCGTGCGCTGGCACACGTAACCAAAAAAATCACCGAAATGGTATTTTCTGATCAGGCATAAAAAAACCCGAAGAACTGCATGGACAGGCTAAACCTGTTCAAACAGTCTTCGGGTTATCTGCAGAAAAAATTCTGCGGGTTAAACAGTCATCAATTATTCTTGGCGCCCTGATCTACCCATTTCTTCAACACACTGATTTTCTCTTTGGCAAGCCCGCCCTCCATGCCAAAAGGCATTTTGATGGAGGCATGCACACGCCCTTCAACAACCTGAATGAAGATACTGGTAAAACTATCGCCCGGCTTGATCACAGAGCCAAAGCGCGTGCCCTTCATCAGGGTGTCATAGCTCGACATATCCAGACCGCTTTTCTCAAACCCTTTCCCTCCCGGCTGATGACAGCTCAGACAATAATCATGAAGGATAGGGCTGACAGCTGTTTTAAAACTTGTCTCAGGTGCAGAAATCGCAAGTGAGGAAAACGTCAACGCGACTACAGCAGCGCACTGCACTATTCCATTTTTCATTTCAGACTCCTTGGTTATTTTAACCTCGACCATATCTGTTTCTTGAGGAAATACAGCAACCCCGTCAACACCAACAGATACCCCATCACATAATAGCCGAGCCGCATGCGATCAGATGCGTGTGGGTCAGCCGCCCAGGTAAGAAAATTCACAATACTTTTCGCGGTATTCTGCATCCCGGTGCGCTGCGTTGCATCGGTTGCACCACTAATCCCCAGCGGATCCGGCATACGGGTTTCAGGGAAAATATGATTTCCCGCCACACCATCAGGACCGACGAAGTAACCGATCAGATAGGAATACACATAATCAGGACCGCCTTCGCGCGCACTGGCCATCAAACTCAGATCAGGCGGCACTTTATTGAATGACGCCATGGCATCCGCCTCAGACATTTGCGCCATCAACGGCGTATCCAGCGCCGCATCCCCGCGCCACTCATCGACTTTTTTCTTGTCAACGCCCAGCGTGAGCAGGTCGCGGTACTTGATGTATTTCAGGGTGTGGCAGCTATGACAATTATTCATCAAATCTTCCGCACCGCGCGCGATGGCAGGTTTGTCTCTTGCCACCTCTATCTTGTCCAGCTTCGCTTCGTTGGCCCAGGCAACATTGATGCTGAAGCAACCCAGCAATATAACTTTTAGCAACTTGCTCATGCTTGGTCTCCCTTGCGACGCAGCTTATCTTGTTTATGTTTTTCCAGGTCGCGTTTCTCACGTTCCATTAATTCTGTGACCCCCGCAGGCAAACCCCGTTTAATCAACCAGTTTTCTTCAATTTTGGAGATAAATGGCACCGCAAAAAACGAAGCAAAATAGAAGAAGGTTGCAATCTGTCCGACCATTATGATGGTTGCGCCAACCGGCGGCATATAACCTACGTAGCCCAGCACCAGCATATCGATCAGGAACAGATAAAACTGCAGACGATAGATCGGGCGGTAACGTGCACCACCCGGAATACGCGAGCGGTCCAGGAACGGCATAAAGGCGAACATCATCACGGACAGGCCCATCGCCACCACACCGCCCACCAGATTGGGGACCGCGCGCAAAATCGCGTAAAAAGGCAGGAAGTACCATTCAGGAACAATGTGATTCGGCGTCATCATCGGGTTGGCCGGAATGTTATTCGCCGGTTCGATCAGACTGCCCGGCATGAAGAACACAAATACACTGTACACCATCAGGAAGAAGCCTAAACCGTACAAGTCCTTGATCGTAAAATAAGGATGGAAAGGAATATTATCCTTATCAGCCAGATCGATACCGCTCGGGTTACTGCTCTTGACGCTGTGCAATGCAACCAGATGAATGATTACGCCACCGATGATCAGGAACGGGAACAGATAGTGCAAGGAAAAGAAACGCGTCAGTGTGGCATCGCCCACCGTGAAATCACCGCGCAGCCAGATCACCACCTGATCACCGATAAAAGGCGTGGCGCGGAACAGGTTGGTAATCACCGTCGCACCCCAGAAGGACATCTGACCCCAGGGCAACAGATAACCCATGAATGCGGTCGCCATCAGCATCAGCAACAGCCCCTGACCTGTCCACCACAATAATTCACGCGGCGCGCGGAAAGAACCGTAGTACAAGGTACGCGCCATGTGGATGAAAATCACAAAGAAAAAGGCTGAAGCTCCGGTTGCATGCAGATAACGCAGCAACCAGCCATAATTCACATCACGCATGATGTGCTGAATAGAGTCAAAAGACAGTGCGACGTCTGCCTTGTAATGCATCGCCAGAAAAATGCCGGTGGCGACTTGCAACATCAATACGATGCCTGCCAGAAAACCAAAATTCCACCAGTAACTCAAGTTACGCGGGGTCGGATAGCCGGTCAGTTCATGCTTGACGAAGCTGGTAAGCGGGAAACGCCTGTCTATCCATGCCATTATGTTATTTGCCATGCTGATCTCCTATGCCTTGCCTATGACTAATTTGTCTGCCGACACGAAATGATATGGCGGCACCTCAAGGTTCTTCGGTGCAGGACCGTGAACAACACGACCGCTGTCGTCATACTGACTGCCATGACAATGACACGTCCAGCCTGGGCCTTCCTTGTTGGGCACACAGCCCATATGGGTGCAAACGCCGAGCACAATCAGCCATTCAGGTTTTATTACCCGTTTGGCATCCGGCTCAGGATCGATCGTGCCGTTGCTTGCAGCAGAAGCAGAAATCATCTCGGGCGTACGGTGCAAAACAAACACCGGCTTACCCTGCCAGGCTACGGTATGCATGCCGCCCGGCGGAATGCCGGTCAGGTCCACCTCAGTCTCAGCTTTCGCCAATACGTCAGTACTTGGATTCATACTGGCCACAAAAGGTACACAAGTCGCTGCAACCCCGGCACCGCCAACCACCGTCGTAAGTTTTAATAAAAAATTACGGCGATTTCCATCGTTTAAAACTTCTTCCATATCGATGCCCCCAATAGTATTAACATTTACTAATTAACTGCCGCATCTTACGCCGACCTGCCCTCGCTCACAATAAATATTGTGGGGAAATAATAGGGTTATATGAATACAAGTAAAAATACCCATCCGGATCACCCCTTAAGCAGCATCAGAAAACAAAACACATAACCCGAAAGAATTGATAAGAATTGTACTACCAACTAAAAAATCCATTCAATCTCAGAACAGATTCCCTGAAAAAATAGTCTACTAAAATAAATCTTGCCGCATACCCAACAAAAAAGGCTGTGCAACGCACAGCCTTTTTATTGAGTTGAGTCGATAAATCAGGTGCTTTGAACGACGATTTTCGGAAATACCGCACTATGATCCTGAGCCATATCCGCCACCTTGACCGCGATGCGGCGTGCAATCTGCTTGTAGACTTTGGCAATATTACCGTCAGGATCAGCGACCACGGTAGGCGTGCCAGAATCGGCCTGTTCACGTATACGCATATCCAGCGGCAAGCCACCCAGAAACTCGGTATTGTAGTCGGCGCACATTTTCTCACCGCCACCCGCACCGAAGATATGCTCTTCGTGTCCACACTGGGTGCAGATATGCGTGCTCATGTTTTCCACGATACCGACGATCTTGATACCGACTTTTTCAAACATTTTCAGACCCTTGCGCGCATCCAGCAGTGCGATGTCCTGCGGCGTCGTCACAATCACAGCGCCGGTTACCGGCACGTTCTGCGCCAGCGACAACTGGATATCACCGGTACCGGGCGGCAGATCCACCACCAGATAGTCCAGATTGTCCCACTTGGTCTGATGCAGCAGCTGATCCAGCGCCTGCGTCACCATCGGACCGCGCCAAATCATCGGCGTATCGGCATCGATCAGAAAACCGATGGACATGGCCTGTAAACCGTGACTTAACATAGGCAACAGGCTCTTACCATCAGCCGATTCAGGCTGACCGGTAATACCCAGCATGGTGGGCTGCGACGGACCATAAATATCCGCATCCAGAACACCCACGCGCGCACCTTCGGCCGCCAGCGCCAGCGCCAGATTAACCGCTGTGGTGCTCTTGCCGACCCCGCCCTTACCGCTGGCCACCGCAATGATATTCTTCACGCCTTCAACCAGCTTCACACCGCGCTGCACTGCATGCGGCACAACCTTGCTCGATACATTGACGCTGATTTGGCCCACGCCCGGCAACGCGGACTTGAGATGTGATACGACGCTAGCCTTGATCTCGTCCCATACGCTCTTTGCCGGATAACCCAGCAGGATATCCAGTGACACATCAGCGCCTGTCACCTTGACGTTTTTGACGGACTTGCCGCTGACAAAATCTTTTTTGGTATTGGGGTCGATCAAATTCTTTAATGCGCTTTGCACATCAGTTTCATTAAAACTCATACTTGCTCCCGGATTCAGATAAAAAGTTCAGATTAGGATTATAAATTAAGTTGACTTAATTTGTCGGGTATTTTTAATCGACGAAACGCTTAACGACTGCCACCGGCTGCCGCCAATCGATCAAGATAATCCTGCCACAATTCCGCCTGATGCTTACCCAGTTTGTACAGATACTCCCAGGTATACAGTCCTGTTTCATGGCCATCATCAAAATTGATTTGCATCGCGTAACTGCCGGCCGGGACAGCGCTCTTCACACCGACCTGCTTTTTCCCGACTTGCAGCACTTCCTGACCGGGGCCATGTCCGCTGACATCGGCTGAAGGCGAATAAACACGCAAATATTCGTACGGCAACTGAAAAGACTCACCATCGCTGAAGGAAATCTCCAGCAGGTGCGACTGTTGATGCAATTTGATTTCTGTTGGGTGTGCTGACATGCTGACCTTTATAAGTTATTTATCGGGGTTTGAAGTAAATCTTGGCCAAACGAACAATTTCCGAATAAGGAAAATCAGCCAGTTCACCAAACTTCTGTTGAGCCTGTGTCAGCAAACCGGCGACATCCTGAACGATGTCCCCGTCATCCTGCACGCGTTGCAAACCTTTTAAACCGCCGCATTGCATGCGCATTTCCTGTGCATGCGGCAACGGCCCGTCTATATGCAACTTGCCCAATGCGAAACTGAAATTATGACGCAACAAATCCCGAAACGCGATACAGCGATCATGCGCTTCAGCGCTACTGCAAGTTACCAGCTCACGTTCGGCAATGTTGCGTTTTTCGGACATCGAACAACCCGCACAGCGCGTCAGGATGCTTTTTGCAAACGGACAGGCGCGTCCATGCAATCCGGCCAACCGCTGGCGGAAGGCTGACTCATCCATGGCGATTAATCGTCACCCAGCGGTGGCTTCTCACGCACTTCGTTGAGCAAGTCTTCAGCCTGAAGCTCTGTGTCAGCATGTATCATTTTGATCATCGCCGGTGAATTGTCTTCCAACTCAGCGCGCAACTGCTTGACTCTGGCTGAAGCTTCACGATAGGTTTCAAGCTGTTCGATTTTTTTCAGAAGCCGGATAGGCTGCTCGGTAATGCGGTAAATATAATATGGCATAGAACTCCTGTCAAAATACGCGTTGAATTACACGCTGGGACGTTTTAAAAAAGTAATGACGTTGGAACCCGGTGCATTTTTGCTCTCACAACTGCCTTCACCGAGACCGGAAATCTGTTCGGCTTCATGCAACAGGTTGACAACATCCACATAATGTTTCTGCTTGACCATCATCAGTGCGGTAAAACCCCCTTCATTTTTCGCCAGCACATCGGCGCCAGCCTTCAGCAGCACTTCGACCACGGCCGTTTCACCATAGCCTGCCGCCAGCATCAACGGGCGTACACCATAACTGATCGCCGCTTCTACATTTGCGCCTGCCTCAATCAGCGCCTGCGCAACATCCGCAAAACCGCGATTTTGTTCTGCATTGAAGACGGCACGGGTGAGCGCCGACCAGCCGCGTTCGTCCTGTGCATTGACATTCGCGCCGGATGCGATGAGTGTTGCCACCATCCCGAGGTTACCAACCGACGCTGCCAGCATCAGCAGGGTTGACCCTTCCTCGTCGCGTGAATTGACATCTGCTCCGGCCTGCAATGCACCCGTTACTTCGGCAACGTTGCCCGCTTTGACTAATTCGACTAATTGTGCGCCCATCGTGATTCCTCTCTTACTTGTGACTATTTTTGAACGGTATTTTGTAAAGCCTTGCGAATTGCTTCCGGTGATTTCATGATGTTCATAAAACTATTCTTACCCATCATGCTGAGATCCGGAAAGTTGATGGCAATGCGAAAACGGGCATACAGCGCGTAAACCTTGTTGTCCATCACCAGCACTTCATAAGGCAGGTGAGCAGTGGATTTCAAATCATGAAAATCGATTTCATTCATGATGAAATGATCATCCATATACTTGTTTTCGCCGGAACCCTTCAAAGCGACGCCGAATACACTCTCTTTTTTGCCGGGAATATCGACGCGATACACTTTGGATACGCCATTTTTGTTGTTACCCAGCTTGGCATCCACAGCCTGTACCGCTTCTTCATAACTGCCGTATTCAGCCAGCTTGCTGGGATCAGTAAAGTACTCCATACCGAACATGTAGTGGTAACCGCGTGCCTGCTTGGCGGTCATGCCTTTGGCCGCACCAAACTCTTCGACCTTGCCCAATGCCTTTTCCAGCTGTGTGGATACATTGCTCAGATCGCCTTCCATGCGGTATACATTCGCCATATACACCGGATTGGTATAGCTGACCTGCACCTCTTTACCGGATTCAGTGATTGATACGCGTTGCACCGCGCCGTAACCGCCATTTTCCGAGGCTGCGGCATTTTTCTTCAGTTCATCATTGGTCACAATAATGATGTTGGCGTCTGCATACGGGGAATATTCACCCACCACGGTAAATCCGCCCTTTGCCAAAGCCGACTTCACCTCGGCAGATTTCTCGGCGACGCTACCCGCACTCTTGGAAGCCAGCACAAACGGCTTGAGCAAATCCGACGCCTGCGCGCCCACGGTGACCGACATCAGCAATACCGACAGCAACATACTTTTAAAATTCATCATGTCTCCCCTTACGTATCGTTAAATTATGGATAATTTCTTATTGCTTTTACTGCCTGTAACACGAACTCAAACAAACTACAGCTTGTTGTGCGTGCCATCGCAAAACGGTTTCTTTGCGGACGCCTTGCAACCACACAGCCACACTTTGGTTTTTTCAGCCAGGGTGAATTTCTCCGGGACAAACGCGCTCCCCTTATGCGAACCGTCACAAAATGGCTGAGACTTGGATTTCCCACAGGAACACCACCAGTAGTCACCGGCTTCGAGCTCCAGTGCGTAAGGTGATTTCTGTGCACAAACTGGCTTATCCATTCATTACTCTCCTTGAAAATTAAACTACATTGATTGAAATTCTTGTCTTCGGCAAACCCAGTTCCAGAAAGAACTGCTCAGCAACCGCGACAGCCGATTCCGGCCCGGCCAGATAGATATCTCCTTCGAGCAGCCACTTATCAGCATTAACCATTCCCGTCAGTTGTTCCTGCAAATGCGCCAGCCGATTGCCGCTAACCGCACGCAAGTCAAAACCGGCAACATGCTCGATATAGTGGAAGTTATCCAGCGCATCGGCCCATGCTCGTGCAACATTTGGCATATAGATATTGTCCTGATGGGATCCTGTCCAGTGCAACACGATAGCCTCGGCTTCCAGCGACATGGCGTGTTCAATCAAACTCTTGATCGGTGCAAATCCACCATCGAAGGCCAGAAAATACAAGGCACGCGGCGATTTTTCGTGCAAAATGAATTCGCCCTGCGGCCCTTCCACCTCAACCGATTCATGCACCTTGAGCCGGTCAAACACATAATCGGAAAACAGATTCCCCGTCTGACGGCGCACATGGAACAGCACGTTCCGGTCATCACAAGGGCAACTGGCAATCGGCAGATCGGCTGTAAAGGACTGCCCGACCCGCAAGGTCACGCTTTGTCCGGCAAGAAAACGCAAACGCTGGCTGCGCGGCGTTTGCAGATGCAACATAAGCATCTCAGGTCCAAGTTCATCGAGCAGTTTGACGCTGGCGGTAATTTGCTGAAGCGGGATGTCCTGCACGCTGCCTGCGACCGATGCTTCTATGGTCACATCGCTGACCGCAGTGTTGCTGCACAACAAAATACACCCCTGATTTTTATCCGCTTCAGAGAGTACAAAATCGTGATGGCGGGTTTTCTTGACTTCGCCGGATATGACTTTTGCCTTGCACAGCCCGCAATTGCCACCGCTGCATCCATAGTTGAGTGGAATCCCCGCCCGCATAGCCGCTTCCAGCAAGGTATCCTGCCCTTCGAGCAGAAAATCGTGTCCGCTCGGCAACACGGTCACATGCGCTGACATGACACTCAACATACTGTCTTTGATCATCAAAGGATTGCTAAAACCTGGCTCCATTGCTGACTCTGCCTCTTGTTTGATCCACAACTTCAGGTTTTCAGCTGCTGCGCGGGCGTCCGCCTGACGCCCCATTTCATCCAGCCTGACCCACAATTTGTTAAACAATACTGAAAACTGCTGTACCTGCGACTGGCTGCGCGCCAGCGTCTTACCCAGTTCAGTCAGTCGTGCAGCGAGAACTTCCGCATCGGGCATGGCGCTTTCAAATATGCGTTTGCCGAAGGCCTTTTCCTTGATCTGTAAAATTCGTTTTAATTCAACATCATCTTCCAGTTGCGCCTGCGGATAACAGGCAAGCAAACTGTCTATTGAAATCATCCCATCGAAAGACGGCAACTCACCAGATTGAATCTTCTTTTGCAATACAACACGGGCAACACCCACCAACTTGGCAGCCCGTGTCAGACTCAGCAGGTGACTCATGATTCAGTTTCCCTGTCTGCGTATCACGGTTAAATCTCAGGATTGCTGCGGATAAAACCACTGCAATTTTTCACGCAGCTTCACCACCCCGCCGATGATAATCAGCGTCGGCGCATGTAACTGTTCGATAGCAGCCATCCCGGGCAATGTCGCCAGCGTGCCGGTCACCACGCGTTGATTCTGTGTCGTGCCCTGCTGCACAATCGCAATCGGCGTAGTATCCGGCATACCGTGTTTGACCAATTCCTCGCACAGCGTATCCAGTCCGTGCAGCCCCATATACACCACGACGGTCTGCTTGGGTCTGGCCAATGCCGCCCAGTCGAGATTCATGGTGCCGTCCTTCAGATGCCCCGTCACAAACATGCAAGACTGCGCATAATCGCGGTGCGTTAGCGGAATACCGGCATAGGACGCCACACCGGAGGCCGCGGTGATACCCGGCACAACCTGGAAGGGGATATTCTCGGCTGCCAGCGTTTCGATCTCTTCGCCGCCCCGCCCGAAAATAAACGGATCACCACCCTTGAGGCGCAACACGCGTTTACCTTCCTTGGCCAGACGCACCAGCAACTCATTGATTTCTTCCTGACGCAGCGTATGGTCGGCGCGCTTTTTGCCGACAAAAATACGTTCCGCATCGCGGCGCGTCATCTCAACGATAGGTTTGGAGACCAGATTGTCGTAGACCACCACATCGGCTTTCTGCATTAAACGCAGTGCTCGGAATGTTAACAGATCAGGGTCGCCGGGGCCTGCACCGACCAGATACACCTCGCCTCTGACGATATTGTCTTCATCTTTGAGCATCTGCTGCAACAGCGTTTCGGCACTGGCCTCATCGCCGGTCAGGACTTTTTCGGCGACTACGCCATCGAGTGCATTTTCCCAGAAGATACGACGCTTGGCCGGATTCGTCACACGCTGTTTGACCAGTTCGCGGAAGCGTTCCGCAAACGCGGCCAGACGACTGAAGTTCTGAGGGATCACCGCTTCAAGTTTGCCGCGCATCATACGCGTTAACACGGGCGACGCACCGCCGCTGGAGAACGCCACCATCAACGGCGAACGGTCCAAGATCGCCGGCATGATGAAACTGCACAGTTTGGGATCATCCACTACGTTAACCGGAATGTTGCGGCCGTGCGCCAGCTCGGACACCACAATATTTACGCTGCGATCATTGGTTGCAGCAATGACCAGAACAACTCCATCCAGATATTGCGCGTCAAAAGGTGCCACGATGCACTCGGTACCCGCCTGTTCTGCCAATGCGGGATCAATCTGCGGCGCCACCACGCGTACGCGCGCACCCGCTTCCAACAAAACGCCCGCTTTACGTTTGGCCACTTCGCCACCACCAACCACCAGGCAGAGTTTGTTTTTAACGGTCAGAAAAATCGGCAAAAAATCCATATCAGCTTTCAAAAAATTACGGGCTAACCCAGCTCAATCAGATGATGTATCCTCGTAGCGAGACTCTACACATCACATATCAAATAAAACATAAAAAAACGTCAACAATCAGGCGCTTAAAACAATATCCTTAGTGAGCTTTGCACCTTTTTTAACCCGTCTGATAAAAGCCACAAAACGGGTGGCCCAGTAGCAATTGCCAATGCTGCGCAAATGCGTATAGGACGCCAGCAGATTATGCAGCACCAGTCCATCACGCTCGCCATCGATGCCAAAGCCGCGCTCAACACGATACGCAAACTGGCTATCCGCGGGCAAATTCTCCAGGCTGGAATAATGAAATTCATGTGCCTTGATCTGCATAGCCGGTGCACTAGGGCGCGGCCAGGGATGCGATGACGCTTCCTGAAGGTGCACATAACCACGGCCAATCGGCTTACCATGCATCTTCACGTCGCCTGGGATCGCACCCACCATCTGAAAGCTGTGCCCCTGATAATCGATGGAGCGGGACAGATACATCAGGCCGCCACATTCGGCATAAGTGGGCATGCCATTTTCGATGCGTTGTTTAATCTCGGCGCGTAGCGCAGTGTTGGCTTCCAGTTCCGCAGCACAGGTCTCGGGAAAGCCGCCACCGATATACAAGGCATCCACATCTGGAAAAGAAGCGTCACGCAGCGTATCAAATGGCACAAGTTCAGCGCCTGCATCCGTCAGTGCATCCAGATCATCCGCATAATAAAATCCGAATGCCCGGTCGCGCGCAATGGCGATGCGCACTTTATCCTTGGCAGGTAGCGCAATCACTTCGGCTTTAACAGGCAGGTCCAGTGCAGGTTTTTGCGACAGACTGAGCAACTTTTCAAGATCTACCTGTTCGGCGATTGCCTCGCCGATCTGCTTGATCTTTGCGGTTGCGACGTGGGATTCATTGCTGGGCATCAGCCCGAGATGACGTTCGACGATGGAAAGACGCTCGTCATGACGAATCGCGCCGACCACCGGCACGTTGGTGTAATGTTCGATGACCGCACGCAGTTTGGACTCGTGTCGGCTACCGCCCAGATTATTGAGGATCACGCCGGCGATGTTAATTTCGGCATCAAAGGCCTGATAGCCCAGTATCAGCGGCGCAATACCGCGTGTCATACCACGCGCATCGATGACCAGAAATACCGGCAGATCAAGCATTTTGGCCAGCGCCGCATTGCTGTTGCTGCCATCCAGCGCAAGGCCATCGTATAAACCCTTGTTGCCCTCGACCAGACTGACTTCTGCACAATGGCTTGCAAACGTTGCGACAATATCATCGCGCTCCATCAGATACAGATCAAGGTTGCGGCAGGGACGTCCCGCAGCCTGCGACAGCCACATCGGGTCGATATAATCCGGCCCCTTTTTAAAGGGTTGGACTGCGTGGCCGCGCGCCTTCAATGCGGCGCACAAGCCAATGCTGACCATCGTTTTACCCGATGACTTGTGCGCTGCCGAAATAAGAAAACGGTTCATGGCAGCCATGCAACTGTATTAATCAGCGATGTAAGGCTTGTCATGCGGCATGAAATTCAACACACGCACGCTGACAGTGGTAATGATGAACGCAATAGCTAACCCGCCAAATCCCAGCAGGATCTCGTAGATGGAAGGCGTATAACTTGCAATCTGCCCATCACCAAACGTGCTGCTCACCTGATAGCCCGGGAAAATATCCAGAGGATATGCCTGCCCGCCAATGATGAATACATACAGGAACGCAAATCCACCCAGCACAATCGCAAGCGATGCCGCCACTGCACATTTCTTGCGACCCAAAGCCGGCATATAGATCAGTGCCAATGGCACAATATTACCCAGCACCACATAGCCCCACCAGAACAAGGCTGGGTAGATACCGCCATCAAGCAGAATAAACCGTTCAAAGCCCATTCTGTGCGCGAAGTACAAATTAGTCATATGGTAGACAACCACCATATACAGCGATGCCATCACAAAAATCCCCAGCAGATGCTTTTTACGATCCAGAATAGCCGGATCGAGTTCCGTATTATTCCAGGCATACATTACGGTCTGCACCATGTGAAACACGGCCATACCCCAGGCGAACGACAGCACAATAAACATCGGTGGCAAAATCGCTGAACCATAGGCCTGACGCGCAGTCAGAAAAGCGAAAATCAGGCCGGTACCGGTAGTGAGTACGAAACGCCAGGCAAACACCGCAATGCCCACTGTTTTAGTAAAAACATTCATACGCTTTTCCATCATAGTCCACAGATAAGCGATTACCAGACCGAACATCCCGGAATAAAGCACCACGTTCCAGGCAAAAACCGAAGTAGGATTAAAATCAATCGCCGGAAGCATAAAACGGTCAGGACGCCCCAAATCCAGCATCAGCACAGCCAGACCACCTGACAGCATGGCAATCGACAACAGACTCGCCAGCGGTGCGCGCGCCTTATAGATAGCCTTGCCGAATACCGAACCGATGGATGCAACGTTCAGTACACCGGATGCGGCCACGATTAAAAAGATCGCAAACACATGCGGCATCCCCCAGACAATCTGGTTGTTCATGCCGGTGATGATATGACCATGACTCTCCATCATGTGTACGGCATAAAGGGCTGCCAGCACAACAAGTCCGCCTGCTGCGAGCAGCATGTAAAACAGACGGTTTTTGAACTGCAATGAAACGTATTTGCTATCTAACGAAGAAGGCGTCGACATACTCACATTCCTTGGTAATGGATGCCGGGATTAAGTCCCAAATCAGAGCGCACTTGCACAGAGGCAACAGTGCGTAATTTTTTGGCAATTTCGCTGGCAGGATCATTCAGATTACCAAACAAAATCGATTTGTTCGGACAAGCCTCAGCACACGCAGGCTGCTTTCCGGCATCGATGCGGTGTACACACATCGTGCAACTCTCAACCGTACCCTTACCGCGAGGAACATCAGGATTCTGATTGTGCAGCGGTTCATGAACAAATGAACGCGCCTTGTAGGGACAGGCCATCATGCAGTATCGGCAACCGATACAACGATGTTTGTCCACCAGCACGATGCCATCTGCACGCTTGAAAGACGCACCCGTCGGACACACATCCACACAGGGCGGCTCCTCACAATGCTGACACATCATGGGCAGAGCAAAACTGCGCCCTGCACTGACATCCTTGATTTCAATCTTTCTGATCCATTGCGAATCGGTTGGCGCCAAACCACCTGACAGGCCGTTTTCCTTATTACAGGCCGTCACGCAATCTTTGCAACCCTCGGCACAGTTTGCCGTATCAATCAGCATACCCCAGCGAACGTCGCTGGATACCGCTTCACTCTTACTGTGTGCTACATTAAACAGCAACATACCCGGTGCAACCGCAACAGCGGCCACACCGACAGAGGTTTTTAGAAAATTTCTACGCTGGTCCTGAATGTCATTCATTTTGCATTCCTTGTTAACCAGGCACTCTTACGGGTGCCGGAATGGCACTCGAAACAATCGATCTTGACTGCTTCATAACGATGGCAAGCCACACAAAAACTATCCTCACGTGCGATCACACTGTCATCCTTGGTACTGGCGTGACATTCGATGCAGTTTTTAAGACTGATCTTGTCATCGCGGATACCTTGATGCACGACCTTGTCCCGCTGATGAATCAGCAGATGCATATGATTCTTGCGCATCCACTGAGGATCCCGTACGCACTGACCACCTTTTCCGATGTCCAGCTTATAAGGTGTGTCCTGTGCCGCCCAGACTGAAGGCATGCACAAGACCAGCAACAACATCACCACCAGCGCACGGAAAATAACCTTAAGGTCCACCCGCAGATGACCGCGAGCGATCACTTGCAGCAGGACGACCGGTGAGCTGATACGCAACACCGCAGATTGATCGCTCATCAGGTTCATACCGCGTTACTCACCCAGACCCATTTGAATGTATCCGGTAGGACACACGTCAGCGCAGATATGGCAGCCGATACACTTGTTGTAATCGGTATCCACATAGCGACCCAGCGTGGATTTGGCCTTAGGCACTTTAAACACGGCAGTTTGCGGGCAATACACCACACAGTTGTCGCATTCAAAACACATGCCGCAACTCATGCAACGCTTGGCTTCTGCAATAGCAGAGTCCTGATTAAGCACGCCCAGCCTGTCGTCAAAGTTGCCCAGAGCAGAGTCAGCATCCAGCGTGATCACATTACGCTTATTACGGGCAACAATACCAAAATGCCCCAGGAACAGCTTGTCATGCGGAATGATGTAACGGTCTGAACGGTCATCAAAGTTATGAATCGCCACGTTTGAACTATCCGTACCACGGATAGGTTGATGTGTTTCCTTAACTTCCAGACCCTTTTCCATCATCTTGCGCATCAGATCGAACTGGTGCGCGTCAATTTTAGGACGTTTTTCCAGATCAATACCTTGAAGATAATTATCAATACCATCCGCAGCAATCGAACCATGACCAATCGCGGTTGTCAGCAAATGCGGCTTGATGATATCGCCGCCGGCGAAAACGCCTTCCTGGCCTTTAACCAGATAGTTGCGATCGGTAGTCACTGCACCACGACCATTGTCAAACTGCTCCAGACCGGTGAAATCAACGGCCTGACCAATCGCTGACACGATCAGATCCGCTTCAATATCATGCTCGGTACCTTCAATCGTCTTGACTTCCAGCTTGTTGCCAACCATTTTCGCATCGCACTGAGCCACGCGCAAAGCGGTCGCCCGACCATCTGCACCGCGTACGATGCCGATTGGCACCAGGCTGCCCAGAATCGCAATACCTTCAGCCAGCGCCTGCTCGATTTCATGCTTGTTGGCCGCCATCTTGTCGATGTTGAAGATCGACGTCAGGGTGACTTCAGCACCTTGTTTGACTGCCACTTCTGAAACGTCGTGTGCCATCTGGCCCGCGATCGCCTGTTCAAAATCAGTAGGCTGAGAAGATTCCAGGTGACCCAGACGACGTGCAACCGTTACTACGTCGATCGACGTATCACCACCACCGACCACAACCACGCGACGACCAACATGCTGCAATCGACCATCGTTAAAGGCTTTCAGGAACGCAGTCGCGGTAACAACGTTTGGTGCTGCGCTGTCTGCCAGCGGCAATGCACGACCGGCTTGAGCACCCAATCCCAGGAACACGGCGTCGAACTCTGCGCGCAGCTGTTCCAGCGTTACGTCCGTACCCACACGGCAATTCATGCGTGTCTTGACGCCCAGATCGATAATGCGCTTGATTTCAGCATCCAGTACATCACGAGGTGTACGGAAACCGGGAATACCATAGCGCATCATGCCGCCTAGCAATTCATGATCATCAAACACAGTCACTTCATGACCCTTCAGCGTCAGCTGATAGGCACAAGACAAACTGGCAGGACCGCCACCGATCACGGCAACTTTTTTGCCTGTCGGTGCTGCATCCGTGCTGTAGCCCAGATTGTTGGCGATCGCATATTCGCCGAGAAAATGTTCAACCGAATTAATACCGACGTGATCTTCCAGTGCATTACGATTGCAACCGGTTTCGCAAGGCGCAGGACACACACGGCCCATCACAGACGGAAATGGATTGGCGGATGTCAGACGACGCCATGCATATTCCTGCCACGGCATCGTGGGCTTGCCATCCTTGCCGACGGGCGGCTTTTCAGTCTGGCGAACGATTGCCAGATAGCCACGGATATCTTCACCAGCCGGGCAACTTCCCTGACAGGGAGGTGTGGACTGAATATAAGTCGGGCACTTATGCGTGAAGCTTGCCTGGAATATTTGTTCACTCCATTTACGAACTTTGTGATCGCCGTCTTTGTAACGACGAAATGTAATATTTTGGGGAGTTTCTTTAACTTCTGACATTTCGACCTACCTCCAGTTAATTTTTACTTATTACCTAATATGATTGCATTACTGACCAATTGATGAACCCCGCCGATCACTTTCCGATCGAATCCGTAAATAGGTAACACCTTGGTGAACTGCGCCTTGCATATTGCGCAAATACAGGCCATAAAATTCACGCCCTGATCATCCGCTACATGTTTCAGAACCTCCATACGCGGCAAAGCGCCCTTGACACGTACATCCATCAAGTCATCAGTCAACAATCCACCGCCACCACCACAACAGAAAGTACGTTCATGCGTAGTACTCGCATCCATGTCTACAAAGTTATTGGCAACTGCCCTGACAATATTGCGTGGAATATCAAACTGGCCACCCGGATATCCGCCCATGCTCGACCCGCGCGCCACATTGCAGGAATCATGGAAAGTAATCCTGTATTTATCATTCTGCGACTTATCAAAAACAAGCCGCTCATCCTGTATCATGTCCCAGGTAAATTCACAGATATGTGATGGTTGCCTGTAGCGGTGATCAAGTTGTTTTTGCAACATCTGTGCAAAACGATCATTAGGGTTGGCGCCATCTCCCACACCACTCAAGGTATTCCAGAAGCTGTACGCGACGCGCCACGCATGACCACACTCACCCACTACGATGCGTTTGACTCCCAGCTCCAATGCCGCCTGACGAATGCGTAGTGCGATCGTACGCAGTTGGTCATAGTTACCGATAAACATACCGAAATTACCGGCTTCAGATGACATCGATGACAGCGTCCAGCTGGTGCCGGTTGCATGAAACACCTTGGCATAACCAATCAGGCTGTCAATATGCGGCTCTGCAAAAAAATCTGCGGAAGGGGTGATCAGCAGCACTTCAGCGCCCTTCACGTCTATCGGGAAACGCACGTCAACACCCGTCGCATCCTTCACGTCTTCTTCCAGACCTTCCAGCGTGTCTTTCAACGCAGGCGCAGGCAGCCCCAGGTTATTGCCTATCTTGTGTACTTTACCAATAATTTCAAGCGAGTACTTCTGACCATATCCTATCGTATCGAGAATTTCTCGGGCAGCCATGGTGACTTCGGCTGTATCAATACCATAGGGGCAAAATACGGAACAACGTCGACACTCGGAGCACTGGTGAAAATAGTTATGCCATTCGTCCAACACCTCTTTTGTCAGACTGCGCGCACCGACCAGCTTGGGAAACAGCTTCCCGGGCAACGTAAAATAACGACGGTAAACACTGCGCAGCAAGTCCTGACGCGCAACCGGCATATTCTTCGGGTCCTGCGTGCCGATAAAATAATGACACTTGTCAGAACAGGCCCCGCAATGCACACAGGCATCCATGTAAACCTTGAACGAGCGATATTTGCCCAGCAGATCGCCCATTTTTGCTATGGCTTTATCGTGCCAGTCATCAACCAGATGACCGGGAAATCCAAGCGCTTCATTGATTTTGTCACTCGCGACAAACGGGCCTTTGCCCTCCATCGCGCCCGGTATCAATTTCGGGACAATGGGAAACTCACGATAGGCCGGCGGAACAATATCAGCCATCTTATTTCTCCGATTCCAGTTTGGCAGCCCAGGAAGAAAGATGTCTTACTTCTCTCGGGTTGTCAGTCTGATTACGCGTTGGTGAAAAAAACACTCCGGGTGCATGCAAAAGTTTGCTTACGGGGAATATGACCAAGAGTGTGAAAACCAGCGACAAATGCACGTACAAAACCGCACTTGCCGGCAAGGATTGAATATTCAAATGCATCAATCCAAGGAAAAAACTTTTAATCCCGATAACATCTGGATGTACTACAAACTTCATCAACAAGCCGGAACCTGCGATAAAGATGAACAACAACAGCATCAGATAATCAGACGGCGTTGAAATATAACGGATGCGCTCGACGAACAACCTGCGCGCCCACAACCCCAAAGCGCCCAGCAACATCGTGATCCCGGCATACATGCCGAATGGCTGAATCAACACCACCCATCCCCATACGGGATCCGTAAAATAACGCAGATGCCGTAATACCACCAGCAACATACTGGCATGAAACAGCCAGCCCAGCCCCCAGGTCCAGAGATTGGCCTTAAACAGGCTCTCGAAAAACACCACTTCACGCGTCATGCGCAACACCACACCGCCTTGCGTGGTCGGTGCCGGAGTAGTTGGTATTTTCAGAGGTGCCGGAGTATTGGCATAAGTACGGATGCGGTGAAACAACCCGACAACAAACACCAAAGTCGAAAGATAAAAAAAGATCGCAAACAATGTGTTCATCGTCGAGCCCAAATCCTTAATGGATTAAATGCAACCTGTTGGCTTAGGCAGACCAGCGATCTTACACGCTTGTTTGCCTGGACCATATGGGAACAGACCATACAGATACTCGCTGGTGCCCTTTTCGGCGCCAAGCTTTTTGCCAATTGCCTTGGTCAGAACACGTACAGCCGGCGCAATTTGATATTCTTCAAAATACTCGCGCAGGAAGTTGATCACTTCCCAGTGCTGATCTGTCATCTCGATGCTTTCAGTCTGTGCCAGGTAGGTACCCACTTCAGGATTCCACTCGGACAGGTCAACCAGGTAACCCTCTTCGTCTGTTTCGTAACTTCTACCGCCAACTTCGATGCTAGACATATGAATCTCCTCTTTAAATTTTAAATTTACAGCCAGGATTGGCAGGTCTTGTTAGCGGCAACAAGCTCTACGAAACCCGCATAATCGACTGACGCAGCACCTTCTACCAACTTGTCAGCCATTCCGCGTGCATCCAGATCCGGACGCAGCACGCTAATTTTAAACCTGCCCATGGCTGCACGCAATTTAGCCTCGAACGCATTACCGGCGGTCGCAGCGTAAACGGCATCTTCTATCAGTAAAATTTCGCCGCCAGGCGCTGTATTCAAACAACTTTCCAGCGCCGTGTCAGACAAGGGTGATCTGTTAATAATGTGCAACATTAAAACTCTCCTTAGAAACTCAAGATCACGTCTTGCTCATCCATCAACACACCCATTTCGGCGCGACTGAGCACGGTGACATTTACCAGAAAATCATCCGCAGTCAAACCACGCGCCTGCATTGATTCCTGATCGACGTACAATTTCTCTACGTCATAGTCTTCCAGCGCACGGTAAGCCGGCGAGAAGTTCTTGGTTTCTATACCCTTGGTTTGCTGACCCTTTTTCAACTGATACACACCATCGTCGGTGAATACCAGCGACACATCCTGATCAAATGCAGCGGTGATCAACACCACCTCCAACGATTCCAAAGCATAGATCGTACCGTAAGGTGCCTTGCGGTTAACGAACATGAATTTTTTAGTATCACTCATCTCGTCTCTCCTCAATCGCCGAAGGTGACCAGACGGTCACACTTGATACCAGACTCAACCAGCTGGCCGAGGCCAGAGATACGAAAACCTTTTGCAAGATTTTCCTCTCTGATACCACGGCGCATCGCCGCCGCCACACACACCACCAGATCAACCTTGTGATCTTCGGCCAACTTAGTCCACCGATTGACGATATTGCGATCGTCCTGCGGCGGCTCAGTCAGCTTGGATGCGTTATTCACACCATCGTGATAGAAGAACACGCGCCACACCTCGTGCCCCCCTTCAATGGCCGCCTTGGCAAATAAATAAGCCGAGTCACTGGCCTGATGCTGGTAAGGGCCTTCGTTAACAACTATTCCAAATTTCATAACAAAACCTCGATTAGAAGCGGATATGCGTCGATGCGTTCAGGTTCGCACGTGAACCGCGCCAATCGTCAATCAGGTACTTGGTAAACGGCAGACCTGTCTTCTCGAAGAAACGCGGCCAGCCAATACGATCGATCCAGTCAGCCAGACGCTCCCATGCACGGGCATCTTCCTTATATACGCGCAGGATGTTCATCACAACCGCGGATACTTCAGGCCAGCGAGGTGCATTGTTAGGCAGACCGGATGCAACCATTTTCATGAAAGTCGGCTTACCACGTGCGTTAGAGTTCTTACCACCCACCCAGATCGCCAGTTTCGAATACTCTGGGTCATTGATTTGCATCGGCGGGCATGGAGGGTAGCAAGCACCACAGCACATACACTTCGACTCATCGATTTCCAGAGACGGCTTGCCGTTTACCATGGCCGGACGAATCGCAGCAACCGGGCAACGCGCCACAACAGTCGGACGTTCACACACGTTGGCAACCAGTTCGTGATTGATAACAGGCGGCTTGGTGTGCTGAACGATAATCGCGATATCAGCCTGACCGCCGCAGTTAATTTCGCAGCAGGACGTTGACAAATGCACACGATTCGGCATTTCTTCGCGACGGAACTCGTCGTACAGTTCATCCATCAACGCCTTAACCACACCCGATGCATCCGTACCTGGAATATCGCAGTGCAGATAACCCTGCGTGTGCGCAATCATGGTAACCGAGTTGCCGGTACCGCCAACCGGGAAACCATTAGCTTCCAGCTCAGCGATCAGCGGCGCAACTTTGCTCTCTTCCGACACCATAAATTCGATATTGGAACGAATCGTGAAACGAACACGGCTTTCTGCGTAGTCATCCGCAATCTTGCACAATTTGCGGATGGTATGCACGTCCATCTGACGCGCCGTACCTGCACGGACCGACCAGATTTCATCGCCGCTGTGGGCAACGTGATGCAATACACCTGGACGTGGACGATCATGATACTTCCAATCGCCGTAATTTTTTTCCATCAAAGGATGCAGGTATTGCTTGTTTTCCGGCACGCCGGTTTCTTTTGGCTTACGTTTTGCTGCTGGCTTTTCAGCTTGAACGGCTTGATTCATTACTTATCTCCTCAGGCGGCTTGTTTTTTTGCGTTAATCTTGGCAACTTCTTCATCCCAGCCGTCGGTACGGACGTATGGGTTCATACGAGGAGAGTTCACCATGGACGGATCCACATCGATTTCCATCGCATCCAGGAAGTTCGTCAAACCGATACGCTCGATCATTTCACCGGTACGCTCGTGCTCCAGCGCATTTTCCGCGAAGAAGTCGATGGTGCGCTGACCAAAATCAACCAGCTTTTCAATCGCTTCGTCGGTATCCAGTTTCATGAAAGGAATCACGACCGTGCCCATCAATCCGCCGATCTTCAGATGGCTCTTACCACCAACCAGCACGGTTGCACCCTTGTCCAAACCTGGCGCCAATGCACCTGTCATTACGTTGATGCAATGCATGCAGCGTACGCAATCCTGGTTGTTGATTTCGATTGCGTGTGTATCGCTGACCGCAACGCTGGTGATGTGCTCGCCGGCCTTGATCTTGCCGATTTCCTTAACCTGGAAGGTCTTGGTCGGGCAACGTGCAACCACGTCATTAACCAGCTCATCCATACCGTGCTTGGCAAACCACTTCTTGGCCAGCGCTTCGTCCGAGCGCATATTGTCGCGCCAGGTACCGATCACCGCCATATCCGCGCGCTGTACAGAGTTCATACAGTCATTCGGGCAACCGGAAAACTTGAACTTGAATTTATAAGGAAGCGAAGGACGGTGAATATCATCCAGGAAGGTATTCAATACGGCACGGTGTGTCTTGGCTTCGTCGTAGCAGGACTGTTCGCAACGCGCAGCACCCACACAAGACATGGAAGTACGCACTGCAGGACCCGCACCACCCAGATCAAAACCCAGCTCATTGATTTCATCAAACGCTTTTTGAACGTTTTCTGTCGTCGCGCCCTGGAACATGATATCGCCAGACTGGCCGTGGAACGCGATCAGACCGGAACCGTGGTTTTCCCAGATATCACAGAATTTACGCAGAATATCGGTGTCGTAGTGCATACCAGGAGGAGGCATCACGCGCAGCGTATGGAATTCAGCCGCATCTTTGAACTTGGGTGTGCCGTCTTCGTTTTTCAATTCGGTAAAACGGGGGATGATACCGCCGCCGTAACCAAACACACCGACCGTACCGCCCTTCCAGTAACCCTTGGTGTCAGCGTAAGAGGCTTCGAGCTGACCCAGCAGATCGACAACCATATCTTTATCTTTGGCCAGATCTTTAAGACCTGTTATAAAACTGGGCCAAGGGCCGGACTCGAGTTGATCGAGATTGGGAGTGTCATGCATCTTCTTTGCCATAATTTTTCCTTTCAGTTAGCGTTCCGATTACCCAAATTGGTAACAAATACTTGAAGACCCGATTAAGACTGGGACCAGAGATTCAAACAATTTATCAGATTCAGACTCTGCCACTACCCGGCGCGCCCAACTTCCAAATGTCCGAGTATAGTACGATGGTTAAGCACATCCCACCATCACCCATTTCGGCTATCTTTTATAACCCTAACGGGTTGCATTAGCCTGTTCCGCAGTAGCATTTCAAAACTGCGCATATCAAGTATATACTCTCTCAACAATTAACGGGGTCAACAAAGGTTTATTATGGCGCAAATAGATAGCTTGGCAAAATTTAAAGTACCGCTTGGCAATCAGGAAATCGAACTGCAACAGATCGATCATGTCGAAGGCGGCATGAGTCTGATGCGTATCCGTATCCGTGAAGCCAAACGCTTCACCATATTTGATGTAGATCCGGAAACCGCCCGGTTCTGGGCGAAGACCATGAATGACTGGGCTGACACACAGGACGCACCGAACAATGCGTAGCGCTCAACCTGAAATGATAGACGCTATATATGATGTCAGCGGTGAACTGGTACCCGCCGATTATCATCATGCGCTGTGGGAAGCGCTGAGTGCGCATTTACCGGCGCTTGCCAGCGATGCACTGGTCGGCGTCATTCCGTTACGCACCTCCACCAGCGAAGCCGGCATGTTACTGCCGCGTCGCAGCAAACTGGTATTGCGCCTGACACCCGCGCTGAGTGAAAATTTCGAGGCGCTTTCCGGAAAACAACTGACGATAGGCAGTGTCAGCCTGCAACTTGGCAGTGGAAAACTGCGCAAGATTCAGGCTTACCCCACCTTACATGCGCATCTTGTCACGGGCGATGCGGATGAAGTAGTATTTCTTGAATGGGTCAGTGCAAGACTTACTGAACTTGGCATCAATGGCAATCTGCTGTGCGGTATGCGCAACAGCATGCAATTACCGGATCGTACCATCCAGGGATATAGCCTGGTGATCCACGATCTCAAAAATGAGGACTCACTGCTTTTGCAATATGCAGGACTAGGCGCCGACCGCCGTTTTGGCTGCGGCATTTTTATACCCTACAAGGCCATCACCGATCTGAATTGATGGCGGCGAGGAATTTTTATTTAATTGAAGGAGGAAACAATGGGATACATGGTTAACGGAGTAGAACTTGAGACAGACGCAGACGGTTATTTGCTGGAAGCGGATTACAGTGATGAAGTCGTTGGGGTGATTGCCGCTGCCGAAGGCATCGAACTGACACCCAAACACTGGGAAATCATCAATTTCATGCGTGAACAGTATCGCGAGCATGGCGCCACGCCTAATTTTCGCAATATGTTGAAGGCAGTCAATGAATTCTGGCCGGAAGCCGACAGCAAGGCATTATATGACTTGTTCCCGATCGGACCAGCCAAACAAGGCGCCAAGGTAGCAGGATTACCTCAACCGCTGGGTAAAGGCGGATACTAAATCCTTAGGACAACTGATATGAGCCATCAAAATTTGCACACCAACGTAACGCTGGACATGCGCGGGCTCTCCTGCCCGGCTCCGCTGCTCGGCGCAAAACGCATCATCAGCGATCTGGAGAACGAGCAGATACTGCTGCTGATGTCGGATTGCCCCGGCACCGGTGACGATCTGTTCGCCTGGGCGGAACAAACCCATAATCAGGTTTTACGCTCCGAAGCCATTGCAGATGGTGGAACCGGCTATTACGTGAGAAAAGGCACGGGAGAGTCCGTCAAAGCGAACGTCATTCTGGACATTCGCAATGTCGTCTGCCCCGGCCCCATCATTGAAGCCAAAAAGCTGCTCAACGGCATGAATACCGGCGAAGTGCTCAAACTCGTCAGTAACTGCCCGGGCATCCATTCCGACATCGTAGACTGGGCTCGCGCCACCGGCGTACGCATCGTTGATACCTCGGAAATCGCTGCTGATGTGTATGCTTTTTTCCTTGAAAAAGGCTGATTATTAATGCGCATTAAAAGCAACTGGTTTCAGTCAGGTCGCGAACACACCCCGGAGGAGTTAGCCGGGGCGGTCGCATTTAACGTTTCTCGCATCGCCGAAAACGCACTGAAAAATACGAGAAAAGCGAAATTCGAGGTTGCTATTGGGCCCCAGTATTTCGCCTTTCTCTCCGAATTTCTGATCTTTGCCATACTGGTCGCCGATCGTCTGGCCTATCGCCAGTTTTCAGCCGATGCCCGCGTCGCTTTCACCGGCGCACTGGCGAACCATGTGGCAGACACCTACGCCGAAAACAAGAGCCGCTTAATGGGCGGCGAACTGAAGCAGTGTAAAAATCAGTTTATTGATGAATTAAACGCGCGCGCCGGCGAGTATGCTGAATTCGGCTACACCGAAAGCGGACCGGAGTTTGCCTTTACCCGTTATCTGGCGTTTTGCATGGGCCAGATCATGGATGAAAAGGACAGCGACTGGATCATCGATCAGATCATGAGCATCGAGGCGCCCAACGCAGTCGACATGCTGGAGGCCAACTTCAGAAAACTGCTCGATACCTCACCGCCCAAGGAACGCCCCGTCCGCCGCCGCCTCACACCTGCCAGAAACCCATGAGCTCCGCGTTCGATCCGGATAACAAGAACGCTTATCTGGATTGGCGTGCGCGCAAACTGGACTACGCAATCACCCGTCCTGATGAGCTGATCGTCGAAGTCGACAATCCCTGTCAACTGACGGATGCCGAGCATACCGCGCTGCTGTCACGCTGCGCGCGCAGCAACATGGTCATTTATGCCGCCCGCACAGCAATCGACGAACAGGGCTTGCAGCGCCTGGGTGAACAGCTTGGACTCATACGGCTGGATGCCAACTGGCTGGCCGGAGAAGCCGGTATCTCACGTATCACCGTGACCCACAGCGACGGACAGCGGCAAGCTTACATTCCTTATACCGACCGCGCCATCAAATGGCATACCGACGGCTATTACAACCCGCTCGAACGGCAGATTCGTGCAATGGTGCTGCATTGCGTGGAACGCGCAGGAAACGGCGGCGAAAACCGCATTATGGATCACGAAATCGCCTATCTGATGCTGCGCGATGCCAATCCGGATTTTATCCGTGCACTCTCCGTACCCGATGCCATGACCATCCCCGCACGCACCGACGATCAGGGGATTGCGCGGGCCGCGCAGATCGGCCCCGTGTTCAGCGTCGATCCGCTCGATGGCGCACTGCACATGCGCTATACGGCCCGCACCCGCAGTATCGAATGGAAGCAGGACGCTGTCACGCTGGCGGCTGTTGCCATGCTGGAACAACTGCTCTCCTCCGCATCTCCGCACATTCACCGTTTTCAGCTTGAACCCGGCATGGGTTTGCTGTGCAACAACGTGTTACACGACAGAAGTTCATTCACCGATGACCCGAAGCAGCCGAGACTACTGTATCGCGCCCGCTATCTGGACAGACTGACGTCGATCTAAACAGATTAAAGTTTTTGCAAAATTAGTCGTTAATACATAAACCACGGTCGCTTTCCCACCGCACAGACGAGGATACTCATGTCACAGGTTTCCATACTCAAGCAGCTCAAATATTCGTTTCTGGGTTTCGGTCTGTCGATGGGAATTATCTTCCCCTTCTACGCCAGTTTCTTCGTCAACTGGAAACCGGGCATGTTCGCGTGGTTTTCTCTGGGCTGCGTGGTGGCCGGCGTCACCATCGGCATCATCAATCATGCCCTGCTCAAATGGCTGCTGATCAAAAAATTACAACTTGTCGCGGTTGCCGCAGATCGCATACGCAAAGGCGATTTACGCGAAGGCTGCGGCGTACGCAGCAACGATACGGTAGGCGAGATCACCGAAGGTTTCGACAGCATGGCAAACGGCCTGCGCGAAACCCTGCGTGACGTTTCAGCATCCGCCCATGCGGTAGATACGAGCGCGCACGAAATTGGCACATCCATGCAGGCGCTGGGTGAAACGATACATGATTTCAGCCAGAATACACACGAAATTATCAATGTTATCAATGGCATGGCGGATGCAGCCAACTCCATCCTGGATCTATCCGACACCGCCCGCAACAGCGCTTCATCGGCAGACGTTCTGGTGCGCAATGGCGTGACAGAAGTTAAAGCCACCGAAAAAGCGATTTCAGTACTGAGCGACGCCAGCATTAAAATATCGGCCAATGCAACCAGTCTGGAAGGCAGCGCAAAGGAGGTCGAAACCGCCGTCTCCGCGATACGCGCGATTGCCGAGCAGACCAACCTGCTGGCCCTGAATGCAGCCATTGAAGCCGCCCGCGCGGGGGAACAGGGCCGCGGTTTCGCCGTGGTCGCTGACGAAGTCAGAAAGCTCTCCGAGCAGGCGGCACAGGCCACCACCCGCATCGATGCGGTTTTAAAGCGCGTGAATATCGATGTCGCTTCCACCGTTGCCATTTCAGAAGAAAATGCCCATGCCGTGCGTGACGGCCTGCAGGCATCCAAATCCTCGTCCGAAATCTTCGTGCAGATCGAACAGGCTACCCTGGCAATGAAAAGCTCCGTCGAAGCGGTGCGCGAAGCCGCCGATGACCAGCAAATGCTGGTCGGCATCGTGTTAAATCGCATCGAAGAGAATCAGGCCCGCACCGCGACTGCCGCGCAATACACCTCCTCCTGCGTGAATGACTCAACCCGCATGATAGCAGCGGCCCAGCGCCTGAACGCCACCACCCAGAAATTTATCGTCTGATCTGCGTCTGATCAGCGGGCGCTGCCCAGAGTGAATGAAAACCGGGCGCCCTGTTCCAGTGTCGCCTCCGCCCAGATGCGCCCGCCATGGCGGTGGACAATGCGCGCGACGGTGGCAAGGCCGACACCCGTACCTTCGAACTGATCCTTGCGGTGCAACCGCTGAAACGCCCCGAACAGTTTGCCGGCGAACTGCATGTCGAACCCTGCACCATTGTCCGTCACGCTGTACACCGTTTCTCCCTCCTGCTGCATCACACTGAAGGTGATCTGTGCTACCGCTTTACCTCTAGTGTATTTCCAGGCGTTGTCGAGCAGATTATCCATGACAATACGCAACAATCCCGGATCGCCACGCGCGCGGATCACGTCAGCGATGCTGACTGCGACCTGCCGGTCAGGTTCGTTCTCCTGAAGCTGCGCCAGCACCTCATGCGCCATCCGGCTCATATCCACTGTTTCAGGCAGCAAAGGCATGCGCGTGACCTGCGCGAGCTTCAGCATATCGTCGATCAGCACGCCCATGTGTTGCGCGCCGTTGCGTACCCGGGCCAGATAACTATTGGCAGTTGCATCCAGCTGCCCGCTATAGTCTTCGATAAGCGCCTGACTAAAACCATCCACGGCCCGCAAGGGCGCGCGCAGGTCATGTGAGACCGAATAGGAAAATGCTTCCAGTTCCTTGTTGGCGACTTCCAGTTGAATGGTGCGCTCCTGCACGCGCTGTTCCAGCTCGTCGTTCAACTGACGGATGCGCGCCTCATTCTGGCGACGCTCAGTGATGTCCACGAACGTCACCACAGCGCCGATCAGTTGCCCGTCGCGATACATCGGATGCGACCAGTATTCAACCGGAAATGCCGTCCCGTCACGCCGCCAGTGCACTTCGTCATCCACATGCACCATCTGCCCTTGCAGCGTGGATAAACGCACGCGGCACGCCTCTACAGGATAGCTGCTACCATCCGGATAATGATGATGGATCAGCGCATGCATCTGCTGCCCCACCAGATCCGACTCATGCTCATAGCCCAGCAATTGCAGACAGGCCGGATTAACGAAGGTGCATATCCCCTGCGTATCCACGCCGTAAATGGCTTCTGCGGTGGAATTGAACAGCAACTCAATATAGGCGCTCTGATCGTGCAGTGCACGCTGCTGTTCAGCCACCGCATCCGCCATATTGTCAAAATCCCGCGATAGCATCGCCACCTCGTCCCGTCCGTCAACGCGGCTACGCGCGCTAACATCGCCCTCATAAAACTTGCGGGCCGCATCAGCGACATGCTGTAACCTGCGGGTTAATGCAAAACCCGTCGCCAGCCCGACCAGAGCAATGATCAGCATCCCAGAGAAAGCGATCCCCAAGGCCAGATTGCGTGTCTTGTAATAGGACGCGGTCAGGGCGGCATCGGAAAACTGCACGAACAGCGTACCCAGCACCCCGGCGGCCGAATCGACTGGCTGTATGCGCCAGCCTGCCTCCTGCAGCTTTACCACTTCAACCTTTTTATGCCCCACATCGTCAACCTGAGTGCTGGCGACCACCCGTTCCCGAGCATCAACCAGCAGGATGCGAACAATGGAAGGCTGCTTTTTCACGTCATCGATATAAAGCTGATAATCGGAATATTCACCGGTCAGCAACGCCGTGACACTCAGGTTGGACAACAAATCCAGACTCGCCTTCTGGCTGGCTGCATTAAAATCCGCAGCGGTAGAATGGGACTGAGAGAGAGAAACACTCAACACGGCCGCCAGCATGCAGGCTTCCAGCAGAAAGATCACCAGCGCGATGCGATAACGCAGCGACAGACGGCTGAGCATCACTTGATCTCCTCAAAAGATTGCAGCTTCTGATAGGCAGGCATATCGACCGGAATCGCCTCACCAAAGCCCAGGGATTGCAATATCGTGCGCCCCTCTGCGGTATCCTTCCATGAAAGAATTTCCTTCTGCAACTTCTCACGAATGTTGGCGGGTACGCGTTTGTGAGCAAGAAACAGTACCCCGGGGAGCGTCTCGGTCCTGGCGATAAACCGCAAATTTTGCGCCAGGGGAATCCACATGCGCAGATTGAGTTGAGAGCTGACGCAAGCCGCTGCCGTGCCGCTTTGCACTTCCCGCAGACAAGAGGCATGATTCGGGCGGTAATTCACAGTCACATCCCGCCCGGGCACCAGATGCGCCTGCATCAAGGACCGATAACCTAATCTGGCCAGGGCGGAATCGAGCGGTCCCATTGCGACGGTTTTTCCCTTCAAATCATTGATACTCTGGTAAACGCTTTGCTCACGCACCAAAAACAGTCCCTGCACCGAATTTTTCATGGCGGCCAGCGGCAGATAACCGGACTGTATGGATTTTGCATACGAAAAGGGTTGCACCAGCACCACGTCATAATTCCCTGACGCCACGCCATCCATGAAACTGCCAAAATTTGCCGAGGTACGCAGCTGCATCCCATGCGCTGTCGCCCGGCGCAAAGCGGGCAAAATGGGCGACACATTTTTTGACAGCAGCCTGGCCGTAAAATAGGGAAACACGCCCAGCATCAGCTCATCCGACGCCACGGAGGCATCACCGCTCATAACACCCGCATCATAGTCATGCAGCAGATCATATTCGCCCGCTTTAACCGGCACAAAACCCGGCAAGCCCAGGCTCTTGAGAATCACGCGGCCCGCTTCGTTCTGATTCCACCCCGTAACCAGCGCTGCCAGCTTTTTACGCTGATTGACTGGCACGCGCGGATGAACCACGAACAGCATGTGCGGAATCGGCGGCGTATCAAATACCGGGCGCAACCTCGCGTGCATGCGTTGTTCGAACACGCTGACGACAGGGGGTGCTGTCGCACAGGCGCTGGCTTTGCCAACCCAGACCTGCTGTATACAGGAATCATGCGAACTAAAATAATGCACCTGCACGTCACGTCCCGGAATCAGTTTGTTCTCATATAACGCCCGTAACATCATGCGCGCATTGGCCGATTCAGCTGGCGGCATCGCAATGGTGGTACCGCGAAGCTCTTCGAGCTTCTGGTAATGGCTGTCGCTACGCACATACAGTTTGGAAATCAGGGGAACAGAAAGTCTGGCCAGCGGCAGATAACCGTACTTTTCAACCGCTTCCGCATAGTTGAAGGGCTGGATCAGTGCAATATCATAGTCATGCAGTGACATTGCTTCCGAAAAATCTCTGAAAGTGGGTACGCTTTGCAGTTTAACCGGGTGACCTAACGCCTGCTCCATGCTGGCGGCGACCGGACCAAAAAACTCGACCGTCTGGCGGGGCGCCATATAGGGGAAGATGCCCAATTTGTAACTTTCAGGCGCACGGCTGTCAGCAGTAGCAGACACCGGAAAAGCGGCCAGCCCTGCCAGCACATACAGCGTGAATGACAAAACAGGCCGCCTGAAAAGGCAAAATACATAATTCAACATCGCCTCAACCCCCGTCATATAAAACGCCAGCACAAAGACAAAAAATCACATAATCATTCAATAATCCAGATAGTTGAAAAAAACCTAAAGGCTGGGCAGCACCGACGGACGGTGTATCCCGTAACCTTGCGCATAATCCACGCCGATATCGTGCAATCGCGAGCGGATCGCATCCGTTTCGACAAACTCGGCGATGGTTTTCAGACCCGCGACATGGCCGATGCTGTTGATCGACTCGACAATGGCATGATCCATGGAGTCCGTCAGCATGTCGCGGATAAAGCCGCCGTCGATCTTTAAAAAATCGGCTGGCAACGCTTTAAGATAGGAGAAGGAACTCAGCCCGGTACCAAAATCGTCCAGCGCAACGTGGCAGCCCATTTCCTTAACGCCGTTAATAAATGCGATCGCGTGATTGAGATTGGCGATCGCGGCCGTTTCGGTGATTTCAAAACAGATGCTGCGGGTCGACAGCTTGTGCCGTTTTAGCAAATCTTTGACAAAATCAAGAAAATTTTCGTCATCCAGCGTCGCGCCGGAAAGATTGACAAAGGCGATCCCCTGACTCAGTTCGGTGTTCGCCGTACGGCTGAGTGCCAGACTTGCAAAACAATGTTCGACCACCCAGCGATCAATGGCCGGCATCAGCCCATAACGCTCGGCCGCAGGAATGAAGGCGCCCGGCAATATCAGTTCACCGTTATCCGGCGCACGCATGCGCACCAAAAACTCGCAGCAATTACCCGGCACCGCACCGTTCAACCCAAGGATGCGCTGATAGTGCATCTCAAAGCTGTTTTCCTCCAGCGCGCGGTTGATGCGGTTGACCCATTCCATCTCACTGTGAAGACGACGCAGCTCCAGATTGTCCGGCAGATACACCTGTATACGATTGCGTCCCTTGTCCTTGGCCGAGTAACAGGCCATGTCCGCCTGACGCAACACGTCCGCATAGGTGAGTCCGGGTCGGTCCAGCATCACCATGCCGATACTGGCGCCGATGTTGAAACTATTGCCCTGCCAGGTGAAACGAAAATCGCGTATTGATGCCAGCATCGCCTCCCCGATACGCTGGGCGTGGCTGAAAGAACAATCCTGCAGCAATACGCCAAATTCGTCGCCGCCCAGACGGGCCAGCGTGTCCGCGCCGCGTATCAGGTCTTTGAGCAAGGTGGACACCTGACGCAACAGCTCGTCGCCTGCCGAATGGCCGCAGGTATCATTGATGATTTTGAACTGATCCAGATCCACATACAGCAAACTGTGACTGTGCCCGAAAGCGATCGTATCCAGCGCACTGCGCAAATGGCGCTCAAATTCAACGCGGTTGGAAAGGCCCGTGAGCGCGTCGTGATAGGCCATGTGCTCGATGGTCTGCTGCGCCTGCCGGTGCGTCTGACGGGCAGCCGCATCGCGCAGTTCACGTTCGATGGCCGGCGCCAGGCGCGTCAGATTGCCCTTCATGATGTAATCATGCGCACCGCTCTTCATCGCAGCGACGGCAATTTCCTCGCCGATGCTGCCGGAGACGATGATGACCGGCAGATCACCTGCCATTTCACGCACCAACGCCAGCGCATCCTCGGAATTAAATCCCGGCATATTGTGATCGGTAATCACGATATCCCAGACGCCGTCCGTCAGGGCCGTCAAAAGATCAGCCCGGGTATCAACGCGGATATGGGTGGTTGTAAAACCGTTGCGAAATAATTCCCGTAAAATCAGCAGCGCGTCATCTTCAGAGTCTTCAACCAGTATCAGACGCAGCGGCTTATTCATGGGATTATCTGCTGCCGTGAGGCGGAACGTTGAGCACCAGCCAGTACAGGCCCAGTTGCCTTACCGCTTCCATGAACTGCGAAAAATCGACGGGTTTCTGGATATAACTGTTGGCGCCCAGCCGGTAACTTTCAACAATGTCACGCTCTTCCTTCGAGGAAGTCAGCACCGCGACCGGTTGCAGGGCGGTCACCGGATTTGCGCGTATCAGACGCAGCACTTCAAGACCATCCATGCGCGGCAGTTTCAGGTCAAGCAGCACGATCTGCGGCAGATTGGCCGTATCACGCCCCGCATAAGCGCCTCTGCCGAACAGGTAGTCGAGCGCTTCAACGCCATCACGCGCCACAACAATCTCATTATCGATATTGTTTTTCTTGAAGGCGCGTAACGTGAGTGCCACATCATCCGGATTATCTTCAACCAGGAGGATGATTTTTTCTGAATTCATAAGCCCCCGCACCTGTCGTTTCTTGTTTTCCGCTATTCCCGGAACAGCAGTTGAGCAAAACAATAGGAAATCATTGTAGCAGCCAGAAGCCAAAGGTCAAGCCACTGTTAAACCTGCATTACACTTACATGAATCTTTTAATTACAGACAGTTAGGCGAAAAAATCTTACCTAACTGGATCTTGTAAAGCTCACGTAAGTAATCCTTTGACTCGTCTTCCCCTGGAATAACCCGCGACTTGTCCGCTTGTGGACTTAGTCGATGGGCTAGCTGCTTTACCAGAGGATTGAGGCGAGGGTGGAACGGGAATGGAAAGTATAAATATCGGTGAATGCCGCTTCGCAATGCCCGTTAAAACGTGTAACGCAATGACACCGAATAGGATTGCTGTGAATGCGTGGTGGTATTGAATAATGAGCCAGGCGCCATACCTGCGGCATCGCTGATATCGACGGTGGACGTGACCTTCGGCGCATACATGAAAGAGCCGGTCAGTTCATAGTTTTTATTCAGCATGTAACCGCCACCCAGGGTATAGGAACTCTTGATAATGCCCGGAAACATCAAATTATTGAATAAGTTACCGATACCGTTCTGGCCATTACGCGCGTTGGCAGCAACGCCATTTGCAAAGGTGCCGATCGGATTATTGGAATTATTATAGCCCGCGCCCAGCCAGTAGCCCTCAGTCTTATACTTGACGCCAATCGCGGTGACATTTTCATTTTTCCACGCCAAGTTTCCGTAGTCTTGCGCATACGCCCATTGAATCTGACGAAAATCTGCGGTAACCGTGAAATTATTATTGATATCGTAAGACACACCTGCCTTGATTTCAGCAGGCTGTGTCAGATTATCCGAATAGGTTTGGCCGAAACCGAAGGCCGCGGCATAAGAAATTTGCGGGCCGTAATTCATCTTGATCTTTGAGTTGTAAGCAGCCCCCAACGTCAGCGCCGGCATGGGCATATAGTAAGCACCCAGGGTATAACCCAGACGTGTATCGGTAACAGCCGTCTGACCGGGATTAATATTAAGCCCGCCCGGTCTGGCATCAAAAGACATCGCCAGCGAACCATATTGCAGCACAGGAGAGAAACCGAAACCATAGTTGGTATCGTTGTAGGCGATGGTCGGTACTACTTTAAGGATGCTCAGCTGAGTCCTTGCATTCATGGTATTACTTACCGGCAGTCCGGTGTAATCCACCCCCATACCGGCAATCCCGGCCATCGCGACACCATAAACCCAGTGATCATCAACACGACTGGAATAGGAAATATCCGGGATATAACTGGTATCGGCAGCGCTGCTGGCAATTACACCTTGCATACCGCTGTTGGTCACCTTGGGTCGGAAAATCACCAGCCCGCCAACGAGTTCAGTTCCGCTGGATTTACCCAGCATGGCCGGATTGGCAAAGGTGCTTTCAGCACCCACAAAATGCGCCACACCGGTACCCCCCAGTGCGGTATTTTCGGAACCCACCGACATCATCGTATCGCCGTTAGTAGCAAAAGCGGCCAAGGGTGTCATTACACCGGCGGCAAACATTATTACGAGAGACTTCTTCAATTTCATTCTATTTCCAATATATACAATTAGTTATTCATTACACTTAAACTGCTTAAAACCATTATTTCGAAATTTAAGGTTGTAAAAAAGCCCGCTCCCATACAGGAGCGGGCTTTCCGGTGCTACGCTACAGTTAAACTATAACTTACAGTTTCCAGCTGTAGGCAACACCCAGAGAGTCTTGGTACATATTCAGACTGATATTTGCAGGACCAGCTAAAGTGTTAACCGCACCACTAACGGTCTTGTTAAAGGCATGCATATAACCCACAGTCAGCTCATTGGTCTTGGAAACGTTCCACGTTCCGCCCAGCGTGATGTGATCCTGAACAATCCCGGGAGCAAGAATGTTGAACATAACTTCAGATGAAGGAATGGGCTGCGTATTGTGACTGTAACCGGCGCGAACCGTAAAGGAATCGTTAATCACCTGACTTACGCCGAGCTTGATCGCCTTCACATCTGTCCAGCCAAAACCGGGGCCATTGACAGTACCCAATGCATTACCCATAACTAACAAATTCGATACCGGATTGGCAATGGATGGGACCTTGCTGTACTGAATAACCTTGTAGTCAACAGAAACCGTAGTGGTATCAGTAGCTTTAAGCGCGATACCCACGCCGTAGTTAGCTGGAATATCGAAACGACCACCATCAGCAAAAAGACCAGCATATTTGCTGAATTTACTCATCTTGGTTTTAAACTGATAAGTCGCACCCAGCGTCACAGAAGGGGAAACTTCGCCTGTCCAGCCGATACGCGCACCCACACCGGTAGAAGAGTCCGTACCATTGTTGGTCAATGCAGCACCATTGCTGCTGACGTTTGCATTACCTGGACCCGGACCAAATGCCTGTAAGCCTGTCGCAGAAAAGGTCTGATAAACCAGATTCAGCGAAATGCCGATCGCATTGCTGTCATTGATCTTCATCGCGTAAGTCGGCGCGATAAACAACTGCTGCAGGTTGACGCCAGCATTTGGATAACCGAACGGGCTGGTAGTATAGGACGTATTCATACCGCCATTGCCATATACGGAAACACCGACGGACTTGTCTGTGGCGATCATCTTGTTGTAACCGAATTCAGGAATCAGGAACAGACTGCGGTCACTACCACCATAGCTTGTACCATTCATTGTTGCGCCACGCATCGGTACGAACAAATCCACACCTACATCGGCGCGATTACCCACCATCACCATACCGGCAGGATTGTTGGCTGCTGCCAGTGCATCCTGAGGCAACGCAATACCGACACCGCCCATACCCTTGGACTTCATACCAAAACCATCAGAAAAATAACCGTCTGTGGCGTTTGCCAGCGGTGATGCCAGTACACCGGCGGCAAACATGGTTACAACAAGCTTCTTCATCTTCATGCGACTCTCCCTGAGCTAACGTTTAGAATAAATTATTGATAATACTTTTTGTTGCAACTACAGTACATCGGCCTTAAACGAACAGGCAGATGTCGGTCTCGCCGGCAAAACCAAAGAACATCGACGCACCGCCGTATTCAACGTTGTCGATGAACTCGCTCTTATCGAATTCGAACAGATCGACTGTCATCTGGCAGGCGATGAATTTTACATCGGCTTCCAGACACAGGTCACGCAATTCCTCCAAAGAGGCCACACCATGCTTCTTGAGCTTCTGCTTCATCATCATGGTCGCCATGGATTCCATGCCGGGCAGCATCTGCACGAACACCGGCATTGGCACCGGCATCGGCATGGCAGGATTCGCCAGCGGGCTGATCATCACGCCGGACAGATCTTTGCGCAGCAATTGCAGACCGTAGAAGGTGAAGAAAATCTGTACATCGTAGCCCAGCGCAGCGGCTGTCGATGCCAGAATAAACGGCGGATACGCCATATCCAACGTGCCTTTGGTGGCGATAATCGCCATTTTTTTCGTCATGTGTTTCTCCTTGGAGGTGTGCGCTTATTTCTTTTGCATAAAGAAGACGAATTTACCGCCTTCTTCTGTATTGGACAACAGAACGTTGCCCGTTTGATCGGCAAATGCCTGCATATCCTTGACCGCGCCTGTATCCGTGGCGATCACTCTCAACACCTGGCCGGATTCCATATCGGCAAGCGCTTTTTTGGTTTTAACGATAGGCAAAGGACAGGACATACCGCTGGCATCAAATTCTTTATTGAAATTCATTTTTAATCTCCTACAAGTTAATAAAACACCGCTAAAAAAAGCGAATCTACGCTGATTCAGCGAAGACTCAATTAAGAACGAGCTACCTCATTTCGTCCATACCCACGAAGGGGAATACACATAACTCTAAAGAGCTACTTATAAACAAATGCTTATATAGGTATCAACCAGCTGCAACGTGATCGAATTACCATAACCCCATCTGCCTTACAACCAGTCGAGATCATAGTCCCTGCACCCGCTCTTCACAAGCAGGTTACCCGAACATGCCCCTGTCGCACCAACTTCATAGCAACCCTGACGGCACTCGCACCGACAGGTCAAACAAAACCACATAAATTCAAAATATTAGACAGAAGAGACTCTTGCTTCGCCATCCGGAAGCTTGTCCTGACATTCATTGAATATGCGCGCCTGACAAGTCCTGCAAATTTCCGGATCCAGCGTCGCGTAGACCGGTTTGATCCAGTCGGATTTAACCGGGAAAAAACCGCCCGCACCGATGTCATCCAGCTTGTCGGATTGGCGCAAAAATTTATAGATGGAATCCTTGCAGCGATAAAAATACAGCCCTCCGCCCATCTTGCGGCGGCGGCGCGCCTCCTGCGCAAGCATTTCAGCACCGGCCACATCGACGAAGTTGATGCCGCTGGCGACGATCAGCACCGTCTTTAACTTCGGATTGACTTCATCGATGTTCATCAAACTTTGCTGCACATGGTCCACCGCGCCAAAGAAGATGGAGCCATTCACCCGCACGATGCGCATCTGCGGGCATTCCGTCTGCCCCTGGGCGTTAATAAAGTGATACGCGCCCTCCTCTTTCGCCGGCACCGCCGCTTCGATGGTCGGACGCGAAACGCGGTACAGATAGATCGCCAGGGATAGCAGGATACCGAAGAAGATGCCCTTTTCCAGATCGATCAGGGTACCGATCAGCGTCACCCATAGAATCACTGATTCGGCAATGCTGGTCTTACCGATAACGGCAATATGATGAAAATCGATCAAACCCCACGCCACCAGAAACAGAATCCCGGCCATTGCCGCCGTGGGCAGATAGGAGGCCAAGGGACCCACCATCAGCAACACCAGCAGCAGGAAAATCGATGCGAAAACGGTAGCCAGCGGCGTTTGTGCGCCCGCCGCGTAATTAACACCACTACGGTTAAACGATCCGCATGACGCGTAGCTTGAAAAGAAGCTGCCGACCAGATTGGATAAGCCCTGACCGATGAATTCCTGATTACCGTTGATGCGCTGTTCGGATTTCAGGGCAATCGCGCGCGAAATGGACACCGCTTCGGTCAACGACAGCATGGTGACCACCAGCGCCGGAAACAGCACCTTCTGCAAGGTAGAAATTGAAAAATCCGGAAAAGACAAGGGTGGCAACTGCGCCGGAAGCGCGCCTACCGTCCTGATTTTGGTGAGATCTACCCCGTATTTCAGGTTGATGACATAGGCCACCAAACTGCCTACCAGCATCGCCACGATCATGTAGGGCAGTTTTGGCAGATACTTTTTCGCCGCGATACCCACGATCAACGTCACCGCACCAACCGACATCACGTACAGATTGATGTCGCCGAACTGGGCGATCAACTGACCGATGACTTCATGAAAAGGCAAACCCCGCGCGATATTGAGGCCGAAAAAGTTCTTGATCTGGCTCGCTGCAATCAGCATCGCCGCCCCCGCGGTAAATCCGATCACCACCGTGTGCGAGATAAAATTGACCAGCACCCCCATGCGCGCCAGACCCAGAATTAGCTGAAACAATCCGGTCAAAAAGGTCAGTGTCAGCACCATACGGATGAATTCGACCGATCCCGGCGTTGCCAGCGGACTCATCGCGGCGAACACCGCGATGGAAATGGCCGTGGTTGGACCGGAAACCAGATGCCAGCTGGAGCCAAACAGCGCCGCGATGATGGCCGGCACCATGGCCGCATACAGCCCGTATTCCGGCGGCATCCCGGCGATCGTGGCAAAAGCTACGCCCTGCGGCAGCACGATCAGCGCTCCGGTTAAACCTGCGATCAGATCAGCACGCAGGCTCTGGCGGTCTACCTTATGCCACCATAGTAAAAATGGCAGCAAGCGTTGTAACCTGGCGTTATTGGCTTTCAAATTATCCAATTAAATCAACCCACTGTCTGATAGTACAGGTTTTGCGGATGATTAGCCTGGGCAAAGAAGAACCAGCGTTCAGCCAACAGTCCGGCATACTGCACAACGAATGCAACACCGAACATCACTGGGCTTAGCATACCCGTTGCCAGCAAAGCCAGTGGGACCACGAACGCCAGCAGCAAAAAGGCCGGTTTGATCGTACGCAAAAAGGCATCGCTCTTGCCGTGGAAGAACTCACGGGTATTAAACGAGCCGCCCATGAAACCCTGGGAACGTTGTTTGATGTTCGGGTGCTTGACACCAATGGCGGTCTGTATTGTGGAAGTCGCCTTCAGACGTGAATTACGCACCAGAGAGGCAATTCTGCCTGCAAAGGCCAGCAAGGTAATGATGATCGCCCAGCCGCCGAAGAAATCGGCCTGCGTCGGCGCCATCATGGCGGCATAGAAAGCGGCCAGCGTGAATCCGGATGCGCCACCCATCAGGATGTAATTGATCACCGTCAGCGGGGAATGCCATTCACGCAAGAAGCGCAGACAAGCGTAAATCATGCCCGTACAGACGAACAGTGTAAACGCCAGCAGCGTCCCCACAGCGCCCAGCACAATCGACAGATCAAAACTCATACCGCCGGGCAACGCCCAGATCACCGGCTTATAGCCTGTCAGATGCGCTACCGCAAACAGAAAGCTCACGCCCATGAACGCCGGCAAGGCAATCACTTCGCGCGACAGCCAGGACGTGCGCCATTGGGTGGCCGAACGCCAGGCACGCTCGGGACGCCCCAGGTGAAAGAAGGACGCGATCAGGCCGCCCGCCAGCAAAAACAGGACCAGCACGCTGCCATAACCGTAAAATGCATCGGTTTGCATCGGCAACAGACCGAACAATGCATAGGATTGATGTGTAAACAGGGCAAGAAACAGACCTTGCGCTGCACCGATTAACGTCGTCAGAAAAATTACAGAATAAGCAGGTTTCATATCATCACCAGGCAGAAGCATCTTCCAGAGACGACTCGTTTTTGCCAGGTTTTGGCAAGAGACCGTCCACTTTAAGCGGATTATCCGCGCGCTCAAGTTCATCTTTATGAATCTTGATGTTCGTCTTGCGACGCGGCAAGTATTGGTTGGCAGGGTGAGTACCCCATTCCGGCATCAGCGCGTAACCGGCATTCTCACGAATCGCTTTGGAGACAGCCGATTCAGGATCATGCACGTCGCCGAACAGACGGGCGCTGGTCGGGCAAGCCTTCACGCAGGATGGCTTGCGATCGTTCTCAGGCAGCGTCATGTCGTAAATGCGATCGACACACAAGGTACATTTCTTCATCACCTTTTCTTTTTCGTCGAACTCGCGCGCGCCGTACGGACACGCCCAAGTGCAATACTTGCAGCCGATACACTTGTCGTAATCCACCAGCACAATGCCGTCTTCCTTGCGCTTGTACGAGGCGCCCGTCGGGCACACCGGCACGCACGGCGGATCTTCGCAGTGCAGGCAGGACTTGGGCAGATGCAGCGTTTCCGTATTCGGATATTCGCCGATTTCAAATGTCTGTACACGGTTGAAGAAGGTCCCTGTCGGGTCCGCTTCATAGGGGCGTTCGTCGCACAAGGGACCTGCCGAACCGGAGGTATTCCACTCCTTGCAGCTGGTCACGCAGGCGTGACAGCCCACACAGACGTTCAGATCGATGACTAAGGCAAGCTGGGTCATTTTGCGCCCCCTTTAAACTTGCCGCCGAAATACGCGAGCAAACTCGGATGTTCCTTCATACCGGGATATTTCTTCATAGGTTCAAATTGAGGTGAAGATTGTTCTGGTTCGCCCTCTTCCGCCTTGTAAATGCGTACACGCACGTCATACCAGGCCGCCTGGCCGGTAATCGGGTCGGAATTGGAAAACACCTTGCCGTCAGCGGTCGCAGGCAGTTCTTCTGAAATCAGATGGTTCAGCAAAAAACCCTGTTGGGATTCATTCGAATCGGGCGACAAATTCCACGCACCGGACGCCTTGCCGATCGCATTCCAGGTCCATACCGTACCGGGTTCAACCGATTCGCTGTAACGCGCCATGCAACGTACCTTACCCCACTGCGACTCGATCCACATCCAGCCGCCGTCGGGTATACCCGCCGCCTGCGCTGTTTTTGAATTGATATTCAAGTAGTTATAGGCATGAATCTGACGCAGCCAGGCATTCTGCGAATCCCATGAGTGATACATCGCCATCGGACGCTGGGTCAGCGCCGACAACGGATACTTGTGCTTGTCGGTAACCTGCGTTTCCAGCGGCTCGTAGTAGAACGGCAGCGGATCGAAATACGTCTCGACACGTTTGGCCAGTTGCGCAGGCGGCTTGCGGGTAATGCCCTTGCCTTGCGCGGCCAGACGAAACTTCTGCAACACCTCGGAATACAGGTGGATCAGGATAGGCTCGGCATAGCGCGTGATACGGTTGCGCTGTGACCATTCCAGATATCCCTTGTTCCAGTTGCGCATGTACTGATACGATTTCGGCAACACATGGTGGTGGATGCAATTATTCTTTTCGTACATCTCCCACTGATTCGGGTTAGGCTCGCCGCGCATGGATTTCTCGCCGCCCTTACCGCGCCAGCCGGACAAGAAGCCGATACCTGAACCCGGCTCCGTCTCCCAGTTGACGATAAAGTCAGGATAGTCGCGATACTTGCGTGAGCCTTCCTTGGTGACAAAGGCAGGGAGTTTCAATCGGGTACCGAGTTCGATCAGCACTTCCTGGAATGGCTTGCATTCGCCGGTCGGCGGCAATACCGGAATACGCACCGAATCCACCGGACCGTCAAATTCGGAGATCGGGCGATCGAGCATGGACATTACGTCGTGACGCTCCAGATAGGTGGTATCCGGCAGGATCAGATCGGCAAACGCGGTTGTCTCGGAATGGAACGCATCGCAGACGATAATAAACGGAATCTTGTATTCGCCGTCTTCTTCCTTGTCGACCAGCATGTCGCGCACTTCGGTGGTATTCATGGTCGAATTCCACGCCATGTTCGCCATAAACAAGAGCAGCGTGTCGATCTTGTACGGATCGCCGCGCCAGGCGTTGGTGATCACGTTATGCATCAGGCCGTGCACGGACAGCGGATGCTCCCAGGAGAACGCCTTGTCGATACGCACCGGTGTGCCGTCCGGATTGACAAACAGATCATCCGGGTCAGCGGGCCATCCCAGCGGCATGCCGTCCAGCGGCGTGTTGGGTTTAATGGCCAGCGGCGAATTCGGTGTACGCGCACACGGCGGGATCGGGCGCGGGAACGGCGTCTTGTGACGGAAACCGCCCGGCCTGTCGATGGTGCCCAGCAGGGTCATCAGGATGGACAAGGCACGTATGGTCTGGAAGCCGTTGGAGTGAGCGGCAAGTCCGCGCATCGCATGGAACGATACCGGGTTGCCGATTACGGATTCATGCTCTTTTCCCCAGGAATCGGTCCAGGCAATCGGCAGTTCGATTTTCTGATCGCGTGCGGTAATGCCCATTTCATGCGCCAGACGGCGGATGGTCTCAGCAGGGATACCGGTGATCTGTGCGGCCCATTCCGGCGTATATTCTTCCACACGTTCTTTGAGCAACTGGAAGGCCGGTTTGACCGGTACGCCGTCAACCAGCTTGAATTCACCCAGCAGGAACGGATCAGCGCCTTCAGTATGTGTCACCACCGGCTTATCGGTATTGCGATCCCACCACAGTTTGTTCTGCGGGTCGTAACAGCCTTCTTCTTCGGGCACTTCGGTGCGCACGAACATGCCAAACTCGTCGTGTTCCGCATCCAGATTGATCAGCTGACCGGAGTTGGTGTAGCGCACCAGGAATTCGCGGTCGTAGAGACCTAACGCAATCAGTTCGTGGATCAGCGCCAGCATCAGCGCGCCGTCGGTGCCGGGACGGATCGGCACCCATTCATCGGCAATCGCCGAATAGCCGGTGCGCACCGGATTGATCGAGATGAAACGGCCGCCTTCGCGTTTGAATTTGGACAGCGAAACCTTCATCGGGTTGGAGTGATGATCTTCCGCCGTGCCGATCATGATGAACAGCTTGGAGCGCTCAAGATCCGGACCGCCGAATTCCCAGAAGGAACCGCCGATGGTGTAAATCATACCGGCTGCCATATTCACCGAACAGAAACCGCCGTGCGCGGAATAGTTAGGCGTACCGAACTGACGCGCAAACATGCCGGTCAGCGCCTGCATCTGATCACGTCCGGTAAACAGCGCGAACTTCTTCGGATCGGTCGCGCGCAGATGCGACAGGCGTTTTTCCATGATCTCGAAGGTTTCATCCCAGCTGATTTCTTCGAAAACGCCCGCGCCGCGTTCAGTGCCGGGTTTGCGTCGCAACGGCTTGGTCAGGCGCGCGGGGGAGTACTGCTTCATGATGCCTGAAGAGCCTTTGGCGCAAATCACCCCGTTATTCAACGGATGATCGGGATTGCCATCGATATAGCGCACCTCACCGTTGCGCAAATGCACGCGGATGCCGCAACGGCAGGCGCACATGTAACAGGTGGTATTACGCACTTCGGTCGTCGCATCCGTAACGGGCGGCGCAAGCGGATTGTGCAAAGGTGAAATGGTACTGGAGGAGTCGCCGGGATTATGGATTTTCATTCAAAGTTCCGCTGGTAATAAAGTTCTGCTGGCAATTGAACGCCCGATTAAATTCATTCTGACACGAGGTCAGCATGCTGCGAGGGTATAATCATAACAGCCTGTTCAATAATCTATATACAAATTTGCTTAAACATCACGGAAAAATCAACAACATCCGTGCTTCTCGCAAGATTCCTAGACCACAAAATCAGCCATTTATAAGGAGCGACATTATGCCTAAAGGTGCTCGCAACCATCCATAACCGTGATGAGCTATCGGTCTATAACCCGTAAGAGGGGTCGCGACAAATGCAAAAACACCCTAGCATACCTCCTTAGAAATTCAGGCCACATAAGCCTTTGGCATGAAATGCGTTTTTAAGTTAGTTCGTTTCCGGTAGTCCAACTATAATAAATTGGGAGAGGGTAATAGAATCGCACTTGTCAAACCGCATGGAGGGGGTGAGCTAAATCCCCTGTTGTTACAAGGGACTGAGCGCGCAGCAGAATTGAAATATGCGCTCACCCTGCCCCAGATCACCGTCAGTTCAAGAGAAAAAGGTGATCTGGTCATGATGGGCATAGGCGGCTTCACCCCGCTTGACGGATTCATGTCCTACACTGACTGGCAAGGCGTCTGCGCCGGAATGAAAATGGCAAACGGTCTGTTCTGGCCGATCCCGATCACCCTCTCCATCGACAGCGTTCTTGCTGACAAGATCGATACCGGCAGCCACGTTGCCCTGATGGATCCAGATGATGGCAGTATCCTCGCCACCATGCGCATCACCGAAAAATACACGATAGACAAAGCGCACGAATGTGCAACCGTATTCAACACCACCGATGCCGAGCATCCCGGCGTCAAGATGGTGATGGAACAAGGCGATGTAAACCTGGCAGGCCCCGTCAAAGTACTCTCCCAGGGCGGTTTCGATACAAAATACGGCAAGCAATTCATGTCACCGAAGGAGACGCGTGAATTGTTCGACACCCTGGGCTGGAGCAAAGTCGCCGCTTTCCAGACCCGCAATCCGATGCACCGCTCCCACGAATATCTCGCCAAAGTGGCCATTGAAATCTGCGATGGCGTACTGATTCACTCTCTGCTGGGCAATCTCAAACCCGGCGACATCCCTGCCGAAGTTCGTACCGATGCCATTTCCACCCTGATCGATAATTATTTTGTTCCCAACACCGTGATCCAGGCAGGCTACCCGCTGGACATGCGCTATGCCGGACCCCGTGAAGCGCTGCTGCATGCCTTGTTCCGCCAGAACTACGGCTGCTCGCATCTGATCGTCGGGCGCGACCATGCCGGCGTCGGCAACTATTACGGCCCGTTCGATGCACATCATATCTTCGACAAAATCCCCAAAGACGCGCTGGAAACCCAGGCGCTGAAAATAGACTGGACTTTCTGGTGCTACAAATGCGGTGGTATGGCATCCGCACGCACCTGCCCGCACGATGGGGCAGACCGCCTGCTGCTATCCGGCACCAAGTTACGCAAGATGCTGTCTGAAAATTCCGACGTACCGGCCGAATTCAGCCGCAAGGAAGTCCTGGAAGTGCTGCGCGCCTATTACGCCGGCATTGAAGAAGGCGATAAAGTAGAAGTAAAGCTCAGCGGTCATTCAGGACGCTGATGGTAAGGAATTCCTGAATAAATTTGCAGGGTATGCCGTCCGCTCAAACGGGCTTGTATACAGATGCCGCAAAGCACCACCTGCGAACACTTGCTCAGGCGTTCAATGAGGGTTCCACGCATCGTGTGGATATTTTGTTTTATTTTTCACAAGGAGTATTGAAATTGCCAACATTCGTACGTACCGAAAAATGTGACGGCTGCAAGGGTCAGGACAAGACCGCCTGCATGTATATTTGCCCGCACGACCTGATGATGCTGGATAAAGACGGTTCAGCGACCGGCCACGCCATGAAGGCTTATAACCAGGAGCCTGAGCAATGCTGGGAATGCTATTCCTGCGTCAAGATCTGCCCGCAGAATGCCATTGAAGTTCGCCATTACGCCGACATCGTGCCATTGGGCGGCTCCGTGCAACCGATGCGCGGTTCCGACTCCATCATGTGGACGATCAAGTTCAGGAACGGCACCTTGAAACGCTTCAAATTCCCGATCCGCACCACCTCCGAAGGTTCTATTGATCCTTACGGTAACAAACCGATGCCAAAAATGGCCGATCTGACGTCTCCTGGCGTGTTTACCAGAGACATGATGGGTGGTTATCGCGCAGGACGTCCTGAAGAGCTGATCCGCAAATAAACAGGTTGCAGAGAATCATAACAAATTGGGAGTAGTGATATGTCTGAAGGAACTTTTGGTAATCCAAGAATTGTCCAGGAAGAACTGGATATTCTTCTGATCGGCGGCGGTATGGCATGTTGTGGTGCCGCTTATGAAATGATGCGCTGGGCTGAGGCTGTCAAGGCTGAATCCGGCGTTGATCTTAAAATCAAACTGGTTGACAAGGCTGCGATGGATCGTTCCGGCGCTGTCGCGCAGGGACTGTCTGCAATCAACACTTACATCGGCACCGAGCAGGATCCGGCTGATTACACACGCATGGTCTCGAACGATCTGATGGGTATTACGCGCGACGATCTGGCCTACGATGTCGGCCGTAATGTGGATGATTCCGTACATCTGTTCGAAGAATGGGGTCTGCCGATCTGGAAGACCGATGCGGAAGGCGTACGTCATGACGGCGCAGAATCCATCAAGGAAGGCCTGCCTACCCTGAAGGACGGTGGCAAACCTGTGCGTTCCGGTAAATGGCAGATCATGATCAACGGCGAATCCTACAAGTGGATTGTTGCTGAAGCCGCCAAGAAAGCGCTCGGACTGGAGCGTATCGAAGAGCGCATCTTTATCGTCAAGCTGATCAACGACAAGAACGACCCGAGCCGCATTGCCGGTGCGGTCGGTTTCTCGGTACGCGAGAATACCATCCACATCTACAAAGCCAAGTCCATCATGCTGGCTGCCGGCGGTTGCGTGAACCTGTTCCGCCCCCGCTCGGTCGGCGAAGGTTCAGGCCGCGCCTGGTATCCGGTCTGGAACGCAGGTTCCACTTATGCCATGGCGGCTGAAGCCGGTGCGGAAATGACCATGATGGAAAACCGCTTCGTACCAGCCCGCTTCAAAGACGGTTACGGTCCGGTCGGTGCCTGGTTCCTGCTGTTCAAAGCCAAGGCCACCAATGCTTATGGCGAAGACTACATGGTCAAAAACAAGGAAATGCTGAACGACTACCCGCCCTATGGTCAGGCGGCCGTTCCTGCTTCCTGCCTGCGCAATCACCTGATGTTGAAAGAAATGAAGGACGGCCACGGCCCGATCTACATGGACACCGTCACGGCGCTGGGCAAACTGCGTGAGACGCTTTCTCCCAAGGAAGTCAAACACCTGGAAGCCGAAGCCTGGGAAGATTTTCTGGACATGTGCATCGGTCAGTGCGGCATCTGGGTCGGTGAAAACATCGAGCCTGAGAAGAAAAATTCCGAGCTGATGCCCACCGAACCGTATTTGCTGGGTTCACATTCCGGTTGCTGTGGCATCTGGGTATCCGGTCCGACCGACGTTGGCGCGCCAACCGACGAAGAGCACGAAGAAAAGGACAAGATCCCCGCTCACCTGCCAAAAGGCTGGAACTGGGGCTACCGCTCGATGACCACCGTCAAGGGTCTGTTTACCGCAGGCGACGGCGTGGGCGCATCGGGTCACAAGTTCTCCTCAGGTTCTCACACCGAAGGTCGCTTAGCTTCCAAGGCGATGGTCAAATACGCACTGGATAACAAGGACTGGAAACCTGAATTCGACGTGACGCCTGAGCAACTGGCAGAGGAAATCTACAAGCCGGTACGGACTTACCTGGAGCACAAGGACTACACCACAGCCATCGACATCAATCCTCATTACATCACGCCCAAGATGCTGCAAATGCGTTTGCAGAAGATCATGGACGAATATGTAGCGGGCGTTGCGACTTACTACAACACCAACGACAAGATGCTGGCGGTTGCCGAAGAGAAGCTGGAAATGCTGAAAGAAGATGCGGAAAAAATGCGCGCCAAAGATCTGCATGAGCTGTTGCGCGCCTGGGAAAACTACCACCGCATCATCACGGCGGAAGCGCACATGAAGCATATCCAGTTCCGTGAAGAATCCCGTTATCCGGGCTTCTACTATCGCACTGACAAGAACTTTGTCGATGAGAAAAACTGGCACTGCTTTGTAAATTCCATTTACAATAAAAACACCAAAAAATGGACCTGCTTCAAGCGCAAGCATGTCGACCTGGTCGACAAGTCCAAGCTGTTCAAGCCGGCTGTACCGCACTAGTAGCATGATGTGAAGACGGGTGCCTGTGGGGTTCGTTCACGAACTCTCAGGCGCCCTCTTTTTTTATACGCGTCAGGGAAGAAAAATGAATCAAACCAATAAAATTGACACACCGTATCCGACCAGCCCTGTCATGCCGGAAATGTTTGAAGGCGATAAGATCATCCAGTTCAGTTGCCATAAAGGTATCGGCTGTTTCAACGCCTGCTGCAAATCGATCGACATCAGCCTCACGCCTTACGACATCGTACGCCTGAAAAAAAGGCTGGAGATCACCTCTACCGAATTTCTCGAACATTTTACCTTTCCATTTGAAATGGAAATGAACAGTATCGCCGGGGTTAAACTCAAACCGGTTGAAGGTGGCAGCGCCTGCCAGTTTATGACCGATGAAGGATGCAGCGTTTACGAAGATCGCCCGACCGCCTGCCGCTATTATCCGGTCGCCCTGCTTTCCATGCGCCGTCAGGACGAATTTGTCGACCGCAACGCCTATGCGCTGGTCAAGGAAGATCACTGCCTGGGACATCTGGAACCCCGCTCGCTCACCATCGACGAATACCGCAAGGAACAAGGTGTGGATGCCTTTGACGAAGCCTCGCGCGGCTGGCGTCAGCTGATATTGAAGAAAAAATCCTCCGGCCCGTCTATCGGCAAACCTTCAAAGCGCAGTCTGCAATTATTCTTCATGGCCTGCTACGATGTAGACCGCTTCCGCGAATTCGTCAACAGTGATTCATTCAACACCATCTACGATATTGCTGAGGAAGAGCGCGCAAGCTGGGTCTCCGATGAAGTACTGATGCAGTTTGGTTTCCGCTTTTTGCGTCAGGTCCTGTTTGGCGAAGAAGGCATCAAGATGAGCAATGACGCCGTACTCGCTCGCCGCAAAATCGTACAGGACTCGCGCATGCGACTGGAAATCGAAGCCGCAGCGATCAGAGCGCAGCACGAAGACGACCTGGTCGACGAAGACTAACCACGGGCATTGAAATGAAACCGCAACTTATAATGAAACTTGCCATGCCCGGGCACCCTCGCTACGCTTTCCCTCACCTCAATCCTCTCCCGGAGGGAGAGGAGGCAAACGAGCGCTTGCGCAAATTTCACTTCTGACCATGCCTACACCCGATAAACTTGTCACACTATCGCCGCAGCATATAACGGAGGAGCCTTTTTATCAGCCGTCCGGCGATGAAATCGCGTTGTTCGAGGCGGCTTACCGCCACCGCTTGCCGATGCTGCTCAAGGGGCCGACCGGTTGCGGCAAGACGCGTTTTGTCGAATATATGGCATGGCGGCTGAATCGCCCGCTGGTCACGGTCGCCTGCCATGATGATCTGACCGCATCCGATCTGGTGGGCCGCTATCTGGTCGTCGGCGGGCAGACCGTCTGGATGGACGGCCCGCTGGTGGCAGCGGTGCGCAGCGGCGCAATCTGCTATCTGGATGAAGTGGTCGAAGCGCGCAAGGACACCATGGTGGTGATCCATCCGCTGGCCGATGGTCGCCGCATCTTAACCATCGAAAAACGCGGCGAGGTGGTCCATGCGCCGGATGACTTCATGCTGGTGGTCTCCTACAATCCCGGCTATCAGAGCGTGCTAAAGGAATTGAAACAAAGCACGCGACAGCGCTTCATCGCCTGCGAATTCGATTACCCGGATGCAGCGACCGAAGCCGCCATCGTGGTGCGCGAATCCGGCATTGCGCCCGAGATTGCATTGAGGCTGGTGAAATTCGCCGAAATGACACGCAACCTGAAAGACAACGGTCTTGAAGAAGGCGCAAGTACCAGACTGCTGGTGCACGCTGCCCAACTCATTACTGCGGGGCTCTCCCCCGCCACCGCCTGTCGCAGCGCCATCGCCCAGGCCCTGACCGATGATGGCGATACGCTCGCCGCAGTCCAGGAACTCTCCGCCTCATTGTTCTGATGGCACGCACTGTAGCGGAGATAAACAGCCAGCTTGAACGCTGGCTCGAAGTTGAGTTCTCCATGAAGGATGTCAGCGGCATCGCCTGCGATATTGCAGCACTGTCCGGCAAAGATCAGGAATTCATTCTGCTCTGGACGCAGCGACTGTCCGCCGCGCATGTGCAGATCGCCACCCTTTTCGTCACGCAGGCAGCGCAACTGAGTACGCGCATGGAGCGACGTCTGATCGAGGCCTGGCTGATGCAGGCGCTGGACGCCCATGACCGCAACGGTCTGCAAGCCGCTGTCGGCATCCTGCGCACGGTGGATCGCTACATTGAACTGCGTCATGCGCACACCGACGGCGTGGTGCTTGAGGATGTGCGCGGCATTTTGCTGACGTTTGCCAGAGGTCTTTCCGGCAGGCGTCTGCTGCTCGATGCAAATGAAGGCCAACAGGCCTGGACAGATGGTGAAACCCTTTATCTTCCCGGCGTAATGACACGCATGGAGCGTGCTGCTGACAATTTCATCCTGTACAAGGCGCAAGTTGCGATGCTGTGGGCACAGGCGCATTTCGGCACCCTGCGCGTGCTGCCTGAACTATCCCTATTTACCGACGTTGATCGCGCGCTGATCACCTATGCCACACTGGAAACGCTGCGCCTGGAATCCTGCATCGCACGCGAGTTGCCGGGCCTGGCGCGCCAGATGAGCCAGCTCAGACAACAGGAACCCGCGCGCTCGGCCCTGTGGCAGGAATTTACTGAACGACTGGCGCTTCCACAGGCCAGCGGCTTCGACAGCCTGGCACTGCTGCCCGCAGCGCTTAAAAGCGAATTGCCGCCGCCTCCCTGCTATCAGTGCGACTTACACCCCGTTGCCGTCAAGTCCCGCATCGATAGTGAAAAAGCGCTGCTGCGCGTGCGTCTGTCTGAACTGGCCCAGGACTTGCCGCCGCGTGAAAATGAAGACACCCCGGCGCAGTTCGAGGTTAAATCAGGTGAAGATCAGGCAGGCGGCTCTGGTGAAATGGAACTGCTACTGGATGATATACCCATCGCGCCGCCAGACGATGTTCGCCAGCTGCTGACCTCGGTACTGATTGATTTTGGTGAAATTCCGCCCGAATACCTGGTGGCAGCGGGTCCCGGCGAATACGATCCTAAGCTATACCTTGAAACACGCCAGGATCCAGATCAGGTCTGGCAAGGCACCTACCACGAGGAAGGCGCCATTCTGTATCCGGAATGGGATTTTAAACGCAACAGCTACCGCAAGAACTGGTGTGTGATGCGCGAAAAGGATGTGCCACAAATCAAGGATGATTTTGCGGCCGCAACGCTGCTCAAATACGGCCCGCTGGTGCGGCAGATACGCCGCACCTTTGAGGGGATGCGCGACGAGGATCGTTTGCTCAAACGCCAGTCGCAAGGCGAACACATCGATCTCGATGCGCTGGTCGAAGCCCTGTCCGACATGAAAAGCGGTGGCGAGATGAGCGAACTGGTGTACGCGCGTCTGCACCGAGCCGAGCGCAACATCGCAGCGGCCTTTCTGGTCGATATGAGCGGATCTACCAAAGGTTGGGTGAACGATGCACAAAGAGAAGCGCTGGTCCTGATGTCGGAAGCGCTCGAAGCCTTGGGAGACCGATACGCGATATACGGATTTTCCGGAATGACGCGCAAGAAATGCGAACTGTTTCGCATCAAATCCTTTGCTGAGCCGTATGGCGACACGGTCAAGGCGCGCATCAGCGGCATCCGTCCGCAGGACTACACGCGCATGGGCTTTGCCGTGCGCCATATCACGCAACTGCTGCTACAGACCGATGCCAAAACGCGCTTGATGATTACGCTGTCAGACGGCAGACCGGAAGACTATAACGACAACTATCGCGGCGAATACGGCATCGAGGATACCCGCCAGGCGCTGATTGAAGCACGCCGCGCGGGCATTCATCCTTTCGGCATCACGCTGGATGTCGAGGGGCGCGACTATCTGCCGCGCCTGTATGGCCCCGCGCATTCCGTGGTGATCGATGAGGTGCGCACCTTGCCGCTCAAGGTCGCAGAGATTTACCGGAAACTGACGCACTGAGCCGGCACTTTCACGCTGCATATTGACGGCTTTTGCTGGCCTCTGTTGTTGAGAAAACCCATATTTCATGCGCCTTTTTCCGACGCGTCCGGAAGTGATACGACATCAGAGCAAGCAACTGATTTTATTTTTAACCGGAGACGAGTGAGTATGGATATATACGAAAAAATTGCACCGCTATACGCGCGTCAAAAATCGCCATCCTCTCAACCGGAAATGATGACGTTTCAGTTTATTGACTGAGCCCCATCCGGCCCTGCCTTTATTTTTACAGCGGGCTGATAAAAACAGATCCGGTTACGTCCCTCACTTTTAGCCTGGTACATCGCTGCATCCGCACAATGTAACAACGCTTCCTGTTCGGTATCGTGATTAATAAACAGCACCACACCGATGCTGGAAGTGCAACAATGTTTAATTTGATGCACGTTCAGATCAGACGCCTGGTGACTCAGCAGATACGTTTCCGCCAGTTTTGTGCGTATTTTTTCTGCGACCCGGTAGGCCAGCTGGACCGATTGCGCGTGATCCGTTTCCAGGCGCCCCAGCATCACCACGAATTCATCGCCACCGAACCTGGCAACGGTATCCACTTCCCGTAAACAGCTGCTGATGCGGTGCGCAGCTTCAATCAGCAGCAAATCGCCCACCGCATGGCCGTACTGATCATTGAGCGGCTTAAAATTATCCAGATCGAGAAACATCAGCGCGCCGTAATTGCCGCTGCGCGTACTGGCCGCCAAAGCCTGCGCCAGACGGTCATTCAACAATCGGCGATTGGGCAGCAGCGTGAGCGTATCGTAAAAGGCCAGATTGCGTAACTGCGAGGTCGCCTCCTGTATGCGTTGCTGCAAAATCGAGCGTTCGTGCTGCAAGTCAGCCGTCATCTGATTGATGCCATTCGACAGATTGCATAATTCGCTAATGTGACTGGGCACATTCACCCGCGTTTCAAGATCTCCCTCCCCGATGGCATGGATCGCCTCGCTCAACTTCCGGATAGGCTGAATGATGCGACGACTGGCCAGATGTACCAGAAACAAGGTCGCCAGCAAAAATGCCACCGTTACCGACAAGGTAAACCACAACAGGTGAAATTTCAGATGACGCGTCTGTGCCCAGCTCAATTCCAGCAGCAGCGCACCTGTCTGCTGTACAGCAGGCCTGCCCTCAGGCTCATTAAGATCCACCTGCGTAGACAGTATGGGTTGATACAGCAAAAGTGTATCGCCGTTATCCAGTACTGGATTCGCCCGGTTCGGCACTGCCTGCCGCAACCCGCTCAGCGCGGCTTGTTGCCCCGCGCGCAGCGCAGACACGACACCGGCACTCGCAATGACGGTATGCGTCGCGTTCGTGATCACAACCCCTTTGACGTTCGCCTGTTGCAAGGCGCTCTCGGCGACCCCGTTCAGAAACTGGCGGTTGTCGGAAAATACACCGTATTCACTGCTGGCTGCCAGTTGCCGGGCAATTAAGGTGCCTTGGCTGAGCAAATCGCTGTCCATATCCGCAAAGCGTTCGTGCAACATCAAGACTTCAAGGATGATGACCATCATCATCAGCGGCATCAGCGTGAACCAGATAACATGCGTACGAATACCATATTGTTTATTTATCATCGTGCCTCTCCTGACGACTTTTCGACCAGAAGACGTAGCGCCTCGGCGGTTTTGACGGGGATATTGAGTGTTCTGGCCACTTCCTGATTAACCGCGATGCGGAACAGCGCCGGATATTGCGCCGCCGGCAGGCTGCCCGTTTTTGCAAATGAAACGGTCACTGACGCCGTCTGCGCGGCAAGCTGCTCAGGCGTGGAAAAAATAGCACACAGCGCGCCTGCCTTGACATAGGCCGCTGAAAACCCGATCAGCGGAATGCCGCGCCGGTAACTGGAGAGCAAAATATTGCGTATGCTGTTGCTGTTGTAGATCGCACTATCCGGCACAGCCAGCAACACATCGCTGTTTGCAAGCAGCTCATTCAGATCGGAAAACAGGGTGTCCTGGCTGTACAAATGGCGGGAAATTAAGCTGACATGATGACGGTTCAGCTCAGTGCGCAACACCGACATATCCCGTGTGGCAGCATACAGCACCCCTATCGTCTGGCGATCAGGCAGTACGGCGCGCAGCAAGGCTACCTGCCTGTCGATGGGTTGATCCACAAAAATAGCGGAAATCGGCCCGTGCCGCACGTGCTGCAAATCAGCGTAGGCCGTGTCGGGTATCATCGCCGCCAGTAACGGCTGGGCGGAGTATTTCGCAACACGGGCTGCCGCACGCACCCCGACGCTCACGATCAGATCAGCGTTTTGTCCGGAAAAATCCTCAGCTTGGCCCAGCGTTTGCAGATGCAGGTTGGCAGGAAGATTTTGCCTGAAGGTTTCGGCAAAGGACTGATAAAAAGGACTGTTGTCGCTCAGCACCATCAGCACCTGCATCTCCTCTGCCGCGCATGCCGGCAGACTGCTCAGCAGACTGATGAGCAGCAACCAGCGTGAGATTCTGTCGACTGCGTACACGTTACCAGTTCAACGCCAAGGTGATATAGCCGCGCCGGTTAAAGAGATTGCTGGCGACATATTCCGTATAACCCTGACCGAGCAGGTTTTGCAGCACCAGCGCCAGATTGCCCTTGACGCCGCCCGCCAGATTAAAGGATTTGGCAAGACGCACATCCATACGCCGCTGGATGGGCTGATAATCGATGAGCCCCCGGTCAAACGGCTGCATGGCATCCTGACGATAATAGGCGGCGCTGAAGGAATAATCATCGGCCAAACGTTGTGAGTACAGCACACTGCCGCTGTTGCGCGGGGTGCTCGCGCTCAGAATGTCCGCGTTCAGCGGATTGTTGGATATCATGATTTTCTGCCCCGCTGCCGCCAGCGCAGCTCCGTTACTTGCGGCCAGTTCATGCGCGAAATTGACCGTCAAATTGCCACGCTCACTGAACTCATGTTTGAGGGTGGCTTCGAAGCCCTGATAGTTACCCGACAGGCCGTTCACAAAGGTGTTACTGGTGGTTGAAACATAAATACCGCGACTCAACTGGTCGCTGAACAGCCGCAGATCCAGGGACGTCGCCAGTTGCGGGAACTCACCCAGATATCCGATCTCATGCGACACTATTTTCTCTGACAGCAACCCCGGCGAAATCACCTTCTGATTCGGGATAAACAAGGCGCCCGGTTGCAGGGCCGGATAATTGGTTTCAACCAGCGAGGGTGTGCGGTAGGCGACCGACACCCCCAAGCGCAGCGTTTGCTGCGGCGTAACATGAAAATTCAGCGCAACACGCGGCGAATTATGCGGCGTCCCTGTCGCATCGCGCTCAAACAGCGTACCTGCATTGAACAGCCAGCGCTGCGTGATGCGCCATTCGTCATGCGCAAACACGGTGTACTGGCTGATGCTGGTTGACGAGGAGTATGACGGGTTGGCGGGCGAGAGACCATAAAACAGATACACCGGGGTTGGCAATCCCTGCACATACCCCTGTCCGTTGACCTGATCCGTACGGTAGGACGCACCGTAAACCAGCCGGTTGACAGCTGAAAAAGGCACGGTGTGTTGCACCTCGATCTCGTCACGGCGGGTTTTAAGCGATTGCGAAATCGGGCCGGGATAATAAGTGCCGACCAGATAAATCGGCAAAGCCTCCTGCTGATCCTCACGGCTGTGGGCATAGCGCACACTGAGTTCGGCGTTATCGTCAAGCGATCGTATCCATCCCAGTTGCAGATAATCCGACAGTCCCGTCAGATCATGAAAGGTGTTGGTATTGGTACCCTTAAAGCCGTTGCCCGAATTCGGATTCTTGTCGTTAAACCCCACCCCCTGCACATCCTTGTTGAAACCGAACTGAATGTCATAGCGATCAACCGCATTGGGATGATAATCCGCACGGTAATTGAGCATGCGCGCCTGGTTGCTGTCGTTGCTGTTACCCAGCAACCCGACCGCCTTGAACTGCGTGGCGGGAATGTTGTTGGGCGGAACGGCAAGACTGTCATAACCGTTGTCCGCCGTATAGGCGAGCGTCATGCGGTAATCCAGCAACTCGCCGCGTCGGCCAAAACGGGCGGACACATCATTGACGCCCTTATCCCCTTTGGTGACCGAGATACTCTGCCCGCCCATCACACCCGCATCCCGGGTGGTAATGCTGATCACGCCCTGCGTTGAGTTCGCGCCGTATGAGGCGGCAGCCGGACCCCGTATCACTTCGATGCGCTCGATGTCATCCACCGTGATCGGCAAAGCGGCCCAGTTCACCATGCTGAGCGGCGGCATATACACGCTGCGCCCATCTATCATCACCTGCATGCGCCGCGCGTACTGATCGGTCGACCCATGGTAGGATACGATCGCCTGACCGGATTTGTAGTAGCTGACATACATGCCGGGCACCAGCTTGAACAGATCGGTTATCGTCCTGAAGCCGGAGGCGATGATCATGTTGCGGTCGATCACCGTCATGGCATTGGGCGCTTCGGACAAGGGTTGTGAGAGTCTTGATGCGCTCAATACCACAGGAAGCTCCTGATAGTAATCAGACTCGCTCGCCTGGTCGGCGGCACAGGCTGTGCGAGCAGCCAGACAGAAAATTATAAATAATTTATTTTTCATTTAAAAATATACATCTATCAGTTATTTTGTTGTCTTTTATGCCAACATGGAACCAGATCGCGGTTTAGATGTCGCGTGAGTATGTCAGTCTACCGCATCCTGATCAAAAATAAGGAAATTCTGATTCTGCGTCTACACCTGCTGTTCCAGCAAGGCGCCGATTTCCTGCAATGACGGTAATTCCTGCAGGCTGCGCAGATTCAGATCATCCAGCAACTGACGGGTGGTTGCGAACAATTCGGGTCTGCCCGGCGTATCCCGGTGGCCTGCCACCTCGATCCAGGCGCGCGCCTCCAGCGTTTTGAGTATATTCGATCCGACCGCGACACCGCGTATCTCCTCGATATCGCCGCGCGTGACAGGCTGATGATAGGCAATGATCGCCAGCGTCTCCATCACGGCGCGCGAATAGCGCGGCGGTTTTTGCGGATTAAGCCGGTCCAGATAGACCTGCATCTGTGGACGGGCTCTGAAACGCCAGCCGCTCGCCACCCGTGTCAGCTCCACCCCGCGGCCCTGCCAGTCGCGTGCAATATCGTCCAGCAGCGCTTCGAGCGCGCGGTTATCCAGCGGCGCATCGCTCAATAATTTCAGTTCGGATAAGGACAGCGGCTCAGTGCTGGTCAAGAGCGCCGTCTCTATGATGATTTTCAGCGTATCAGGCAACTTGGCCGGCTCTGACATAGATGCTCCCGAATGCATCGCTCTGCTGTATTTCCAGCAGATATTCCTTGGCCAGTTCCAGCATCGCGATGAAGGTGATCACCAGTTTCGGCACGCCGCCTTGCAGATCAAACAGCGTATCAAACGCGACATATTCACCGCCTTGCAGGCAACGCAATATATGCGCCATCTGTTCGCGTACCGAAAGCGGTTCGCGACGCACCGTATGATGAGTATTGAGGCGCACGCGGGTCAACAGCCCCAGCCACGCCTGCCGGATATCTTCCACACAGATCGCAGGCAGGCGCGCCTCAAGGGTGTGCTCGATGGCAACCTGAACCCGCTCGAAATCGCGCCCTGCCTGCGGCAGATCGTCGAGTTGCCGGGCGGCCAGTTTCATCTGCTCGTATTCCTTGAGACGGCGCATCAGTTCGGCGCGCGGATCTTCCTCCTCATCCGCTTCCCGGCTGATTTTTGGCAGCAGCAGGCGCGACTTGATTTCAATCAGCACCGCCGCCATCAGCAGGTATTCGGCCGCCAGCTCCAGCTTGTGCTGTTGCAGCAGCTCGATGTAACGCAGATATTGCCGGGTCAGTTCCGCCATCGGAATGTCCAGCACGTCCAGGTTATGTTTGCGGATCAGATACAGCAGCAAATCCAGCGGTCCTGAGAATGCATCCAGCACCAGTTCCAGCGCATCCGGCGGGATATATAAATCCAGTGGCATCTGTAGCATGGGCGCGCCATGGATCGTAACCTGAACGTCAGCCATTCCTCATTCCCACGCGCCGTGTAAGCAGCAGAGCAACCTCATTCACCGCCACGCGGCGCGTGGGAACCAGATCCGCTTCATTATTCCTCGTCACCACGCGCTGCGTGGAAACGCAGTCATCACGCCTCCTCGTTCCCACGCGCTGCGTGGGAACGCAATCAGAGACGCGCCGCGTCTCGAAGTCTATTGCATCATGCTGCATGAAAACCCCCGCAGCGCGGGTAAACATACGTTCCCACGCGGCGCGTGGGAACGAGGCCAGAGGCGCGGCGCGCGGCGCGTGGAACGAGACCAAAGATACGGCGCGCGGCAACCTGGTCCTGCATATCTTCTTTAAAATTCATGAATCAGCTGTAGCTCAGCCCCATCGCCTCGCGCACATCGCGCATAGTCTCACACGCCAGCTTGCGCGCTTTTTCATTGCCGTCGGCGATGATGTTGCGCACTAAAGACGGATCATCCAGATACAGTTGTGCGCGTTCGCGCATCGGACGTTGTTCTGTAAGCACGGCATCGATCACCGGCTGTTTGCATTCGATACAGCCGATGCCCGCGCTCTTGCAGCCGTGTATCACGCTTTGCCGTGTTTGCTCGCTGGAATACACCTGATGTAAAGCCCAGACCGGGCATTTTACCGGATCACCCGGATCGGTACGGCGGATACGCGCGGGATCGGTGGGCATGGTGCGAATTTTCTTGGCAACACTGGCCTCATCTTCGCGCAGGGTAATAGTGTTATGGTAGGACTTGGACATTTTCTGCCCGTCCAGACCCGGCATCTTCGACGCTGCGGTAAGCATCGCCTGCGGCTCGGATAAAATCATCTTGCCGCCGCCTTCCAGATAACCAAACAACCGCTCCCGGTCGCCCAGACTCAGACTCTGCTGCTCGTCCAGCAAAGCCTTGGCTGATTCCAGCGCTTCCCCATCCCCCTGCTCCTGAAAACGAGTACGCAATTCATTGTAAAGACGCGCTTTTTTATTGCCCAGCTTCTTAACTGCGAGCTCCGCCTTTTCGGCAAAACCGGGATCGCGTCCGTACAGATGATTGAAGCGGCGCGCAATTTCACGGGTAAATTCGATATGCGGCACCTGATCTTCGCCCACCGGCACTTGCGTTGCGCGGTAGATCAGGATATCCGCGCTTTGCAGCAAGGGGTAGCCCAGAAAGCCATAGGTGCTCAAATCCTTCTCGGTAAGTTTTGCCTGTTGATCCTTGTAGGTCGGCATGCGTTCCAGCCAGCCTAACGGCGTAATCATCGACAACAACAGATGCAACTCGGCGTGTTCCGGCACTTTGGACTGAATAAACAGCGTCGCACGGGCCGGATCGACCCCCGCCGCCAGCCAGTCCACCACCATATCCCAGACGCTTTGCTCGATGATCTGCGGGCTGTCGTAATGCGTGGTCAGCGCATGCCAGTCGGCCACAAAAAACAGACATTCATACTCGTGCTGCATTTGCACCCAGTTTTTCAACACCCCGTGATAGTGCCCCAGGTGCAAACTGCCCGTGGGGCGCATGCCGGATAAAATGCGATCAGCAAACATACTTAGATTCCAACCATAAAAAATAGAATTTGTTGCACCAGCCTGACCAGGGGATACAACACCCAGCCCAGTACCGGCGAGATCGCCAGCACAATCAGGATCATCATGCCGTAAGGCTCGATTTTACTCAACTGATACGACTGGCGATGCGGCAGCAGACTGATCGCAACCCGCCCGCCATCCAGCGGCGGCAAGGGAATCAGGTTCAGCACCATCAGCACGATATTGATCTGAATGCCTATCTTCGCCATATCCATCAGGGGTATGGCAAAATAATTTTCGGGGTAGGCATATGACAATTTGAACAGCAGCGCCCAGGCCAGCGCCATCACAAAATTTGAAGCAGGTCCGGCAATCGCCACCCACAGCATGTCTTTTTTCGGGTTGCGCAGCGCGCCGAAATTCACCGGCACCGGCTTGGCCCAGCCGAACAGCACGCCGCCCAGCACCAGCGTGAGTATCGGCAGCAACACCGTGCCGACCGGATCGATATGGCGGATGGGATTTAAGCTGATGCGCCCTTCCAGATAGGCGGTATCGTCGCCGAACATCCGCGCCGCATAGCCGTGCGCCGCCTCATGCAAGGTGATGGCGAACAGAATGGGGATCGCCGCGATGGCGATGGTTTGAACCAGTTGGTCTATTTGCATTGATTAATCAGTTTACTACGTTATTAAATTAAACCGCGATGATTACGGCGCCGCAATGCCAAAAGGCGCGGTGTCGCCTTTGCCTTGTCTGACCAGCACGGGTACGCTGCCGGTCAGATCGATCACCGTCGTGAAATCCGCACCTGCGGCCCCGCCGTCGATCACCGCATCCACTTTTTTCTCCAGCAATTCGCGTATCAGCTCCGCATCATTCAGCGGCCAGGGCTGATCCGGCAGGATCAGCGTGGAACTGGACATCGGCTCTCCCAACTCTTCCAGCAGGGCCAGCGCCACCGGATGATCCGGCACGCGTATGCCGATGGTACTGCGTTTCGGATGCTGCAGCCGCTTGGGCACTTCTTTTGTCGCATCCAGTATGAAGGTATAGCTGCCCGGCGTATTGGCTTTGAGCAGGCGGAACTGGGCATTATCCACCCGCGCATAGGTCGAAATCTCCGACAAGTCGCGGCACATCAGCGTCAGGTGATGCTGCTCATCCAGCCCGCGTATCTGGCGTATGCGGGAAACCGCCTGCTTGTCATCCAGATGACAGCCCAGCGCGTAGCAGGAATCGGTCGGATACACCACGATGCCGCCGTCCTTGATGATCGCCACCGCCTGATGAATCAGGCGCAGGTGGATATTGTTCGGATAGATAGTAAAAAATTGTGACATATGATCCTCAAAAATCCATTTTTTGGGCGAATCGCTGCGTTACGTGCTCGCTCATTCCTCGCCTATCATACGATATGTCTCGTCAATCGCTGCGCGGTTCCTTGCGCTTCATCCCAATAAGCTGAATTTTTGAAGATCATCATAGGTATTGAACTCAAAGTTACTGCAAAACTTCCCACACTGGTCGGCAGATCATCGGCAGATCGGGCAGCCGCCCCATGTCGCGGTAGCTCTCGCCCGGCCCGTGAAAATCCGAACCACAGGAAGACAGCAAGTTAAATTCTTCGGCATAGCGCGCGAACTCGGCATATTGCTCCGGCGTATGACTGCCCGTGACGACTTCCAGCGCCTGACCGCCAAGGCTTGCGAATTCGGTGAGTAACTCGTGCATGGTCTTCTTGCCCATACTGTGACGACCCACCATATAGCGCCCCGGATGCGCCAGCACCGCCACCCCGCCACTACCCTTGATCCAGCTGATCGCGTCAGAAAGTATCGCCCACTGATGTGGTACATAGCCCGGCTTGCCGGTGGCCAGATAGCGATTGAAGACGCTTTTCACATCCTTGCAGTGCCCCGCTTCGACAAGATATCGGGCAAAGTGCGTGCGACCTATCATATTCGGATTGCTGGCATGTTTGAGCGCACCCTGAAAGGCGCCTCTGATGCCGACTTTCGCCAGTTCATCAGACATTTTCTGCGCCCGCTCGCCACGCCCGCCGCGCACGCCCTGCAACCCCAGTTGTAAAGGCTGATAAGCGGGATCGATTCCCAGTCCTACGATGTGCAGCGTATGTTTGCGCCAGGTCACCGAAATTTCCACCCCGTTGATGAAGGTCATACCGTGTTGCTGCGCGACGCTGCGCGCCTCATCCAGACCGTCCATGTCGTCGTGATCGGTCAGCGCCAACACTTTAACGCCCCGCTCATGCGCGCGGTTGGCCACTTCGGTGGGCGTCAAGGTGCCGTCGGAAATATTGGAATGACAATGCAGATCGTAATCAAGCACGTGATTTTCCGCGAAAAATATTACAAACGTGCGATGAGAAATCGCCCGCCAAATAGGCCGGATTATTCATAAATCGCCCCCGCCCTTTTTCATGACCTTGCCTTCTTCGGCGCGGCGACGCCGTACTTCCTTGGGATCCGCGATCAGCGGGCGATAGATTTCGATGCGATCCTTATCGCGCAGCACGGTATCCGGCTTGGTCAGTTTACCGAAAATGCCCAGCTTGTGCGCAGAGACATCCAGCGCTGGAAATTTTTCAAGCAACCCGCTCGCCTGTATCCCTTCCAGCACGGTGGTGCCTTCCGGCACCTCTTTTTTCAGCAGAGTCTGCTCATCGGGTAATGCGTAAACTACTTCGATGTTGATGGTCATTTGTTCGGATATACCTTTTCTGCACGGTGTATGAATGCATCCACGAAACTGTTGGTGATAAAATAAAACACCGGTCCCACCAGCTTTTCCAGCAGCTTACTGGAAAACTCGTAGTGCAAGCGAAATTCTATTTTACAGGCCGCATCGCCAAGCGGGATAAAACGCCAGCTTCCGTCCAGCCGGCGAAACGGCCCGTCCTGCAAGGTCATGATGATCTGATGCGGCGGCGTGCGCTCATTTCTAGTCGTAAAGCTCTGTTTAATATGATGATAGTTAATATTAACGGTGGCATGAACAACATTGTCATGCAGTTCTGACACGCTCGCCCCGCCACACCAGGGCAAAAATGCCGGATAATCCTGCACGCAATCCACCAGGTTAAACATCTGTTCTGCGCTATGTGCAACCAGCACGGTTTTTTCTACAGTAGCCATTCGCACCCAAGCTGTTATTGCAAAGACTGGTAGAATAGCCGAACACACAGCAAAATTCACCTCTCATGAGCATTATCCAGAACAAAAAAGCATTTCACGAGTACTTCATTGAAGATAAATATGAGGCCGGCCTGATGCTGGAAGGGTGGGAAGTCAAGGCCATCCGCGCCGGCCGCGCGCAACTGAAAGAAGCCTACGTCACCTCAAAAGACGGCGCACTGTTTTTATTCGGCGCGCACATCAGCCCGCTGCTCTCCGCCTCGACGCACATCCACCCGGATCCGGTACGCACCCGAAAACTGTTGCTGCACAAGGCCGAAATTGAAAAGATCATCAACAAGGTCAAACGCGCAGGCTATACCGTGATGCCGCTGGACATGCATTACAAAGGCGGCCGCGTCAAACTGACCATCGGCCTCGCCAAAGGCAAAAAGCTCCATGACAAGCGCGCAACGGAAAAGGAAAAAGACTCCAAGCGTGAAGCTGCGCAGGCCATGAAGAAAGAGCGTCGTTAACGTGAAACTCGCGTAGCGACGAACCGTACCCCTCGCCCAGCGGGAGAGGGGGAACGGGGGTGAGGGAACGATCATGGCGAGTTTCATTATCAGGGTTGGCTTTCTTGCCATGATCGTTAGTGGCTCACTTTTATTCGCTCCCACGCGCTGCGTGGAAGCGCAG
>CAMTUO010000013.1:0-50998 GCA_947084955.1 uncultured Gallionella sp.
CTGGTGTACCGGTTATCACGCCAGTGGTATTGCCGGGTAGCTAAATCTGGAAGAGATAACCGCTGAAAGCATCTAAGCGGGAAACTCGCCTTGAGATAAGATTTCCCTGGGGGTTTAACCCCCCTAAAGAGTCGTTCGAGACCAGGACGTTGATAGGTTGGGTGTGGAAGCGCAGTAATGCGTTAAGCTAACCAATACTAATTGCTCGTGAGGCTTGACCCTATAATATTAAGTTATACAACAGGTTAAAGGTACAAGGTGAAAGGCGCAAGCCTGAACCGAAAACAAAACCCGTTCGCAGTGCAATCAAGAACCCGATTTACTTCTTCCAGAGATTTAATGTTCAGTGAACATTAAATCAATATATTTAGTTTTTATGTTGGTATGTTAAAATGCCGGCATGAAACAACAAACATAGTAGCTTGCAGAACAGCGCCGGCAACTTACCAGTTTGTCTGACGACCATAGCGAGTTGGTCCCACTCCTTCCCATCCCGAACAGGACAGTGAAACGACTCCGCGCCAATGATAGTGTGGATTACCCATGTGAAAGTAGGTCATCGTCAGACTCCTTACAAAGCAAAACGCCCCTCCAGAAATGGTGGGGCGTTTTGCTTTGTAAAAGCTTAATGTTGACCTACATGAACGCAGTGCCAAGGCCTGTGCAACATTGGTCGCACAGGCCTTGTAGCGACACGTATAAAACATAAAATAATGGCTGGAGCTAAAGTAGGTCATCGTAAGACTCCTTACAAATAAAAAGCCCAGCCTTGTGTTGGGCTTTTTTATTTGCTGCGGAATATTGGCCGATGACCTGCTTGAACGAAGTGACCAGCCGCGTAACGAAAAATTCGTATGCGGTTGGCAGCGACACAAATAATACTTTACATTGGCTGGAGCTAAAGTAGAGCCTGCCCCGTACCTGATACGGGGTCATTCCCCTTCGATCAACTCAGGGCAGGCTTCGGCAAGCTCAGGACAGGCTCTCGACTCCTTACAAAAAAACTCCAGATGAAAACCTGGGGCTTTTTGTTTTAATAGCATTTGACAATCTGACCTACTTGAGCGCAGTGCCAAGGCCTGTGCAACATCGGGGCACAGGCCTTGTAGCGACACCGTATGCGTCCGGCCGACTCACATTGATTATGTAAGCGAAAGCTAAGAGCATAGTGTCCACCTGTTCTTAGTGGACACTTTCATGGCCATTTTCGGATCAAGTCTGTGACAGGCTATCGACTCCTTACAAGGATAAAATAATATAATTTTGACAGGCTGTTCTATTCAAACGATAATGCGCACTGGTTTTGATGTTGAAAAATTTCAGATCGGGTCGTTAGCTCAGCTGGTAGAGCAGCGGACTCTTAATCCGTTTGTCGCAGGTTCGATCCCCGCACGACCCACCATATATGGCATGTTCTTAGCTGTTATGAGTTGATTCTCTGTATTTACAAAAAATTCTCCTGATATGCGCATTAGCTGGTGATTTTGAGCATTGTTGTTGCCTGTTTTTTAAGTTACAACTGGTCATTTAAGTCAGAATCCAGTAAAGTGTGCTTCCCTTACCTACAAAAAGAGCAATAATATGAGTGCAAAAGGCCAGCATCTGCAAGACCCCTTCCTGAATACCCTGCGCAAAGAACATGTACAGGTTGCAATTTACCTGGTCAATGGCATCAAGTTGCAAGGGCAGGTTGAATCTTTTGACCAGTACGTCGTGTTACTGAAGAATAATTCTGTAATCCAAATGGTTTACAAACACGCGATTTCGACGATCGTGCCGGCTCGCGCCATTAACATTTCCTACGATGATGAGGCCGCTGCCGAGTAATGCAGCAAAAATCAAAAGTTTCTGAAGCCGCCTTATTGGTTAGTATCGATTTTGGTGATGCAGACTATCGTGAAAGTCTGCAGGAATTGCGCTTGCTCGCCGAAACAGCCGGCGTTCGTACGCTTGCGACCGTAGAGGCGCGCCGCGTACGTCCCGATGCCGCATTATTTGCCGGTCGCGGTAAAGTACAGGAAGTTGCCGAGATGGTCGAACGTCTGGAAATTCCGCTGGTCATTTTCAATCACGATTTATCCCCCGCGCAAATGCGCAACCTGTCTGGTGCCCTGAATACCCGGGTTATCGACCGCACCATGCTGATACTGGATATTTTTGCTCAGCGAGCACAAAGCCATGAGGGCAAGGTGCAGGTAGAGCTTGCCCAGTTAAAATATCTTGCAACCCGTCTGGTTGGAATGAACACCGATATGGGGCAACAGAAATTTGCGGTGGGTGCGCGTGGTCCGGGTGAGACCCAGCTGGAGCTGGACAGGCGCAAGCTGGACAAACGCGTACATTTACTCAAAGACCGTCTTGAAAAGCTCAAGGCGCAACGTGATGTGCAGCGCCGTTCACGTAATCGTTCCGGCGTATTTTCCGCCTCTATCGTCGGATATACGAACGCAGGCAAATCGACCTTGTTCAATCGTCTGACCAAAGCCAATGTTTATGTGGCTGATCAGCTGTTTGCCACACTGGATACCACTTCGCGTAAGATGTTTGCAGAAGGTGCGGGCGAAATTGTGTTGTCGGATACGGTGGGATTTATCAGGCATTTGCCGCACAGCCTGGTTGCGGCGTTTCGCAGTACGCTGGAAGAAACCGTGCAGGCAGATCTTTTGCTGCATGTGGTGGATGCCAGCAACCCGAATCGAGACGATCAAATTAGCGAAGTAAACAAGGTCTTGAAAGAAATTGATGCGGGAAGCATTCCGCAGTTGCTGGTGTTCAATAAAGTAGATCTGACCGACATGCCGGCGGGCGTGCAGCGCGATGACTATGGTAAAATAAACCGTGTTTATCTGAGCGCTACAAGTGGCGCCGGACTGGAAGCGTTACGGCTTGCCTTGTCCGAGGCCAGAGATGTGAAGCTGGCTGCTGAACAAATTGAAAATAAAATTAAACAAGCGAGAAATGAGCCATGGGATTGAATGACCCGCAATGGGGTAATAAGAACGGCGGTCCGCCTGATCTGGAAGAGCTGTTGCGTAAATTGAACGCGAAGGTGGCGTCCTTGATGGGCGGTAAAGGCGGTAATGGCAAGGGCGGCGGAAATGCATCCGGCCCCGTGATGCCTAAGCTCAATGGCAGCGGAATTGGGTTGCTGGCAATTATTGCCGTGCTGATCTGGCTGGCCAGTGGTTTTTATATCGTTGATGCAAGCCAGCGTGGCGTGGTGCTGCGTTTCGGCAAGATGCTGGATACGACTGAGCCCGGCCCGCGTTGGCATATTCCCTATCCGGTTGAGACGGTGGAGATTGTCAATTTGAGTCAGGTCAGAACAGTCGAAGTGGGCTATCGCGACAACGTCAAGAACAAGATGTTGAAAGAGTCGCTGATGCTGACGGACGACGAAAATATTATCGATATTCAGTTTGCGGTGCAATATTTTCTGAAAGACCCGGCGGAATATTTGTTTAATAATCGTAATGCGGATGAAAACGTGCGTCAGGCTGCGGAATCTGCGATACGCGAGGTGGTTGGCAAAAACAAGATGGATTTTGTGTTGTATGAAGGCCGCGAGCAGGTGGCTGCATCTGCAACCAAGCTGATTCAGGATATTCTGGATCGCTATAAATCAGGTATTCTGATCAGTAAGCTAACCATGCAGAATGCGCAGCCGCCCGAACAGGTTCAAGCTGCGTTCGATGATGCGGTGAAAGCGGGGCAAGATAAGGAGAGGCAGAAGAACGAAGGCCAGTCCTATGCCAATGATGTGATTCCGCGTGCCAGTGGTACGGCGGCGCGTCTGATACAGGAGTCGGAAGGCTATAAGCAAAGCGTGATTGCCAATGCCGAGGGTGATGCGAGCCGCTTCAAGCAGATTCTGGTTGAATATGAAAAAGCGCCTGTGGTGACGCGCGAGCGTATGTATCTGGATACCATGTCGCAAGTCATGGGCAATGTCAGCAAAGTCATGGTTGACCAAAAGAATGGCAGCAGTCTGTTATATCTGCCTCTGGATAAGTTGATGGAAGCCAGTCGTGCGGCAGGTGCGCCGGCTGATGTGACGCCGGCAGTGAAGGTGGACCCGCAGGCCGCCTCATCACAGATTAATGATAACAGTGCGGCACAGCGTGCGCGTGATTCGCTGCTGAGCCGTGATCGGGAGGCCCGATGAAAGTAGCGAATATCCTGATCGGCGCGGTGATTGCGCTGATCGTATTGAGTCTGAGCATGTTTGTGGTTGACCAGCGTCAGAATGCCATTGTGTTTCAGTTGGGCGAGGTGGTTGGTGTTAAAACTAAACCGGGCCTGTATTTCAAGATACCGTTGATGCAGAACGTACGCTTTTTTGATTCGCGTATTTTGACGCTGGATACTGGTGAGCCCGAGCGTTTCATTACGGCTGAAAAGAAAAACGTGATGGTCGATTCCTTCGTGAAATGGCGCATTATCGACGTGAAGCAGTATTACATCAGCGTGGGCGGTGATGAAGAGCGTGCGATAACGCGCTTGAGGCAAACTGTCAATTCCAGCATGCGTGAAGAGTTCGGCAAGCGCACCATCCATGAGGTGGTTTCAGGTGAGCGTGAACAAATCATGACCGTGTTGCGCGACAAGACCGATGCGGACGCTCGCAAGATTGGTGTGCAGGTGCTGGATGTGCGGTTAAAACGTGTTGACTTCCCTTCCGAGATCAGTGATTCGGTTTATCGCCGCATGGATGCGGAGCGTAAGCGGGTAGCCAACGAATTACGCGCATCGGGCGCTGCTGAAGGTGAGAAAATCAAGGCGGACGCAGACAAACAGCGCGAAGTGATCCTGGCGCAAGCTTACCGTCAGGCGCAGCAGACCAAGGGCGAGGGCGATGCCAAGGCGTCTGCAATTTACGCGGCTGCCTTTGGCAAGAATGCCGAGTTTTATTCCTTTTACCGCAGCCTTGAGGCCTACAAGCAGAGTTTCAAGAACAAGAGCGATGTGATGGTGATGGATCCGAGTTCGGCTTTCTTCAAATATATGAAGAGTTCAGGTAAGGCTGCCAAGTAGTGCTGGTTTACTGGCTGACGGGTTTTGCGATGATGCTGGTGATTGAAGGAATGATGCCGTTCCTTTTTCCCGACATGTGGCGCGAAACCTTTCGTAAGCTGCTCGCGATGAGTGACGGACAACTCCGGTTTATTGGCTTAACTGCGATGATTTCCGGTTTGCTGTTGTTGTACTGGATTAAATAAAGCGTTTTTATATCATGCAAAATTGGTTACTTCCGGAATACATTCAGGACATGCTGCCTGATGAAGCATCGTGCGTCGAAGAGATGCGTATGCAACTCATTGATTTATTAAGAAAATCAGGGTATCAGTTAGTCGCTCCCCCTTTGCTTGAATATGTTGAGTCTTTGCTGATTGATGGTGCTGATCAGCATCTGAGCGGACAGCCCAGTGACATGGATCTGCGCACTTTTAAACTGGTGGATCAGCTGAGCGGACGAACACTGGCGTTACGCGCCGACATTACGCCGCAGGTTGCGCGTATTGATGCGCATCTGCTCAATCGTCAGGGCGTTGCGCGTTTGTGTTATGCAGGCAGCGTGCTGCATACCATCCCTGCGGGCCTCAATCGTACGCGTGAGTTATTGCAAATTGGCGCAGAATTATACGGGCACAGCGGGGTTGAGAGTGATCTGGAGATTCAGCAGCTGATGCTGCAATCGCTGGCCTTGCTGGGTGTGCAGAATGTGCATCTGGATCTGGGGCATGTGGGTGTGTTTCGCGCGCTGGTGAATCATGCAAAACTGGATCGGCATGTTGAAAACGATCTGTTTGCCGCACTGCAAAACAAGGACAGCACCACGTTGCTGGCATTGGTGGCGGGGCTGGATGAGGTGTCACGCACTGCACTGATGGCTCTGCCTGCGCTGTACGGCAGTTGCGCCGAGGTGTTAGCGCGTGCGCGCGCCGTGTTGCCTGCCCTGCCGGAAATCGTATCGGCACTGGATGATTTGCAGACCCTGTCTGGCAGCCTGCGAGTGGACAGCATCGGTATCGATCTTGCGGATTTGCGCGGTTATCATTATCACAGCGGCATGGTATTTGCAGCCTATCATGCAGGCAGCCATGATGCGATCGCGCTGGGTGGCCGCTACGATGAACTGGGTAAGAGCTTCGGCCGTGCACGCGCGGCTACCGGTTTCAGCATGGATCTGCGTCAGCTGTATCGTTTGTTGCCGTCAAGGCCTGTGCCAATGGCGATACGCGCACCGTATCCGTATGATGCGGCGTTGTCAGTGAAAATATCGGCGCTGCGTGCGCTGGGTGAAGTTGTTGTGGTGAGTCTGCCGGGTAGCACGGATTTTCCCGGCGAATTACAATGTGATCGTGATCTGATCTTGCAGGATGGCGCCTGGCAGGTTGTACCCCTGTGATTTCCAAATAATTTTAAATTTGAAAGTTCCATAATGGCTAAGAACGTTGTTGTAATCGGCACCCAGTGGGGTGATGAGGGTAAGGGCAAGATTGTTGACTGGCTGACGGATCATGCGCAAGGCGTGGTGCGCTTTCAGGGCGGCCACAATGCAGGTCATACGCTGGTCATCAACGGCAAGAAGACCGTGTTACACCTGATTCCTTCGGGTATCCTGCGCGAAAACGTCATGTGCTACATCGGCAACGGCGTGGTGCTATCGCCTTCTGCCTTGCTTCTCGAAATGGACGAGCTGCAAGCCGCCGGCATCGACGTGTATGGCCGCCTGAAAGTGTCTGAAGCCTGCCCGCTGATCCTGCCGTACCACGTGGCGATCGACAAGGCGCGTGAATTGGCCAAGGGGAATGCAAAAATCGGCACGACCGGGCGTGGTATCGGACCTGCCTATGAAGACAAGGTTGCGCGCCGCGCGATCCGTCTGCAGGATATTTTCTATCGTGAGCGTTTGGCCGCCAAGCTGGGCGAAGTGCTGGATTATCACAACTTCGTTTTGAAAAACTATTTCAATTATGAGACGGTGGATTTTCAGCAAACGCTGGATGAGACGCTGGCGTTGGCCGAGCGCATCAAACCGCTGGTGATGGACGTGCCGCGCGCCCTGTATGAAGCCAATCGGGACGGACATGGTCTGTTGTTTGAAGGCGCGCAAGGTGCATTGCTGGATATCGATCACGGTACCTATCCGTTTGTGACGTCCAGCAACTGTATCGCCGGGGCTGCTTGTGCGGGGGCCGGTGTCGGCCCGCAAATGCTCAATTATGTGCTGGGTATTACCAAGGCATACACCACGCGCGTGGGCTCAGGCCCCTTTCCAACCGAGCTGTATGACGCGGTGGACAAGTGCGATCCGATCGGCGAAGGGCTGGCGCGCCGTGGCCATGAGTTCGGTTCGACAACGGGGCGTGCGCGTCGCTGCGGCTGGTTTGATGCGGCGGCCTTGAAGCGCTCGATTCAGATCAACGGTGTGTCCGGCTTATGTGTGACCAAGCTGGATGTGATGGATGGCATGGAAAGCGTGCGTATCGGTGTCGCCTATAACATAGGTGGCGTTCAAAGCGATATTCTGCCTATTGGCGCAGATTCCCTGAAAGATTGTCAGGTGGTGTATGAGGAAATGCCAGGCTGGTCGGAAAGCACGCTGGGTATGCAGCGTTATGAGGATTTGCCGCTAGCCGCGCGCAATTATCTGGAGCGCATCGCTGAAGTTTGCGGTGTCCCGGTTGACATGATTTCAACCGGACCTGACAGGGAAGAAACCATCGTGCTGCGTCATCCGTTTGAGTAAATTTGAATGGTGAGATTTTAATGATATCCCCGCAAATGATGCTTATGGGTACGCCAGGCCTGATTTGCGGGATTTTTTTGGTGGTGTGGTTGCTCAGTAACGTGCACGGCGTGCGGTTGCTTCGCTGTTCTGGATGCAAAAAAATAGCCCACTTGCGTGAGCTATTTTTTACAACTGGTGCCCGGAAGCGTGAAGGTGGTGCAGGTGCGACCCCGGCATCCGTTACACCGGATGCCCTTCGAGTCCTGTGGCGAAACACGCAGGTGTTTCGCTTTCTGGGCCCAAAGAAAAAGCCAGCTTGCGCTGGCCTTACTTGTTTGGTGCCCAGAAGAGGATCGGTCACGCAGGCGCGACCCCGGCATCCGTTGCACCGGATGCCCTTCGAGTCCTGTCGCGAAGTACGCAGGTACTTCGCTTTCTGGGCAAAGAAAAAGCCAGCTTGCGCTGGCTCTATCTTGTTGTTGGTGCCCAGAAGAGGACTCGATAGTGGCGTATATATTGGCTTTAAACGTTATTGTCGCAAATCTGTCGGAGTCGTATTAAGCGACGCGTTTTTCTTTATGCTTTTCAGCCCACATAATAATTTCCTCAGCCTTCCATAACGGATGTCCTTTTTCCTTGCCACAAGATGGGAGCCGGATAGCTTGCGGAAAGCCAGGCAAGGCTGAATATCGCTGGCGAACTTGTTGCGGTGATTTTTTGAGGTATGCCGCAATCATTTCGTAATTCCATAGGTCAATTGACAGAGGGATTGCCGGGCGAATACGATTTGCCAGTTCCTCGGCAAGTTGATTGATGAGTGTGTTCATCTCTGGCTCCATTGGTCATTGCATCTTTCGTAGTTTATCCAAGTCTCCCTGATTTTGCCTTAAGCGCAACCAGCCTGATTTCATCCAGTACCTTGTCCATCTGCTGTATGGCTGCACGCATAGCCACAGCTTCATCAAGTGGCGCAGTCACATCATATCCATCACAGCTGAGTTGATTCAGCAGCGACATAAGCGGCGACTTGAACTGTGATGGATCAGACAGCATAGACAGCGACAGGCATGCTTTGTCAGCATCCGGTGCAACAAAGTGCGGTTGATCTAGCATGGCGCGTGGGTACTGGTATCGCGTACCGGTCAACGTATCATTTGTGGGCAGCGTGGCAAGAAAGGCTACAGCTTCGAGAAAGCGCTCTGCTGGCAACTCACTATGGCTGCCAATCTCGAAATGATCGTTGAAGCGACTCCAAATATCTGCGCAATTCACATCGGAGTTATCCGAACGCTGGGAGATGATCTGCTGCAAGGCGTTCTGTTGGACAGGGGAGAGTGCGCGCGCATCATGTGGTGTGGTGTAGCCCCCTGTTTTTCTGATGGCGGGCAGGATTTCTTCCGTTACCTTGACCTCGAAGGCTTGCGCTTCTTCTTCGTGAGAGTTGATGATCAGGCGGTAGAGGTTCCCTTCGTTGATGTAGGTTAATCCCTGATTTTCACCTTCAGCATGTGAGTCGTGTTTCGCGATCCCATTTTCACGGCAGTATTTTTTGATGGCATCGCTGTCGTTGCTATAACCAAGAACAGCACAAACGTCCTTGGCAGAAAACCACGTTTCACTGTTGTCATCGGCGAAGGCGCGAATTTGAGCGCCATTAAAACTGAATACGTCGAGTGTGGCCGGGCTTGTCATAGTGCTCACCACCTGCATGGCCCGATTAAACCGCTCTTGCGTGTTGTCAAGCGTGTGCGGGTTGCGCAGGGCATAGTTGATAATAACCAGCACGACTGCCGCAATGGTGATCGCTGGTGTCTTGCTCGTCTGTAACCCCGTGTGGATAAACTCGGCCGGGAATATGAGCTGGCGAGGTCCTTTGGCTCGTGTCTTTTGTTTGTGATGACCGTACAGCCGAGGTGATCGATAGGCTTATTCATTGAGCTTTTTCTCCATATTCCACTGGCTGATAATTCCCTCAAACACCTCGCTACCGTTATCCAGGAAAGTATGCGGTTCGCGCTGTGTCATGTAACACAGCCGCAATGCATTCATCAGGTGCTCAAAATTCTCTGGATCAAGTGTCCCTATATCGCTCACATCTGCCTTGACGCGATAACCGTTGTAGAGTGAGGCAAGAAACTGTGCGAACACGCGCGAACTACCGCAATCGCGCTGTGCCCACATTACGCAATGCTTAAGACTCTTTGTGCATTCCTGAATTGACGCATTACGCACCTCCTCAGCGCGTTCCCATGAATCTGCGCTCATAAACGCCAAAAGTTTTGCCTGCTCACCTTCCTCGATGGTGAGGCTGAATGTCACCATCTTAGGTGGCGGTGGAATTATCTTTTGGTCGGTCATATCAAACCTCTCGTACTAGATTTGTGAAAAGTATAGATTAACTTTACATTAAAAGTCAATATAAAATAGACTGTCTGGTGAATTAATGTAAATACTAACTAATCACTGGCGTGGTATGAGTATTTTCACAAAGCTGGATTCAATCAAAATCATTGAGGATCGCTGTAATGCTCAGGCGTAAAACTTCCAAGCAAAAGATGTTTTTAAAGTGCGCGACAGAGTGTGGTGATGGTGAAAATGATTGCCTCATGCGGGATGCCAGATAAGCATTCGCTATGGATGCGACGATGGTGAAATTAACCACAGCGACAAGATAATAATGTGCTGAATGGCAAGCATTATCAGCTTGGCTAATTGTTATCTGGGGTGATGCAGAATTCAGGAAGGTCGCTACATGCAGTGATGAATGCTTGAGTGCATTTATGTACAAGTTCGGCAATTTTCACATACGGACAAAGCGTGGAAATTTGCTGGCAAAAGAGAATGGCCCCATTGCTGAATGCCAAGGCTACAGCGCAATCAGTAAGGGGTAGGCAACCTAGACTGAAAGCAGGGTTTTGGTTTTTCGCTTGATTAAAACAGCTTGAGCTGAATCTGAAGCACGATGACGTTATTTTGTGCTGTTGAGTAACTTTTCAGGCGAGATGAGTTCAGTATAGAAACACCCTTCACGCGTTAGAGCTGCAACGGCGCTATCGGGAAGTGGTTGAGCCACGGCAAGCAATTTCTGTATTGATGGTCTGGTAAGTGCAAAGTTGTTGTCAACTTCGCCAGCGATAAGCCAGTCAAAGGAGAACTCCAGGTGTTTCCTGAGTGCTATTAAACGATCCGTGGGCGGTGTTGCGATGCCTATTTCCCACTGAGACACGGATGCCTTGCTCACGCCGCACAGTTCACCGAATTTCTCCTGTGAAAGTGTGTTGCGCTCGCGCAATTGTCTGATTCTGGCGCCTATATTCATTTTTTTATTGTACAACAATTTCATTCATTAAATGTATAGTAATGATTGACTTTTATATTTAGTGTAAATATACTTCAGGTGTGAATATGTCAATTATTTCTATATCGACCGTTGTTGTTGCCCGGTCTCTTGCGCTCGGTTTATGTCGGGTCGCAGTCTCTCCGCGGAAGCGTGTGCCAGCAGAGCGCGCTGCCGATGGCGAGCGATTGACTGGCATTTGAAAGCAACGAAACAAAATCATGAGACAACGCACAATCAGCGACTTCTTCTGGCGTGATCCAGAAATATCTGACCTAAGCCAAGAGGACAAAGCAACCTTGCTTTATTTTTTAACATCGCCGTCGTCAAACATCATCGGTGCTTATCAGGTAGTGTGGATGATTGCCGCAGCAGAAATGGGCTGGACGAAGGATCAGTTATTAGTGGTCGTCAAAAGACTCAAAGCCAAAGGGTTAATTGATTTTAACGATACAGGTTGGGTTTGGGTTAAGACGTGGTGGAAGCACAACTCCGTCAAGGGCGCATTCTCTCCAAAGCTACTCGAAAATGCCAAAAAACAATGCGCTGCCATACCTTCTGAATGGCAAAATGATTTTGTCGAATCATTGGAATCCGTTGGCATAAATAGGGTATCCATAGGGTATCCATACGCTACCCAATACCCTATAGATACCCTATCCATAGGGCATGAATACCCTGTCGATACCCTATCAAACCCAACAAATACGGGGGAAAATACCCCACCGATACCCTATTCATACCCTATCGATAGGGTGCCCCATACCGTACCCCATACCCTGCCCCCTAACACTACAATATTCAATATTCAATCTACAACCACCACAACTACCGGTGACCCGGAATTCGATGCGTCACCCCATGCTCCAAAAACAGTGGTGGTGAATGATTTAATTTTCCCACCTGGAATCACCCTAGAGCAATGTACCTCCATCCAGACGCTGCTCGCCAGCAGCGGGGTAGCACCTAGCCGCTGGCAGTCCATCCTCGATGAAATGCACGGTGCACAACTTGTCGTCTCCATCGGAAACCCAGTGGGGTACGTTCGAGGCATCGCCAAGCGAGCTTCAGAAGGCTCGTTCGCACCTGAACGGGGATTGGCGGTAGCGAACCAGCGGGAAATGCGCAAAAACCTGGAGCAGCAAGACGCTTTGCGGATTAGCGCACAGCACAAAACTCAACCCGCTGAAATTCAACTTGAGCAGCTACCAGAGCATCTTCGTAAATCGTTAAGCAGGATTTTAGCCAGCAAAGTCAGAGAGGTCACAGGTGCATAACTCGCTCCAAAAAGACATCGTTACACTCAACCGACGATACCTCCTGCTCGTCAAGCAAATGGCATCCGAAAAGCATCCGTTACTTTGCGTCAGCGTTCCAAAGTTTCTCGCCAAAAAAATGAGCGACATGACGCTTGAGGAGATAGATCAACTGGCGGAAGACATGATTGCCCCGTGCTTTTACATGAACCTGGACGAGACTACTTTCAACCAAATGGAAGTGAAACCTCCCGGCGCGCACCGCAAAGCCTACATGACAAACGTTTTAGTTACCCGACTACAAACCGATGAGCAACGATAACCAATTCATCAAAACCCGACTCCTCGCAGCCTCCCTGATCAAAGACGGGATGCGCATTGCCCTTGCGCATTCAATTACTGGCCTGTCTTGGAGAGCACTACGTGAGCTATGGGAGGAAATCCACGGATCAGATGTGCCACCTCCAGGCCGAATGCCTTGCGACACTCTCGCTTATATCAAAAATGGTCAGTCGCCTCTTTCGCTCTCGACGGTGGTCTCCGTCTATTTGTCCGCAGAAAAAGAGCATCGAACACCCACGGATGCTTTTTCTCAAGCATGGGAAATTGCCAAGCTGTTCTCGGTTGACGGTAAAAAAATCGACATCAATGCCGCGTGGTACGCAATCCGGGACGTTAAAGCAGGACTGCTGTCTTGGAGTAAGTGCAGGCATTGCAAAGCAGAGCATATTTTTGATACCGGAACCAAAAAACCCAGCAAATGCCCTTATTGTGGAACGACCGGCAGCAAGATGGTGGAGGTGGCTCAATGACGTTTTTCACTCGCACCCTTGTCTTCACCAGCGCAATGCTGCTCACACAACTTGCCATTGCTGCCGACCCTGGATGTTTTGCGCAAGCATCATCGCGCTATCGCATTCCAGAGGCGCTTCTGCGAGCAATTTCCAGCGTTGAATCTGGCGGCAACCCTGTGGCCATAAACAAAAATAAAAATGGCACTTTCGATATTGGCCACATGCAAATTAACTCCGCATGGCTGCCAACCCTCGCTAAATACGGGATCACCAGAGATCGCTTAATAGACTCGTGCGTCAACACTCATGTTGGGGCCTGGATATTGGCGGGCAATTTTCATCGCATGGGGTACGGGTGGAAAGCGGTTGGCGCGTACAACGCAAAATCGCCGGTCAAAGCCGCCGCCTACGCCAGACAAGTAGCGGTCATTCTTCGTTATGAAACAAAACAAGGGAATCAAATTGACTAAGCACCGCGCCGCCATCGCGATCTTATTGACATCGTGCGCGATGTTATCGGGCTGCGGGAATCTATTTAAGAGCCGCCTGGATAGCATTGCGGCGATCAGCCAGCCGAGCATCGGCTACCTTGACGGAAAATACAGAATTTGCCGTGAAAACTGTCCCAAACGCACACCCAAGGAATTGGATAATTCAGATTCCTTGCCAAGCTCAACCTTATTGGCTGCCAACAACCAAGCGACCACAAATCCGCCTCAAGCTCCGCCGCAATTGATCGAAAAACACGCCAAGAAAACCGACCAGGCTACCGAAACCTTTGAGGTGTATTTCGATTTTGGTATGAGCAAACCAAACCGCGACGGGCAAAAAGAACTAGATCGCTTTGTGCTGCTTGCATCCAAACAAAGCATCGGCCTTATTGAATTGACCGGGCAAACCGATGATATCGGCACTCGAAATTACAACAACAGGCTGGCGTTGAAGCGTGTTCAGTTTGTTACTAGCTGGCTCAAGTCGCACGGCATAAATACGACGATTTCCGCTTCATCCAAGGGGGATTGCTGTCACCCCGCGCCATACAACAAAGAGGAATTGGTACTCAAAGAAAAGCGGCGAGTGTCAATTAAGGCGCAGCAAAATCAACAATAAAGAACGGGGGGTGCAATAAGAGCATGACGATAAATTAAAAAATGAATACGGCTCTGGCAATTTATAGCCAGATGAAAGTCAAGGTGCAACCAGGGAGAAGCTATATTGATTAAATCAAAAAAATTCATCTTTGATCTCGTCGCAGCAGACGGCTTCATAGCGCTGGGCATGTTTGTGCCGGGATCGACTTTGACTGACGCAAACGGATTCGCCTCCAATATCGCCGGTATTTCGACGGGCTTAGGTATTGGTTGGCTCATCAAAACATTTATTGATTACACAAAGGAAGTAAAAAATGAAAGCAAAAGCAATTGATTTGCGCATCCTCGCCTTACTGGGTGCGATGTTTCTACCCACTTTCGCTGTAGCCGGTACGACAGGGACGGAATTCTTGACCTTGTACACATGGATCAATGGTGTGGCGACTGGCTATGCTGGCCGCGCAATCGCCATTGCAGCCGTGGTGATTGGTGCCTTGCTGTCGGTCGCAAAAGGCAATCCAATTCCTATTCTCGTAGGTGTCGGCTTTGCGATTTTCTTGCAATACACGCCGACGATTGTTAACGGAATTATGACCGCTACCATCTAGTGATGTTTGATTCCTGTTGCCCGTGATGGGTTTTATTGCGGGCAACAGCCAACGAAAGGACGTAATCAATGAAAGCAGGATACATACCTCGCACACTTGATCAGCAGGAGAAATTCCTGCTGTGGGACATTGACCAATTCATTATTGCCATACTGATTATAGGTACAGGGGTGTCGCTTGGCATGATGATTGGCGGCATTGTGGCGGGCAGCGTAGCGGCATGGCAGTACGGAAAATTTAAAGCCGGTAAGCACCAAAAGTTTGCGGTTCACGCGATGTACTGGTGGTTACCCAGCAGCCTGTTTGTCAAAACGCGCACAACCCCACCATCAGACCAGCGATATTTTTTAGGCTAAACAGTGATACCAGAAAAATTTATTACAACAAGCAGCAACAAAGCCAGAGAGATCACTTTTCTTCGCTTAGTAGTCGGCGCGCTTATTGTCATTATTGTGATTGAAGGCGCGACACTATTCAGAACATTGGGCCTGGAAAGAACCGTGCTCGTGCCGCCGACGATTGAGAAGAGCTTTTGGGTATCGGGCGCAGGCGTATCAAAAAGCTACCTTGAGCAGATGGCGTACTGGTATGCCGGACTCGCATTGAACGTTACTCAGACCACAGGCAATTACCAAAAAGAGCTTTTTTTGCGTTATTCAACGCCGGCAGGCGTGGGGCAACTGGCGGCAGAAATGACAGCCAGACTGGATTTTCTGGCCAAAAATAACGCGGCCACCCTGTTTACTGCGCAGACATTAAACACGGACGAAAAACTAATGAAGGTTGCGATCACCGGCGACTTGGACACCTTCGTAGGAGACAAGCGCATCTCGACCAGGCGCACTATTTATGTGATTGGTTTCAGGTACATAAACGGGAGACTTTTTGTTAATGAGTTCAAGGAAACAAATGAAAAAGATATTTTTGGTGTCAGCACTCCTGGCAAGTAGTTGTCAATGCCTGGCCGCTCAGATTTTGTATCAAGGCTCACCCACCGAGTCAACAACGGCCACCGTGTCGCGCAACGAACCTAATCTAATCACAGTGGACGGTCGCAAGATCAAGCGTATCTATGGCGCGGAAGGCTTGTTTACGGTCACATCCGAACCGGAAACGGGCGCGGCTTGGCTTAAACCAACTGCCGACAAGCCAATGATGAGCGTCTTCATTACCGACGAAGAAGGCCAGCATTACAAGTTGCTGCTAAAGGTGGAAGATATTCCTGCGGAAACAATTATCGTGAAAGGCGGAAACAAGCAACCTGGCCTCGCAATAAGCAAAGGAAACGAGCCGCGCAATGATGATATTTTGAACACGGTCATCGCGCTTTTCAATGGTGACGGCGAGGCAAAAAACGAAACCATCTCGCTATGGAAAGGCACCAGGTTCGAGTTAATCAGAACGCTCGATTTAAGGGGGATTCGTGGTGAGTCCTACCTGCTCATCAATACATCCAATAAGCCCATTATTATGGACGAACGGGAGTTCTACCGCGCCGGTGTGCAGGCCGTGTCGATAGAAAATCCGACACTCGAAGCCGGGCAGACCACACAAGTCTTTATTGTTAGCGAGGCTGAATAATGGCCTCCCTATCAGAAAAATTTGCCAACATGACGCCCAAAACTCGCCAATACATCATGCTGGGCGGCGGTGGCGCAGGGTTAATGGCGTTGGTTCTCGGCAGCGTATCGCTTATGGATAGCCAGCCTTCGGTCCTGCCAGCGCCGACCACCTCAGCCGAACAGCAAGCCACCAACATCTCAACGCCAGGGGCAGCCGCAGACCCAAAGGAGGTGTGGATGACGCAATCTGCCGCACAAATGAAACAGATGGATGATGTCGTCAAAGCGCTGAAGCAGCAAATGGCAGCGATGGAAGCAAAGTCAGGAGTAGTGCAGACCGGACAACCCGAATCAATATTGCCGCCACTGCCGCCTATCCCGCCGCCAGCGGCACCAATAACACCGTTACCCTTAGCCACTGGCGAGCCACCCAGTGCTTTGTCAGAACCCGCTCAGCCTAAAGAGCCGGGTATCGCGTCGTTTGAGGTGAGCCAGACCGCCAAACCCACCACACCCGCACAGCAAGACACCAATGCCGGTTATGTACCAGCCGGATCGTTTGTGCGTGTTGCCCTCTTGGGGGGCCTCGACGCACCAACGGGTGGACAGGCGCAAACCAACCCGCACCCAATTTTGATGCGCACTCAGGACAACGCATTTTTGCCAAACCGCTACCGCTTTGAAATCAAGGAATGTTTCATTCTGGCATCGAGTTACGGAGACATCAGTTCAGAAAGAGCATTTGGCCGACTCGAAAATTTGTCGTGCGTTCGCCGCGACGGTAGAGCGGTGGATATTCCGGTTAAGGGATATGTCGTGGGCGAAGATGGAAAAGCCGGGATGCGGGGGCGGCTTATCAGCAAGCAAGGGCAGGTACTCGCCAACGCATTGCTGGCGGGCATAGGCTCAGGGATTGGTCAGGCCTTCCAGAATAGCTCATCTACGCAATCAATCAGTCCACTTGGAACAACCTCAACGGTCAACCAGGGACAGCAATTACAAAACGGCATCAGTTCTGGCGTGGGCAAAGCCCTGGATAGATTGAGCAAGTATTACATCGACCTCGCAGAAAAATTGTTCCCTGTGATTGAAATTGATGCAGGGCGAACGGTTGAGGTGGTCTTCACCAAAGGCTTCTCAATGGATGATTTAAGCCAGGACCCGTCAATCGGGACGTATAGCGACATTTGGCAGCGCGGACGAAAAGTGATGGGTAAGGCACTTGATCCTTCCGAACCTCAATAAAAAGGAGATTTATCAATGAAATACAAGGCCAAACTACTCACCCTGTTGTTATTGATTTGCGCGACCGCAGCCCAAGCTGGTAATTGGGGTGATAGCAGCGCAGCAAAGGACGTTACAAAAACATTGCGCGATCTCTACCCGTCAACGCAGATCAGCGAGGTGCGCAAATCCGGCATCGACGGGATTTACGAAGTGGCTATGGGCAAAAATATTGGCTACACAAACAGCGAAGGGCGTTACTTCCTGTTTGGCCATATTTTTGACATGAAGACCCAACAAGACTTAACCGCCCAACGTCTTGACGAGTTAAAAGTAGTGAATTTTTCGGAGTTGCCACTCAAGGATGCCATTAAGACTGTGCGTGGCAAGGGCGAGCGAGTGCTGGCGATCTTTTCCGACCCGGACTGCCCTTATTGCAAGAAGTTGGAGCAAGAATTACCCAAGTTAAGCAATGTGACGATCTATACCTTCCTGATGCCCCTGGATGGGCTGCACCCAGAGGCATCCAAAAAAGCAAAGGGGATATGGTGTTCTGCCGACAAGTCAGCCGCGTGGCGTGACTACATGCTGCACGACAAAGCACCCGTGACAGACAAGCACTGCGACAGCCCGATTGATCGCAATATCCAGCTCGGTCAAAAGTTCAACATCAATGGCACGCCCACACTGATCGCCGCTGACGGCCGCGTATTGCCAGGCATGGCGGCGGCAGAGCAAATCGAGAAATGGCTAAACAAGGAGCAAAAATAATGCGTGTTGGGATTTTAGCAATGATGGCTTGCTTGAGCATCACCGGGTGCAGCATGGTGGGACTTGATGCCCAAAAGTCGTTCACCTGCAAAGCGCCACCGGGCATCAACTGTTCCTCACTATCGGGGGTCTATGCCAATGCGGTTGCCGACAATCTGCCCGGCTCAGCAGCAAAATCAACCTCCACGTACAGCAAGGTAAATCAAGCCAAGGTAGCCGAGAGGGTCGTTGGTGCAGCTCCTCAAACAGGCACGCCCGTACTGAGTGCACCAAGCGTATTGCGCGTGTGGGTTGCGCCGTGGGAAGACAGCAGAAAGGTGTTGCACGATCAGGCATTCCTGTATGCCGTTGCCGATCCAGGGCATTGGCAAGTGGCGCATAGCACCCAAAAAATTGCCAACCAATATCGTGTCATGGCGCCGACTGCAAAGCCACAACCCGCATCATCGCAACCGGCGGTACCGCAAAGCCAGTTTGGGCAAGCGCAATTACAACCACAAGGGTCAAATTAGCATGTCTTTCACCAGCGCACTCAAAAATATCTTTCTGCATGAGAGATATGGCCGTGCCGATGCGATTCCGCGTCATTTGATCGAGCAATTCACCAGTGTCCCCAGACTGGCCGGTTTGTTGCCCTACGTTGGCTGGATTCCAACCGAACAGTTGTTTATCCTGGATCAAGGCGGCTTCGGCAAAAAAGAGCAGTTCTCAATTGGCTTTGCCATCGAGATTGACCCGCAGACCGGTGCAACTGATGAAATGGAGAAAATACTGTCCAGCCTGTTCGATTCGTGCATGGCGAAAACAGGCATCCAGATTTCACTGTACGCATCACCAGATATCGCACCTATGTTGAAAAAACAAAAAGACACGGTGCGAGTAAGCGAGCTGGCTGGGATCACGACGCGACGCAATGAATACTATATGGGTGGCACGTCCAAATCACTACTAGCCAACAGGGTGTATTGGTTGCGCAATTTCAGGTGCGTCATTTCGATTACGTTACCACTTTCCCCTTTTGAAGTAGGGGATGTAGAGGAGGCGATCAGGACGCGTGAGAGTGTCCGTGCAACACTCAGGTCGGCGAACTTGGACGGGTTTGACTGGACACCGGATCACCTGCTGGATTTTGTGGGCGATTTCTTCGATCACGAGCGGGTGTTTTGTCCTGAGAAGCGCAGCGAGTTGTCCGTAAGTTACAACCCCAGCCAAATAATCCGCGAACAACTGTCCAACCGCGAAATCGCCTCCTGCGTTAGCGATGAAGGGATCCGGTCTTGCAAGAGCGGTGGAAAAGAAACGGTTATGCAGTTTTTCTCGGTCAGGAACTACCCGAAATATAGCCGCTTGAATCACATGAGCAGCGTCATTGGCGACCCATACCAAGCCGCCCTGGCCATGCCATGCCCATTCTTGATCACCATGGGCGCGGTTGTGCAAGATTACGAATCCGCACGCACTTATGCGCAACTGAAAAGTGCTCGCGCCACACAGAACGCGGCCTCGTACATGGCAAGATTTCAGCCCGACCTACAAGATCGCAAGCGCGACTGGGATGCTGTGCTGGGTGCTTTTGATGAAGGCAAGGGGACGCTGCGCATGTACCACCAAATCTGCCTGCTATCGACGAAAGCCGATGCATCCCGTGCTGAGCACGCGGTTAGATCGGTGTGGCGTGCGAGGGGTTTTGATCTGTCGCGCGACTACTATTTGCAGCATCAGGCATTTGTTGCATCGCTACCCATGACGCTAGGACAAGCCTTGCAAGAAGATTTGCTTGCATTCGGGCGGTCTTACACCAAGACGCTCGACAACGCAGTGATGACATCGCCGTTGATTGCCGAGTGGAAGGGAACCAAGACTCCGCTGATTACCCTGTTCGGGCGGCGCGGACAACCGATGGGGTTCGATCTGTTTGACAACACGGGTGGCAACTACAATTTTGCGGTGGCCGCGTTATCCGGATCTGGCAAGTCGGTGTTCGTGAATGAAATGGCGTACCGCTATCGTGCAGCCGACGCCAAAGTCTGGATTATTGACGTAGGCCGCAGTTACAAAAACCTGTGCGAGTTGATGGGCGGCGAATTCATTGAATTTACTGACGAGCGTGACAATACGCTGTGCCTCAATCCATTCTCGATGGTCAGGGATATCAACAACGACATGGAAATGCTGCTTCCTCTCCTGGCTGAAATGGCGAGTCCGCGTGAGCCGCTGAACAACTTTTGCTATACCGCGCTGGCTTCCGCTATCAAACAGGTATGGGGAGTAAAGGGGAGTGACACCACCATCACGGACATTTACGAGCTGCTACGCATTGGCAAAATCAATGAGAGTTCTGATCGCGAAACGGAGTTGATGCACATGGCCGTCGCACTTGAACCTTACACAAAATACGGCGTATATGCGAGCTACTTTGAAGGTCCGGCAACGATTGAATTTAACAATGACTTTATCGTGCTTGAGCTTGAGGAACTCAAGAGTAAAAGAGACCTTCAGGCAGTAGTCATGCAAATCATCATGTATCGCATTACCCAGGAAATGTATCTGGATCGCTCCCGGCGCAAGATCGTGATTATTGATGAGGCGTGGGACTTGATGGGGAGCGGCAGCAGCGGACACTTCATCGAAGCCGGTTATCGCAGGGCAAGAAAGTACGGCGGCGCATTCGGCACGATCACCCAAAGCGTGGACGACTACTACAAGACGGAAGCCGCCAAAGCCACCATTAACAATGCGGACTGGCTGTTCTTGCTGCGGCAGAAGCCGGAAAACATTGACCGTCTAGGCAAAGAAGGCAAACTCACCATCGATGAATGGATGAAACGCCAGCTTTCCTCTATCACTACCGACCACGGTAATTACTCGGAAATCTTTGTGCATAGCCCGATGGGATCCGGGATTGGGCGCCTACTGCTTGATCCGTTCTCGATGATGCTGTTCTCCACACGCGCCGAAGATTTTGAGCGGATAAAGACCCTGCGCGAGCAAAACAGCATGACGACCGAACAGGCTATCGAGGTACTGCTTAACGAAAGAATCAAGAATGAGAGACGCAAGGGAACGCGCGAGGACAGACGAAAAATGGGGCTTTTTTAACACGAAGATCGAGTCGGAAATTTTAATCACAGAAGGAAACAAAAAATGGCAAACAACATGAATCGCAAAGTCGTCCGTCGCATCATTGAACGCTGCAAGACCGAAGAAAAGCGGGCAAGGGACATCGCCGGCGAGCTAATAAATGCGGGCTACCAGGTATTTACTGCCTCTTTCTGCCTGTGTGAGGACGTGGTTTTTTTGATACGCATGCAGGCTTGCAGATTCGCATCATCGCTTAATCGGGAAACAAGATGACCACTCTCGCTCACCTCACCACTGGCGTCGTCTCGGCAACGGTCACTATTGCAGTCTTGGCTGGATGGCAACATTTTCACCCCGCGCCCGCCATGGCGAAGGTGGATATTATTGGCATTGTCACTTCGCAACAAAAGAGATGGGCCGCGCAAATGAAGCCCGGCATGGATCAGACAGCGCAAACGGAAATCATTGAGTCCGCTTCGCGCTTTGGCAAACAGCTTGATGCTGCGCTTACCCAGGTAGCAGGTGAGTGCAGATGCACGCTCATCAACTCGGCTGCGATTATCAAAGATTCACCCGGCGCCACCCATGATTACACACAGCGCGTCACTGAGCTGGCCTTGGGCAAGAAGTAATCCATGCGCCTGGCTATCCCAACTTTGCTCGTTTTGATGATTTCGCTAGTGCCGACCTCATCGTTCGCACTGGAAGGACGAGATTATCCATCTGGCATGGAATACCCATCGGCATGGGTGTGTCACGGTCAGGAAAAGTTTAACTGGTACTGCGAAGAAGCAGCACGGCCAGTCAAGAAGCCCAAAGAAATCAGCGCACCTGAAAAATCGGAAAAGACCAAAGAAGAGCTCGCTGTCGAAGAGCTGGAGAAGATACGCAAAGACCTTGATGCCAAGCGCGCGCTGGCCGTGGTGCATCCCACCGCAGAAAACATCAAATCGTACATGGCTGCGCAGAAGGTTGAAATCGACCGTGCCAGCTATTTTGCGGATATATGGCGGCGTGTCCTATGGCAAAACGCCGAGCTGAACTTTGAACTCAAAAATCCAATGAACAACTCCGCCATCAAGGTGGCAACGCGAGAACGGGATGCCAGGCAAAACAACACGATGGCCGACCTTGCCAAAGCGTGGGGGATATTCTTCTTCTTTCGGGGTGATTGCCCCTATTGCAAGCACATGGTGCCGACCTTGCAATGGATTACCCGCCAATATGATATGACCATTTTGCCGATCAGTTTGGATGGATCAACGATTGACGGCTTGCCTCCCTCGGTTAAAGACAACGGTTTATCCGCAAAGTTGGGGGTGGATGTCGTGCCGCTGTTTGTGTTGGGTAATGTCAAAACACACAAAATGGTCATTCTGGGTTCAGGCGTGTTGTCGTTACAGGACTTCGTTGAGCGGATTTATGTGCTGACCCAAACCAAACCTGGCGATCTCTAAAAGGATTTCATCATGCGCTACAACAAACGGCTCATTTTCGTGCTTGCTGCCACCTGTCTCATTTCCGCGCACGCCAACGCTAACGTGGGAACAGGAATGCAGAGTTGGTTCGATAGTATGGGAGGGTACACTAATGCCACACCGCCGTCGTCTTACAAGGGGCAGACGATGAACGGATACTCGGCGGGCGGCTTTTACGCCAGATCACCCGTCAAGAACTACCAGCTCGTGCAAATGACACCGCCATCGCTGGATATCGGCTGCGGTGGGATTGATCTGACAGCGGGTTCGTTTTCATTTATCAACAAAGCCGCGATTACCGCGCTGTTCCAGAACATCGGCACATCAATCAGCTACGCATTCCTGCTGGCTATCAAGTCGTCCATGCCTGAAATGGCAAGTCTGTTCGAGTACTTGCAGGATGTCGCCAACAAGGTCAACGGGATGAATGTCAACTCCTGCAAGATGGCCGAAGGTATCCCCGCGCTATTTGGTTCTGATCTATCCAAAAGTTCATCGGATATGTTTGGTCATGTGGCGGGAGCTGTTTCGAATATGCTGCCGGATTCATACGATGCATGGCAAACCTCACGAGATAGCGCAGCAGCAAAGCGACTTGCGGAGGATGCGGCCATTGCACTAGACCCCTCCAAAAAAGATCAATACAGACCCGGTAATGTGGTTTGGATGGCCTTGAGCAAAAGCACCGGATTGGATAATGAAGACAAACTTTTTATTATGAGCATGACGGGAACGATCATTATTGATCCGCCCAATCCGGCAGTAAACGTTGCGAATGGGGGTGCCAGCGCAAGCTGGCGTTACGTTGATCCAACGGGCGTGGAGATAAATGATTTTATCGGTTACAACGATGGCGCAACCTCGCCAATCAACCTGTTCACATGTGACACAGCGGTGGATTGCCTTAATCCGACCGTTGGCAGTATCGCGGTCACGCCGTTTATCAATCGAATTGCGACCAAACTGGATAACATGAGAGACAACGTGATTGGTCGCGGTTCGCAAACGATCAGCGATTTTAAGCTGGTTGATGCCTCCGCGATTCCGGTCTGGAAAATGATCTCCACCAGCGCGTCCGTCAATCCCGGATTTATTGATGCGTACAAAAGACTGATTGCTGTGGACGTTGCCTATGCCTACATCAATAACATCCTCAAAACGGCAGCGCAAATCATGGCTAATTCACAGAACGGCTCTGCTCCCAAAGACGCGCAAGACGCACTGCAAAAACTGAATGACAGGCTCACGCTGCTGAACGGCAATCTTCAAACATCACGTCTTGCGGAATACGCAAAGGTGCAACAGGAAGCGCAACTGGAAAGACAAATACAGCTCATGCACCAGGCAATGGTTGCGGGTATTCCTGCACAAGCCTTTACTTCGATGACCGTGTTTGGGAATGAACGTTAATGCCTACGTTTGAGATATTTGCCTACTGGAATGTCAGGGAGCTACAGCTGGTGTTCAACGCAGTGGCTGCCATTGTGGGTAGCAGCGATTATCTTGGCCTCATGCGAACCATTGCTTTGGTGGGGCTGCTTTCAATGGCAATGGCCGTGCTTGCCGGATTCAGTCAGCTACCCGACTTCGGGCGGTGGGTCATTATGCTGGCCGTATTCAATGGGATGCTGCTCGTCCCTAAAGTGAGCGTGGTGATCACCGACCGAACCGGGACTCAACCGTCCGTCACTGTGGCCAACGTACCCATTGGTCTTGCCTCTTTTGCACATTCGGTTAGTCATGTCGGGGACTGGTTAACTCGAACGTTTGAGACCACCTTTTCACTGCCAGCCGACATCCAGTTCCGCAGCAACGGCACACTGTGGGGGCATCGCGTTCAACAAGAAATACTGCACACCAAGTTCGATAATTCAATTTTGACCAGCAACCTCATGGAGTTTTATCGGGAATGCGTGGTGCCGGAATATGCTACTGGTTACATCGTCGCCTCAGACATGGCAAAAACGAACGACATCTGGACTTACCTCAACGGCAGAACCAATCCGGGTAGGCTCGTCACAATCCGCGCTGTTCCAGGTTCAACACCCGTTGCAGGAACGTATGGCTGCGATGGCGCATACGGATTTTTGACATCACAAATCCTCTACGTCAACACGCAGCAAATGAATACGCTGGGCAATCGTCTTTATCCGGGATTGCCAACAGCCGCCGCCAATGCTGCCGTGCAAAGCGCGATTCAAACCAGCACCAACTACATGCTGGGCATCTCTAACACCGCAATGGATACGGTTAAACAAACCGCCATGAGCAATTTTATGATTGATGCCCAGTACCTGCTGCCAGCACAGCTCGGCGATGCGGCAGGTGCGGCGGCAAACCTGGCTCAGGCGCAAGCCATACGCTCAACCTCCGACAGCTACAAAATGATGTCCAAGCTATCGGAAAGCACCATGCCCAAGGTCAAGAACATCGTGGAGATTGTGCAGTATTCGGTTTTTCCGATCATCATGTTGCTGGTATTGCTGGCGGGGCATAAAGGTGGGTTGGTATTGAAGGGCTATGTAATGAGCCTCGTGTGGGTGCAATTGTGGCCGCCGCTTTATGCTGTCATGCACCTTGTGATGACAATGCACGCACAAGATCTGGCGGCAATGACCAGCGGGCTTGGTTTGTCCATGTCGCAATACAGCTTGGTGAACAACGCTTACATTAGCGACGAGGCCATCGCCGGCATGATCGCCGCCACGGCGATACCCGCCATCGCAGCCGCAATCGTAAAGGGCGGGGACGTAGGCGCACAGGCAATTGCTGGGATGACTACGCCCGCGCGTGAAGCCGAGAGAATTGCCTCTGGCATGTCGGCGGGCAATACGCAGATGGGCAATGCCTCTCTGGGTAATCAGTCCGCCGATAATTTAAGCATGATGCAATACAGTGCAAATCCAACGATCCGTCAAGGTGGGTTTAGTTCTACAGGCGCGGATAATGTAGGTAACTTCTACGGTATGGAAAATGGCAAAGCAACCCATCTGGTTAACAATACCGCCGCATTCCAAAATATCGGGGCTAAGGTTAGTCTGAGCGGGAGAACATCTGGTTCGCTTCAAACAGCTTCAGAAAATTCGGAAAGAGCCGCACTTGCCGACACAACAACCGCCTCCAACAGCATGACCGCAGCCCGCAGTGCCTCTTCTTCTTTTGAAAGCGGTCATGGGAAAAGCACCAATGCCTCAACCGGTGATACATTAACAAGTGCGGCGCAGTTTATGACCTCGTTTGGACAGGAACAGGCATTGACAGATAAGTTTGCCAAGGAGCATGGCTTAAACCAAACGCAGATGGCACAAGTATCGGCCTTCGCCAGAGCCGAGGCATCGGGTGGGTTGAATACTCCGTTTGGCGGCGCAACCGTATCGGGCGGTGTCGAAACCAAAGGAACAAGTAGTTCGGCAACCTCACAAACACAAAAATTAGCCCACGAATTGGCAAGTAAAAAGGACTACAAAGAGGCGGTCACCAAGACCAATACCGCAGCGCATAGCTCCAGTTTTACGCAGGGTGACGAGTCAACCGTGAGGGCAGCGACAGGGGTTAGAAGCAGTCTTGATAACAGTTTGTCGAATGTGCAATCTGCCCAAGCCAGCCATGAGAAAGCAGTTGCCTTCAAAGAGGCTGCGACCCGCACCAAAGAAATGGGGGCGAGCTACGATACAAATCACATGAACGAGTTCATGGATTGGATGAGAGGACAAAACAATCCGACATCCGGGAAAGCTTTCACAGCCAACGATGTTGAAGCGATGTCTCGTTATGCTCCAGAAAGCTTGAGCCAGTACGCTCAAAAATTCTCGGATGAAAAGCTGGTCCCGGAGATCGAAAAAACCATGCCAGCGCCAACCAGCGGGGTGGAAGCCCAGCACGAACAAAATAGAGCCAGCGTGTCTGGTATGGGGGCAGTTACAGCTTTTGACGTGAATAATAAAAAGGAAGTAGGGGGGCTGCAAGTAACTGCTGGCGTTACCCCCGGCACTGCGCCAGCCAATAATGTGACAGGTCAAGTGCAGACGATGACAGGACAAGCCACTGCCTCAATCGGCGCAGGCAAAGGGGAGGTTCATAAAGATGGTGAGCCGATCAAGACCAATGCAGAAAATTCCACCGACCCAACCAAGGGAAGCAATCTTGGGCGAGCTGCTGCGAATGTATTGCCGGTCGCGCTTGGGTCAGACGCAACTAAACTTGCGGATAGGGCAGGGCTGATTCCAGACGATGCTGGTGTAGCGAAGCCAATTGCGGATCAGAATACAGGAACGCTCACTGAGAATATTGTGGGTACTGCGGTTGCTGTTGGTTTGACGGTTGGGGGTGGGGCTTTGGGTAAGGTGGGCGGGAAGTCGGCGGAAAGATTTCTTGACTTGGGCGAAAAAGCAGGAGTTGTCGCCGCAAACACCGAACGCGTTATCGGAACAAAAGTGGAACAGGGAGCGGCTGCTAGAGCGGCGATCGCAGTCAAGGCTGAAGGCGGCGCGGTCAAAGCCGAAGCAGCGGCAGCACCGGAAGCGACAGCAGCCAAGGTTGAAGTTGATGCAGCCAAAGCCGCTGCCGAACGTATCGAAAGAAGCGCCGACAAAGCAAGCGCAAAAGCGAATATTGAGACTACCAGAACGGTTGAGGGCACTGGCCTGATCGGTGGCGCAATAGTGGGTGGCGCAGCCGCTAAATTGTTATCAGGCGATGAAGGTGTGGCGCACAACCCAGCCGTTCAGTCTGTGGTTCAAGCGGTAGAGAATACCAACAACGCTACGCTTGAAGCGGCATCTGATGTGGCAAACAAAGCCAACAACCTTGGCAACCAGATTGCGGACACGATAAGCAAGAAATAAAAAAAGGCTGCATCAGTTGCAGCCTCACCACATTCATCTTGCGCATTACCAGCGATGACCGATGCCGCTTCGTCTGAACGCCGTAGTCATTTCATCAACACGTTCTCTTGATTCAGCCAGATCACGGTTGACTTGCCGTATATCGGCAGCGGTGAAGTCTTTGCCTATTTCAGCATAAGCTCTTCTCGTTTTTGTGCTTGACGGAAAGCCCCAGAGTACAAAAAGTAACACGACTACCGTCACAACATCAAAAATCAAATTCAACGATACTCCAGCCAAAGCAGCCAAAATCGGGAAAAACAAAAAAGCCCCCCAAACCTTGATTCTCCCTTCGGTCGCAGTATAGCTTGCGGCATACTTCCACCCAGCCATCAAGTCATAAAAATACTGCTTAACCGGACTGTCCATGTAAACCACGGTTGCGTAGTAATTATACTTTTCTGGTACGATCACGTCACTGTATTTTGGAAGACCAAACCATCCTGTTTCGCCCGATCCGTCTTGCGCCGCCAATCCCTTGTTCTGCATCGGCTCAACACTCTTCGGCAACCCAAAAGCTTTGCGATACGACCCAAACGCGCCCTTGCCGACGTAGTAAATAATCGTGCCGGCACCAATAGCGAACACCAATAAAATCAAGATTCCCATTTTTTATCTCCTTCGTACCAATAGCGTTTTCACAATTTAGTCGATTAACCTCATCCCGCAATTTTGGACAGCAACTTGGTCAAATGTTGCCATATAGTCACATCCCGCCTCGTTGGCTGAACGCTCAATCAAACAGTCCGAAAAAAAAGCATTATTTGCCTTGAAAAGTCGCAACGCTCTCCAAACAATGTCGGCATTCGCCACGATAATTTCGTTGGTGCGCAACAACGTTTCCAGCACAACACAAATCTCAGCCTTGGATGATGAGTAGCATCCCATCAACACCCAGACCAGTTCCACCACCGAAACAAGGCTAACGTAGCCCGGATCATCTGCAGCTAACGACTCAATCAGTCGCGTTGCTTTGGGCGACTGCACCGGGTCGTCCTGAGCAATATAGCGAACAAGAACATTGGTATCCAAACCGATCATTTTGATGATGCTCCGCGCTCCGCAATTGTTTCGTTCATTATTTCAACCGTTACGGGCGTGGTCGGTTTCCGCACTAAGCCTTTCAATGCACTCACAGGCTGCGTAGATGCAAATAACTCAAATCGCCCAGGCTCAACTTGAACAAATTCGACCCGATCACCGGCTTCTACGCCAAGCGCAGCGCGTACAACGGCGGGGATAGTAATTTGACCTTTACTGGTTATGGTTGCAGTGGACATATTTACCTCTTATTTTCACCATCCTTACTATAAAGTAAGGATGGTGAAAAGGCAAGATGAAGAAAACGGAAGTGTGCCGCAGGCGTGCTGTAATTGATCTGGGGTTTTTCGATGCTTGCAAGCTGATTTTTTACATATGCCCTGTGGAGTGTCTGCGGCACGTCTGGATATTTGTATTTACCAAGAAATTGTCTTCTACGAGATCCGCCACCGACTCCAAGCGCCAAGCGCCAAGCGAAAAGCATCCATCTATTACAATACCTTGTCTGCCTTCAATACCGATCTCAATGAGCGAGGATTTTGACTGACTGGTATTGCCATGAACGCAGACGTAAAATTGAGTGAAAATTTACTTGCTTCGTGGACTTCTAACAGGTATGAGTGGCGGTAGATGATATTTCTATTCAGATTAAGGGGTTGCAGAAATTTTGAGTCCTCTATACTGCGGGCAGCTGTTTTTTTAGGAGGCAATTCACTATTCTGGTTTGATGATACCCCTCATGATTGCCTGACTGACGGCATGACGCGAGCCGTACACGCCCAATTTTGATGCCGCATTTTTCAAATGGAAATACACCGTGTGCTGCGTAATACCCAGAATCTGTCCAATTTCCTGACTGGTTTTACCACGGGCACTCCACTCTAAACATTTAAGCTCTCGAGCAGATAATAGCGGCGTCTGATTAGGTTCTGTTTTGCGCCACATCAGTTCTGTCGCTTCATGGAGGTATGTGCCAAGTAGCAGTAAGTCCGCTTGCCGTGTAGTGGGATATGGATAGGATTCGAGTGCATTGCTGTAAAAATCTACACGTGTGCGAGCCTGTTCGCTACGTATTGTTACACTTAATCCGTGACATATGCCCTTCGCCTTCAGCAATGGATAAGCTGGCCCTGCATTGAGAATGCATAGCTGCTCCATCTGCCATGTTTGAGGCCGGTTTGATTTGGCAAGATGGCGATTGATGGGATCTGTTTGTGTCAGTTCGTTGGTGCTAAAGCAATTCATTATCGGAGCGGGTAATGTGCCAAATAAGTGACAGGCTGCCACTCCATTGGATGAAGTGATATCCATTTTCAACATGAAGTGACAAACGCACAAGTCTGCTAGCAAGTTTTGCATGCACTCCCGCAATTGTTCCCAGTCAGGTGCTTGCGAAACTGCAGATAGATTTGCGCCTGACAATCGAGAGGGTGATTCTGTTGTAAGCAGAGTTGTTTTCATGACACTAAATCTGCGGCTTGATCTCGTAAAAATTCCGCATAAGAATAAACAGGCATTTGCAAAAAATGCGTAGGCAAGTCAAATAATGCCCAGTAAAAATCCTGTCTCCCATGACAAATTTGCGCGGGTAAACAATATGACAGCCAATCATGGCTGATCGCATCGCTGTACATTCCATCCGAATCAGAAAAGAATGGCACTATCCGTAATTCTCGCAATGCGGTGAGCAACTCAAGTGGCGCGCTTTGATCCTGCGCCACCTCAAACTGCGAAATTAAACTGCTTTCAGTTTCCACAGCCATTAATGTTGGCTTGCCTTGAATATCAAAGAAAAGGATGCCGGTTGGGTTGGGAAACAAATAGTACTCGACAAAACCGTAACGACTGCACAGTTGTTCAACGAGCACGCCCATCGCCGGGTCAGACAAAAAGGTGTAAGAATGGCGAACCAGCAAGTCTTTCAGCGTGCGTGACTGCTCAATAAAAAAGACTTTCTGTAAGCTGCGGATTTCAATTTCCAGGCGTTCAAGCGCATTCTGGTCACTCTTTTTGATGAAGCGATCAATCAGGCTGCGGTTAAATGCATCAATTGCGACATTTTCATTAGCTTGTCCAGTCAGCAGGATTTTCTTGAAGGACAGGTCCTGGACTAGTTGGGAGAATGCCAATCCATCCATTTGAGGCATCGCGTAATCAATGACCAACACCGATGGCGTCAGGAAGCGCTGCCTATTCATCACCATACGGTAAATCTGATCAATCTCGACAGCGACAGTACGCCGTTCGAAAGACAGGGTCTGCTCATCAAAATTGACACGAATTGGCTGATTCCTAGTAGCGAAATGTCGATGTGCCTGCTGTAACCACTCAAGGGCAACATGGGTATCATGAAAAACCTTGCGTGCGAGTTGTGGGTGCAACTGGAAAGCAAGACTGTCCAGAAAGCTTTGGCTATCGTCAATCAGCACAGTCAACGTTGGATGTTGGTAAACAGGTAATAGAATATCCATATGGCTGTAATTGAGGTGCGACGAAAACGCTTTGGTAAACGGAATGCGCTAATTTAACAGAGATTGCCGTTAGTTGCATTGTGCAATTGGCGGATGTGCAATTGGCGGAAATTCCAGCACGAAGATGGTGTGGGCATTAATTCTCGACAAGCAATGTATCTGCGCCCCCCATGCTTCGAGCACTTCTTTGCAAAAAGCCAGACCGATGCCAGTGCCGCTGTGTTTTGGATAGGCATAAAAGCGTTTAAAAATATGTGGCAAATGCTTTGTTTCAATGCCGCAGCCCGTGTCGATAAAGAACAGTCTATGTCTTGAGCGAGAGCTATCGACGATGATGCGGATATGCCCGTGGCCTGCGCGATGAATTGCTTTGAGTGAATTGCCTAACAGGTTTAGCAGCACCATTGCGCACAACTCATCTTGACCTTTAAAATAAAAATCGTCGCGCACATTTACTGTGACCAGATCCCGTTGAGCTTGATTGACAAAAGGATAGCGTTGTAGCACCAAGCCTATCGCCGTACCCATTGATAGGACATCTTTCGGTTGTAGATTTTGATTGCCAGTATATGTGTTCAGCAGCAACAAGTCGATTGTGTTGTTCATGTGTCTGACCTCAAGCTCAATCCGTGCAACTGCTTGTTCTATCTGTTTTTTGTTCAGTATCGACTCGCTTGTTGTATCTTGCAAAAGGCGTTTCATACCGCGCGTGTTGGCATCGACGCTCAGGAGAGGCGTGCGCAATTCATGCGAAACAGTCGCTAGCGCAGTTGCCATGCCAGCCAATTTTTCTTGTGACAATACCTTTCTGCCTACCTTGGCGAGCGATACAGTAAAGATTGCAAAGAGCTGAATCGGCCATTGCTCCAGCTCATAAACGTTCATCGGCAAACCACCGTCGTGGAGCAGGCCGAATGCCATAAAAGCTAGGCTGGTTCCCACTATATAAGCAAAAAAGGCCATCGTGCTATCGAAGTGAAACAGAATAATCAGCGCGATCAGTAACGACTCGCTCCATACCGGTGATCCCTCATTCATCAGATACATGAATGTGAAGAAAAACGGCAGCACATAGGTCAGGCCGATAAAAAAATATGCCGGCAGCCATTTTCGCTGAGAAAAGTGTCGGGCAAAGATAGCGGGTAAACACAGCACAACACCCAAAAAACGCAAACCAAGATTTTCATAGGGCTGTGGGAACCAATATGACCACACCATGTAATACAACGGCATGCCAACGATGGCGATCCACGCCAGCAAAAATAGACGCTTGACGGTGCTGTCATGCTGTTGGTTGTAATCAAGAAACCATTGGTTGGCCGCATTTTGCCAAGCTTGCAAACGTTCCCTTATCCATCCATTTTTGTATGAAGTCGTGGTCATGATGTATTTGATTGGCGGATTTCTTTGTCAAGCATTACGCTTGCAAAGCGTGCCGATGAATTGGTATGTCAAAAAATTTTAAAACGGTAGTTTATCTTAACCCGTCTCTAAGCATTGTGCCGGAAAGTTAGATGATTGTGTTTGGCACATCATTGGATTGCGGATATTAATTTGGAGAAATTATGCAACTTATAGCGACTCATAAAGAACAAGTTAATTTGGCGGCAGAACAACGTTTATCTGCATTCATAAACGCGCGCATGGACGAGCATTATATTGAGCGCATCCAGAAACTGTTGGGTGGTGAGCATATGCATCAATGGTTATCACCTAGACCAGAAGCGGTTTATCTGGCCAGTAACGATTACTTATGTATCGCGGCGGAAGCGGTTTTGCTCCAAGCGCAGGCTTCCCATCTTAAGGAAGGTGCTGGGGATTTGTTGATGTCATCCGTTTTTTTGCAAGAAGGAAGTTCTCAAGGGCGTCTCGAAGACAAGCTTGCCACGTTTATGGGGTCGCAGAATGGTTTGTTAACGCAATCGGGCTGGAGCGCGAATGTCGGGCTGCTACAAAGCATAGCAGGTCCTGGTGTGCCAGTATATTTGGATATGATGGCTCATGCATCTCTGTGGGAAGGTGTGCATTCGGGACAAGCACGTCCTGTTCCATTTATGCACAATGATGTTGATCATCTGCAAAAACAAGTGCTTAAACATGGAGTAGGCGTCATCGTAGTGGACGCTGTTTACAGCACCAACGGTAGTCTCTGTCCGTTGCTGGATGTGTTAAAGATTGCGGAAGACAGCGGCAGCATTTTGGTCGTTGATGAATCTCACTCTCTTGGTACACACGGGCCTGCAGGTGCCGGGTTGGTAGCCCAAATGGGTTTGTCTGAACGAGTGCACTTTAGGACAGCCTCTCTGGCCAAGGCATTTGCAGGACGAGCAGGATTTATTACTTGTTCCAGTAAGTTCAAAGGCTATTTCTTGTCGTCCTCGCGCCCTGCGATCTTCAGCTCCTGCTTGTTGGGTCACGAGCTGGCCTGGTTTGATGCAGCGCTTGACTTCATTTGTCACGCCGAAGATCGGCGCGTAGCGTTGCATCAGAATGCGCAGCGAATTCGTGATGGGCTTACTGCGTTGGGTTACAACGTTAGCGATGGTACCGAGCAGATTATCGCCTTGGAAGCAGGGACGGAGCCGAAAACGCTTGTTTTGCGCAAAGCATTGGAACGGCGGGGTATTTACGGTGCAGTTTTCTGCGCGCCCGCCACGCCGAAAAATCGGTCACTTGTGCGACTCACAATTAATTCGGGTCTTACTGAAGTTGAAATTCAGAAAATCCTATCGGTCTGCGCAAGTATTCGCGAGGAAATATACCTACCAACTTGGTCATCCACTCGCCGAATGAGCAAAAATCGGAATGCCGCGACGGACCAAACACGTTTAATGTCCATTGTCACCTATGAAAATTGATAGGTGTGTATAAATATAAAATCGCTTAAATTCTAACCAGGGTGCCGATTCGCAATTGTCGAGTCGGCACAATGGGTGGGTATTTGAGTTTTCGTTTCTCTTTACCTCACCGCAGTAGCCCCGTGGCTGCGCATGGAATTTGCCGGACTTGAGTTCCGGGACGGTTTCAACCGGAAGTCCTCGATATTTACTTCCCGGAACAGCGCGGCTACCCAAGATTGCGGGTGTAGTGCCACTATCAGCAGCAAGCACCGAACATTTACATCGTTTCAGCTTTAATTGTGCCACTGCTCAAGTGACGTAAGTGATGAAGACTGGAAGTCTAAAGTTGAGTTTTAATTATTGAGGGCCATTTTAATGAAGTTGCCGGATTTATATTTATCTGTCCCTGGAACATGGCCCCCCGAAAAAAATATATCCAGGGGAAACCTGTTATTAAGAAAAATCGCATTATCAGTTGGCTGCGCAGTACTTTCCGCAACGGCATTAGCCGATACATCAGACATCAAGGCGGCTAACAATCAGGTTGGCATTCAGTATACGTCAACCAATGTGAATTATACGGAAACTGGCAATGGCGTTACGTTTGATACCGAAGGCGGATCAGTATCAGGTTACGCTATTTCAGCGTCAGCGATGAAAAACATCTTGTTTGGTAACGACTATTTCGAAGCCGAGTACGATCACACTAGCGGCTCAACAAATTATGTTGCTGGTGCTATAAATGGCAGCACGCCTTATGGTTCTATTGTCGGACAATCTGGTGCCACATTGGTAAATTACAGCGCTCGATATGGCAAAGGGATTACCAATCAAAACATGCCAACCGTTATGGTTACCCCGTATGTCGAATTGGGCCATCACGAATGGGATCGTGCCCTTAATACTGGCGAAACATACACCAACAGTTATTACGGCATAGGTTTGCTTTATCAATACTCACCAATCCCTAAATTGGTATTATCTGGTAACGCATTAATCGGTGAAACTTTTAGCTCTAACATTGCCGCAAATGCTATTCCTGCGTCCAATATGAATGCGTTTTCTGGCGGGCTTGGCAATTCCGGCCTGTCTAAAATTGGCGCAAGCGTTGACTACGCATTTACGCGGAATTTCCATGGTAATTTAGGCGTTGATTATACCCGTTTTACGTATGGCGCGAGTGCCATATATTCTGGTTATGGTGAACCTAACAGCAAAACAGCTTACACCGTTGCCAAGGTTGGTATCGGTTACGCGCTCTAGCGGGCATTGCAGCTGCAGGGGCGCTTACAAAAAAGAACGTTTTTTGACTCACATACGAAACCAATTAAAAACGATGATAGCGCTTTGTATCTCGTTGATTTAATGTAACTCCAGCTTATCTGGGGTTTGGGCGTAGACCCCTGGGTTCGAATTCTCGCTGTCAGTGCGGTTGGGCTTTAATGCTGCCGTTTTGTAACGAAAAAATAACGAGAAATGGTGGCGGACTGTGCATAACAAAGTTCTTGTAACGGGATTGGGTTGCATCAATGCATTCGGACTCGGTGTTGAGCGGTTTTGGAGTGCTATGCAAGATACTCGCTCAGCTATAGGCCAGATTCGGCGCTTTAGTACTGCAGGTTACCGTACAAAAATAGGTGGAGAGATCATTGATGATGATCTTTCCGCGCTCCTCGGATTCGGTGTTGGCAATTTGTCGCGGAATGCCAAGTTCGCAGTAGCTGCCGCTCATGAAGCGTTGCTTGACAGCCAATTGCTCGACGATAAGAGCAGCACATCAAGCGTTGGCATCTGTCTGGGAAGCGGACTGGGAGGTATCTATTTCAGCGAGGAAGCAATGGCATCCTTGCTGAAAGTTGGTCCGCGCGGCATCAGCCCGATGGCGGTGCCATTCGTTGATCCAAATTCAATTGTGAGTCAGGTCGCCATGAAGTGGGGATTGACGGGACGTCAATTCACTGTTTCCACCGCCTGTTCATCAAGCGCGCACGCCATGGGTATCGCCATGGATATGATTCGAAGTGGGCGATGTGATGCCATTTTGACGGGAGGTGTCGAGGCGACGATGTCGCCGCTCATTTTCGCGGGTTTTGACAGGTTGCGCGCAATGTCAGCAAGGAATGAAACGCCTGAAACTGCATGCCGCCCCTTTTCGGGTGACCGAGATGGATTTGTAATGGCGGAGGGTGCAGCCATGTTGTTGATAGAGAGTGAATCGCGAGCTATGGCTAGGGGGGCGAAGATATATGCCGAGGTGATGGGATATGGGGCTACGGGTGGTGCTTACCATTCCGTCGTGCCTCGACCCGATGGTGCGGATCTTGTCGAGGCAATGCGGCTCGCGATTTGCGATGCAGGGATATCTCTCGATCAGGTTGACCTTATCAATCCACACGGCACTGGTACGAAACTCAATGATGAAGCGGAACTTAGAGCACTGAAAATCGTATTTGGCACTCATTTGGATAACATTGCTATCACCCCGACCAAGCAGTTGACGGGGCACATGCTAGGTGCCGCAGGCGCGTTAGAGTCATTGCATGTCGTGAAATCAATCAGTGAATCATGTGTAACACCCATACGTTACTGGGATGGAGGCTCGGACTTGAATATCGCCGTTGGAACGCGCCGTCATAAAGACATTCGGGTTGCCATCAATAATTCTTTTGGGTTTGGCAATAATAACGTCTCTCTGGTGTTTGGAGCATATCAATGAAAATCAATCGCAATGAATTTATTTCCATGGTCAAGGAGAGTGCAGGAAGCGACGTGAATGTTGACAATATCAAGCCTGATGATCACTTGGCGGACATCGGCATCGATTCACTCGGCTTTGCTACCTTGCTCTGGGCAATTGAGGAAAAATTCGAGATTCAAGTCGATGACAAGTATTTGGAAAGCTTGAACGGTTTATCCACAGTTTCGGATCTCATTGCATTATTCAAGGTGCTTGGGTACGAGATCAATGTTGAACACGCCGCTTAAGTGCAACAGTTTGCCTTATTTTCTGGGCAAGTGGGTGCATCAGCCATCCTGATGTTTTTGTCATTGAAAGGGTAGATCATGGATCTTGAAGTTAAGAAGATGGAGCAGGGCCCGGTGCTTGCGGCTAAAGGAGATGTTGGCGCAGGTTCGGCTGGCGGGGCTGGACCAATCACAATTCAGACTGGGGGTAATGGAAAAGTTGGCTTTCCTGCCAACAGTAGTGGAAATCGTGCTGTTGGATATCAATGTAAATTCTAACTGTTAGTTTGGATTGATTTTGGAGCCACGTACTGTGGCTCCCTTTGTAGACAACAATAACATTGTTTTGTAATGGAGTCTTGGCGTATGGCCATTTATCGTTTGAAAAGTAAGCTGGCATTGATGTTGGTTGTTTTGGGCTTGATGGGCGGCTGTGCTGACTTCCATTTCCACACAGATGATTGGGGTATTGGATTGTCCGAGATGGCGCAAGACAGAGCGCGCATCGATTGTCGAGCGCATATAGACAATACGGAATATCGCGATTGTATAGCCCGAGTGAATAAAAACTACGATGACTGGAGGTCGCAGCAGGTGCGATCCGAAAAAAACACGAAGCCTGAAAAATAACCCATGTTCCCTATAGACTTCCTTCTCTCTCTTGGGCACCTCTTTGGCAAAGTTTTGCTGGTTCCACTGTTGGCTCATGCTCAGTTGCGCAAGTTAAAGCCGTCTGAACCCTACTTGCTTGAAAGCATTGGTAAAACGCTAAGCGTAAGTAGGAGGCAGGCATTTTCAATTTACAGGAGCGGTGTAGCAAGCTTCATCGCATTGAGTGTTGAGTTCTTTTTTATCTCGAAGCATGGTCAGCGAGCGTTGCAAAAGAAATTAGATGCAACTAAGGTGATTGGTGCTGAACAGCTCGCTGCTGTTTTTGCCTCGTCACGTCCAGTCCTCGTCATCACCATGTACATGGGCAATTTTCCGCTGGGCTTTCTTAAACTGATGACATCCGTAAAGAGCCAGCGCAAGCTTTTTGTGTACAAATTCAATGCAAAAAATGCTAATGAAGACTCGTTGTTTGCTCTGTTTCGGCGTGTGTCGCAGAATATTGAACCACTGCGAGCCGGAGAAGAGGGTGGAAAAAAAGCGTTCCTAGAATTGCGCAAAGGCAACGTTGTTGCAATGCTGGTAGACGCGGAGGTTCATGTTACTTCCAGAGAAAATGTTATCTTCTTCAATCAAAGATGTCCAATGCAGAGTGGACCAGCCACGCTTGCAGTTCTGACCAAGGCGGTCGTTGTACCGATCATCAATTATGTGGATTCCAGTGGCCGGACGGTAGTGCGAGTCGAATCGCCGCTCTACCCGGACAAAAAGTCCATCGAGGTGTCCAATCAACAAGTTATTACCCGCCTGACCCAAGACATTGCGCGGCTAATGGAGTCATGGATATGGATTGATCCATCGCAAGTGCAAAGGTGGTCGAGTATTGTTCAAATAATCAATCGAAGTGAGCCTATTTCACAAGAGGATGATCATCGTCTATGAGACCTGCTACCCCAAACGACATTCCATGGATAGTCGAACGCTATCGAAACCGCAGCGACAGTAGCTACGTCCTACTTTCGTCGATTCATGGGTATTCTAAGTCTGAATTGAGATCAATGCTTTCGGAGGCATCTTCCATGTATGTAATGAAAGATGCAGATACTGAAGGCTTGCTTCTGTCTGTCCACGATGTCGACACCAAACACGGGCAAGCGAGAGTCCAGCTCTGTGTGGAGAGGGCAGGCGATGAACTCGCCGTTTTTTTGCAGCACCTGATGCAAATACATGGAATTCGGAAACTGACCTCTTATGTGTTTCCCCATGAAGATCGTGAAATCAGCATTTTGACCGGACTAGGCTTTATAAGGGAAGCTGTGTTTCGAGAACACATTTTCCTTGCTGGGTCCTACTCGGATGTGGTTGTCTATGGCATGCTGGAGGGGCGGCGATGATATTTCAGCTACCTGGTTTGGTGGTCAATCTGCGTAAGCCAGAGATTGCCGATGTTGCCCGCATGGCGCAATGGTTATCCTCGGATTCGTATGTTGATAATTTTGGTGGGATACGCGGCTCGGGCCCGGAGTTCTATGAAGCGCAGGCTGAAAGAATGCTTCAAGACAATGCAGATGATCTATCAAGCAACAAATATTTTTTGGCGGAAGATCGTTTTACCGGGCACCCGGTAGCACTGGCCATGCTTTGCAAGATCGACTGGAAGAGCCGACATGCGGAGTACGCTTACATCATAGGCGAAAGCAATTATCGCGCGAAGCTAATCGCCGGGGATTTAAACGTTATCCTGTACAACTACTTTTTCAATGGTTTGAATCTAAACAAGGTCTACGGATATGTGGTCGCTTCAAATACCCTCTCACATCGAATGAATAGCTTTGGAGGAAGCCAAGATGGGACGCTCAGAATGCATAGATTCAAAGGGAGTGTCGCGACTGATGTTCATGTATTTAGTATCACCAAGACTGGGTTCACAGGTTTTGTGAATAAACACGTAAACACGCTCCTGAAAAAACATGTCACGCGAGGTTTGATCAAATGGCCAGCGGAATGATTCTATGGCTGCCGCTCATTGTGTTTCGTTCATTGATTGTCGTGCGAAATACCTCTTTGATAGACGGTATGTTATTGCTGGCGGGAGTGGTTTGCATCTTGGCACAGGATTTCGCTTTCCAAATTAAGGCTTCTTGGCAGCATTTGCCGGTCTATGCCGTATGTGGGATGCTTGTTTTCGTGCTGTCCGTCAGCGTTACCACGAGTCATCCCGTACGGTATCTGCGACAGGTCTTGCGGGCAATCCAGTGTCGGGGGAGAAGCATGCAGAAGCGGGTGGCGTGGAGTGCAGTGATAACTGCGCTTTCTGAAGAAATCGTTTGGCGGGTTGTCTTTCAAACGATCTTGAGTGTGGCTGTCGGAACCAATGCCTCCATAGCTGTGGTTGCGGCATCATTTGCGCTTTTGCACCGCCACAGAACTGCGGGGATCACCGTCCAGTTCGCTGAGTTGCTGGCTTTTTCGCTCATTCTTGGGGGGCTGTTTGCTTTGACACATGATGTGATGGCGGTCATCGCCGTACATGCCATACGTAACTACCTCATCGGAATACAGGGGGCGGACAGTGAAGCGTGGTAAGTTGGCCATTTGGTTGGGACTGTCGCTGGTGCTTGGCGTTTTGATCGTCATAGGCAGAAATGGATACGGCCTCGGCGAAAAACGTGCCGAGCCTTCCAGGCTATCGGCGGTGATGGCAACGATCAGCCCGGTGCGGGACATCATCATTGCCAAGGGGACCGTGGCCTACGACCACCAATTCGTACTCCGGTCACAGATCGCTGGGAAGGTGGTAAGGCTCACTGTCAAGGAAGGCGATGAGGTGGTGCGTGGGCAGCACTTGCTTCGCATATGCGACGATGGCAAAACAGTCGTCATGGTGACGCATGACGCAACGCTTGCCAACTTCTCGGGTCGTGTTGTCGAACTCTCCGACGGAAGGGTATGTTCATGAGTGTGTGCCTGCCCAAAGTCGATCTTTTTGCTAAAACCGACTATGCGGTGCTCAGCGAATCCAATTATGACAAAGCTTTCAACGATCAACGCAAGGATAAGACCTTTATCGGCTTCACACTGACTTGGAACCTGTTTGACGGCTTTAATACGACCGTCGTGGTCAATACGGCAGCACAGCGTATTGTCAGTGCACAGGCAGCCCCTGATATCACGCTCAAAGAACAACGAAAGGAAGTGGGTGATGTCATGCGGCTCCTGGAAGACAGCGAGGAGGATTTGCTGATCGAAAGAAAACACCTTGATCTGCTGCGAATGAAACTGGATATCAGCCGCGAGAAGGTTCGCCTTGGGCGAATGAATGTTGTCGCGTTTAAAGCGAACGAGACGGAGCGGGATGTGCAGAAGCTTGATGTCGAGCGGCGCGTCGAGCAGGTCGCCTATTACATGGCAAAATTGCTGTTGCAGCGAGGACGCAAATGACTACTACGCAGTCTGGTCAGAATCCGGTATTCACCCTGTATCTTAGTTTGGTGCGAAAGCAGCAGGCGCACATCGTCGCATACTTGTTGTTGCTATTGTTGACGGCAGGATTGCAGTTGCCGATTCCATTTTTACTCAGTGAATTTATTGACGACTTGTCGCGCGGCATCAACAGCACGATGCTATCGATGAGCATTATTGGCATCGTGAGTCTGTCAATCTCAAGTCTGCTGCTGTCGATTCTTGGACAAATCTACAACGCAGTACTGAACCGACATTTCCTTCTTGACATCAGGCTGACGACTTTCGAAGCACTGCAACATGCACCGCTGTGCTTCATCCGTAAGTTCAATGTAAGTGATCTGCAAACTCGATTCACGGGTGATATCGGTACGCTTAATCACCTCCTGCCGACAGGCTTGGCCAATGTGATCCGACATATTTGCTTTGTGCTGGCTTTCGGGGGCATTCTTATTTATACCAGCCCGGCAATCGTGCTTTACATCGCGGGGTTTCTGCCGCTCGCTGCCATACTTTTCAAGTACACATGCCGACACCTTTCGGTCCTAGCCGATAGCGCGCGGGCTGGTTGCGCCGAGTCAAACGCCACAATTCAGGAATCCTTGACAGGCTTGCGCGAATGCAAGGTTACTGGGTCATACCAATTCCACTTATCAAGACTCCGAGGTAGCTTGGAAAGAAGCGAGGCAAAGATATTCCGAACGCGACGGTATAACGCACTAATGATTGGGGCGCTAGGAGTCATACCGATCATGGTAACTGCGGTGATTTGGGTGGTAGGGGGTGCAAAAGTAGACTCCCATGAAATGTCGGTAGGACAACTCGTTTCGTTTGTGTTGATCCTCTCCATGCTTTATGGACCGATCAACGGGTTGTTTGATACCGTCTCCGGATATGTCTATGAACTCGCCGCGTTCAGGCGCGTTGCTAGTTTGTTCTACGCGCCATCGAATCCGGCTCAAGATCATGCTTCTACGCTGGCCGAAATCACGATACCTCGCGTTCTGCGTGGCGAGCATGCTCCGGTTGCGATCGAACTGAGGGATGTTGTTTTTTCCTATAGCACCACGCCAGTCATTGAAAGATTCAATGCCGCAATCCAGGCTGGTCGGTGTACGGCGCTTGTCGGTGCCAATGGCGCTGGCAAGTCAACGTTGATGTCGCTGATTGCGGGACTAGATTGCCCATCCTCCGGCACGGTTTATCTGAATGATTTCTCGTTACGCTCGTTGAGTACCGAGTATCTGGCTCGCCATTATGGTTATGTTCCGCAAGATGTGTTCATCTTCGGGGATTCGTTTCGCATGAATATCACGATGGGGCGGAATATTCCGGACGATCATATTCATTCCACGCTGGCGGAACTTGGCTGGGAGGCGTTCATGTCCGAATGGAGCCATGGGTTGGATGCGATTATTTCTGAAAATGGTCGCGATCTGTCTGGCGGTCAACGGCAAAAGATCGCATTGCTACGGGCACTGGTAAATCAGCCCCCCGTTCTGATACTGGACGAACCCGAAAACAATCTGGACAAAGGCTCACTCGAAAATCTGGTGCGGTACCTCGACAAACTCAAAGGGCAATGCACCGTTGTTTTGATAACGCACGGCAACGCTTTCCAGAACATCATCGACGCGACCTTGGATCTGTCGCCGCCCTATCGGCACGATGCATTATCCAGCGGAGCCTTGTCTTGAGTTTATTGTGTATGACGAAGACGATAGAAAATTATTAACGATTTGGTAACCCTGTTATGAACTGGATACGTTTTACTCAGTACGGTCGGAATCTTTTCTTGATGCTGTTTGTGGGGCTACTACTCACGGGGTGCATATACATACCGTCTCCTCCATCGTCGGCAATGCCAGCCCGACAGGCGTATCTCGTCTCGCAAATTGATCATCTGCTCGATACCCAGCAAGATGCATCGCAGCCGGGTATAAGTATATTGATCACAAAAAACGGGGAAATCCTCTACAACCGGAGTAAGGGCATGTCGGACATCAACCAGGGTGCGCCCATTACTGCCGATACTACCTTCGATATCGCGTCGGTAGCCAAATCCATCACCGCCATTGCCGTGATGCAACTTATGGAACGGAGACGCTTGTCTTTGGATGATTCCGTGTTGAAGTGGCTTCCAGAGTTACCTGCTACCTGGCATGGCATCACGATCCATCACTTGCTCTCTCATCAGTCTGGGATTCCAGATTGCTGTTCTGACGTCTTGTTGGATAAGTTTCAAGAGATGGACGGTGTTGACAATCATAAGTTGCTCCGACGCTATATTGCTGATGATACGCTTTTGTTCGCACCGGGTACCGGCGCAAAGTACAGCAATACTAATTATGTGCTCTTGGCGGAGATTATTGGCAAGGCGGCAGGCATGCCATATGCGCAATACCTGCAAGAAAATATTTTTACACCTCTTGGCATGCGTTCGACATATGTCTACGGCAACGATCCTCCTGCTGGAACTTCTGCTGCGCTTAATTATGGGCGAACCACCAAGATATACGGCATTACGTATGCATTGACTGGGCCAGTCGGCATCTTCAGTACGACATCGGATTTGAGTGCATTCGCAACAGGCCTGCTTACCGACAAACTGGTGTCGCGCGATACATTACGTTTGATGACCTCGGATCAATCGAATGCCAAAGTTGATAGCTCTAGTCTCCACTACGGGTATGGTTGGTTTGTGCCGGTGCAAGGGACTGGGCTGAGTTTTTTTGCACACCGTGGAGGCACGGACGGATTTGTGTCACTCGTGCGCATTAATTACGAGAAAGATGTTGCCACTATTATTCTGGGCAATGGAGGCGACTCAACCGCACGAATCATTAATGCGGTGTTTCCTATTATGCGAGCGACTTACGATTGAAACCGCCGTATTTGATGAATGGGCTGCAGATCATGATCCTATTTTTAGAGATATTTTTTATATGCAAATACTTTCTGATTTGAAACGTCGTGGTAAGGCTAATTGGGCTGTCACGCACGACGAGCACCACTTTGATTTAGCTAATCGGGTTGTCAAGCTTGATTCAGGGATGCTGATAAGCTAATTATTTTGGCGGTCTGATTGTCCGCATTAATTTATTAGGTAGGGATTTTTGCAATATGCGCAATACTAAGCTGATTGTTTTTGCGGTACTTTTGCTGTCGGGCTCAGGTGTCTATGCAGCGCGCAGTTATTTTCTGAATAATGAGTCCCCAGTCAAGGTTGCGCTGGTTGCGCGCGGTTCGATCAATTCATACGTTTTTGTCAGCGGCAATGTAATCAACCACAACGAACTGGCGATCAGCAGCCAGGTGCCAGGTGTGGTTGCCCGTTTGGCCGTCAGAGAGGGCGACAGGGTGCATAAAGGCGAGGTGCTGGCAGTTCTGGATGACCGTGAAACCGAGATCAGGTTGCAGAAGTATGCAGCGTCACTGAAAACGGCCGAGCAAAATCAGAGTGTGTACATGACTGATTTGGCGCGTCTTGAGGCGGTATTGGCGGTGGGCGGCGAATCGCAGAAGACCGTGGATAGCGCAAGGCAGCGTCTGGTAACGTCTCAGGCGGAAGCCGAACAGCTGCGCGACGACGAGCGGCTGGCGCGGCTGCAACTGGAAAAATATACTCTCAGATCGCCAGTTGACGGCGTTGTTACGGTGAGCTCAAGCCATGTTGGTACAGCGATCAGTATGGGAGAGGTCTTGTTCAGGCTGGCGCCGACCGGGAGTCGGGAAATCGAAGTGAAGATGGACGTGGTCGACAGCGATGTCGCAAAGTCTGGAAAAACGGTCGTCGTCAGCAGCGATGCGTATCCCGGCCATGAGTGGCAAGAAAAAATCACCTGGGTTGCGCCTGCCGCGATCAGGGAAGGGGTGCATAGCAACCTGATTGTCAGGATAGGCATCATTGAAAATTCGCCCGTGCTGATATTGGGGCAACAAGTGGATGTCAAAATTCCAGGCGTCACCGCAAACAACGTGATCGTCGTGCCGTCCGATGCGATTATTTACAATCAGAACAAACCTTTTGTGGCAACGATTGCAGACGGTCATGTGCATCTTGTTCCGGTTGGAATCGCCGCCGCCGATCTAAAGCACACCGAGATCAAATCGGGCATTGACATCGGTCAGTGGATTATCGAGCCCGAGGGTAAAACGCTGCTCGAAGGCGAAGCCGTTCGCGTCATTTCCAAACAGGCTGCCAAATGATCCTGTTGCAGGATGTACACAAGCGTTATCAGCTGGGTGATATGCCGATACCGGTGCTGAAGGGAATTTCGCTGCACATTGGGCAAGGCGAATTCGTCGCGATCATGGGGCCGTCGGGTTCCGGCAAATCGACACTGCTCAACATTATCGGTTGTCTGGATGTGCTCGACTCCGGCAGTTACGTGCTGGATGGCAAGGCGGTTGCGGCCGAGTCCGAGGATGAGCTGTCGGTGATGCGCAATCAGAAACTGGGCTTTGTTTTTCAGCAGTTCAACCTGATCCCGCGTATCAATGCGGTACGCAATGTCGAATTGCCGCTGATTTATGCTGCGGTCGAACCGCAGATTCGACGGCAAAAAGCGATGCAGATGCTGGAAAAGGTCGGCCTGGCAGACCGTGCAGAGCATTCGCCCGCGCAGTTGTCAGGCGGACAGCAGCAGCGCGTAGCCATCGCGCGCGCGCTGGTCAATTCTCCTCAAATCTTGATTGCAGACGAACCGACCGGCAGTCTGGACAGCCAATCCGGGCGTGAGATCATGGGGATTTTTACGAAACTGAACAAGTCAGGCATCACCATCGTGATAGTGACGCACGAAGAGGAGATCGCGGCGCATGCCGGGCGCGTGATACGTCTGCGCGATGGACTGATTGAAAGCGATGGTGCAATGAGCTCAGGGTGGTATTCGTCATGAAATTATTGCAACGTCGCAGTGTGCTGGACGGGATCGCTCAGGCCGTGTTGTCGCTCAGGGACAACCGCTTGCGCACGATACTCAGCATTCTGGGGATTGCGGCGGGCATCGCTGCCGTGATGGCGGTGGGATCAGTCAGTCAGGGCGGTCATCACCTGATTTTCAAGGAGCTTGAAACTTTCGGGCTGAAATCGGTGTGGGTCTGGCGTTCAGAAGAAAACCCCAATCCCAATCGCATCGTGCGCACGGGGGGCGGGATTGATCCTGCCGATGTGGCAGCACTGCACAGCGATTGCTGTACTGCGGTGAGTCGCTTTACGCCGATCGTTTTTACCTCTGGTCGAAACTTGTCGGTTCATGTCGGTGAACACTATAGCAACGGCGAGGTGGACGGTGTGGGCAGCAATTATCTGGCAATCAATAACGACACGCTGTCTATTGGTTCCGGCTTTACGCGAGAGGATATTTTGCGCCGCAGAAACGTTGCGATCATCGGCATCGACGTGGTAAAAGATCTGTTCGGGGGCACGAGTGGACTGACAGGCAAACGTATCCGTATAAACGAGCGCAACTACACGGTCATCGGTGTACTGGAACCCAAGAGCAGAGCGTTGCTGGCGAGCATTGGTTCCGGGAGAAATGACGAAAACAAACGAATTCTGGTTCCCTATACCGCATTACAGTTGCAACTTGGCAATAACGAAATACAGTGTATTCAGGCTGAGGCGGTCGAGTTTTCACAGGCCGATGCGGCTGTTGCACAAATTACCAGCGTGTTGGAGTTACAACATCGCAGGCAATTTGGCTATCACGCTGAAACCATGTCGAAATACATTACCACGACCAATCGGATTTTGCAGGTCGTCTCGCTGATCGGCGTGGTTGCAGCATCGATCTCGTTGCTGGTGGGTGGTATGGGGATCATGAACATTGTCAGTACTTCGGTGCTTGAGCGTACTCGTGAAATAGGTCTGCGCAAGGCAGTCGGCGCCTCGAAACAGCATATTTTGTTTCAGTTTCTGATGGAGTCCGTCATTTTGAGCACGGTGGGCGGTGTGATCGGGCTGGTGTTCGGTTTTGTTATCAGCGTGATTCTGGCCTGGTTTACTGGATTTCCGCTGACGCCATCCTGGCACACGATTGCAATCGCTCTGGTCGTGTCCATTGCGATCGGCTTGTTGTCCGGGTATTACCCTGCGAGTCGCGCCGCCAATTTAAGCCCTGTGACTGCGTTGCGCTATGAATAAAAGATTACTGTCTGCTGCATTGCTGCTCTTTTTGATAAGCAGTATCGCCACGGCTGCACCGATCAGTCCGCCGACTCTGTTCGAGTCGTCCATCCAACGGGCGCTGGAGAACTATCCTGATCTCGGCATCGAGCGAAACAAGGTTCTATTCGAAAAAGCACGCGTTGAAGAGGCGCAAGGTGCATTTTTGCCTTCGCTTAATGTCTTTGGTACCAGTCAACGAACCACTAATTACAACGGATTTTCCGGTGTGGCGATCACGGCTCAGTATGGTGGCGTTCCGATCCCGATTACCGTGCAAAAGGATGTTCCAAGGTATCAGGCCAATTACGGGATTGAGCTGGGCTATAACCTGTATTCCGGGGGCGCTAATCAGGCAAGAGTGGAAGAAATGTCGGCAGCGGAACAGGCCGCATTAGCCGGACAGGATGTTACCAGAAAGCGGGTCATACTTGAGGTAACCCGTAGTTACTGGGGGTTGTCCAAGGCGCAGATCGCGTTGAAAGTTGCGATGCGCAATCTGGATTATGCTCAGGAACAACTGACCGTGGCTGGCAAGCAGTTTGAGCAGGGGCAAATTCCGAAAATCGATTTCGATGCGAAGCGTATTCAACTCGAGAAGGCGACGATCGAATTGCACAGTGCGCAGCGTACCTTGCGTAATTTTGGACGTCGCTATGCCGCCGTGTCGGGGCTCGATGCCGACAAGGTAACCTTATTGCCGCTGGTCGAGGAAAATGCCGTTGATGTCGATCAGTTGCTGGCACATTTTGGATTGATGAAGCAGCCAGAGAGGCAGAAGGTGCAGGCTGATTTCATGGCTGCGCAATCGCATATAAAACAGATACACGCAGAATATCTGCCCGTGCTGGATTTTTACTTGAATAAAACCTATGTTGGTCGCAGCGGCAGCGACATCGGCTTGGCGCAATCGAATTTGCAGCGCGATGTGACTGCTGTCGGTGTGCGTCTCAAATGGAATCTGTTCGATGGATACCGCTCCGATAGTCGAACGGCACAAGCGGTGGCGGCTTCCGAACAATTGCGTCTGCAGGCGGATAAAGTCAAACGCGATTTATACGATAATCATCAGGAGGAGCTGGCAAACGAGGAGGAGGTGAGTGACCAGCTTATGCTTGCCGGCAAGCAACTCGGATTTTCTCAGTCACAATTGGAAATTGCACAAAAACGATTTAAAACCAGTCAGATATCAACGCTGGAATTTCATGCGGCTCAGCTCGCCTTTGAAAACGCAGGCAGCAGGGTCGATACCCTAAAGATCGATTTGCTGATCCAGCAGATTGCCAGCAGACTTTGAGTGGATATGAAAGATCGGATGAGCAGAGCGATATGTACGGTGTGCGGTAATGGATGCGACACGCTGGACGTCCTGAATTTTAATCGTTGTTTGAATTGCCACGGTCAATCTTGCGCATGCTCATCCACAAGGTATTCGCCACATATTCTCCTCGGGTGCGAAGATCGTTGAATTTGCCCTTGTCGCAGCTCAAGTGAATCAACGCATTTATTACCTTATGGACGGCTCCGACCCTGCTTTCAAGGCGATAATCTTGTTAAACAGCATATCTGATTTTCCGCTTTTTTGAAATTCAGCAACTGTGGCAACAAATCACAAGCCATTGTATTTTACATGCCTGTGGAAAATATGCACGCTGACGGGTGTAAAACATTGAAAGCTGTTTGACACCCATGCATAATGATCGTCCGATTTCGTTGAAATATGCAGCGCTTTTTGGAATTCAACGAAGCAACAAAAAACCTTCACGCTCAGTAGCACGTCTCCAGCACGTCTTGGAATTCCAGCCACACCGCTCAAAAATCCCAGCACGTCTGTGGGATATCTAGGAATTCAGCAACCACCTCAAAAACCCCCTACACGTTCTGTGGCACGTCCAGGAATTGTCAAACATCTAAAATATAACCTGCAAATTAGACGAGTAGTTCGCAGATTTTCTTTGCAAACAAAACTAGACTTTACAGAACGTCTAATCAACCACCATGGAAACACATGGAAGATCACAGAATTACCAAGATCAATAGCGCGGCATTCAAACGCCTCATATTTATGGACATCTGCATCGAGTCATTTCTCAGGGACGAGGACTGGTTCAGCACGGATGATGATATGACGGAAGACGGGAAAGCAGTGTATCGGGAAAAGCGGAAGGAGCTTATTGAAAACCTGCCATACCGCACTACTTTCGCACTAACCACAGGCGATATGAATGTTCGGCGAATAGAGTACAAGGATAAGTTTATTGAGCTTTCCCCAAGCCCCGCCGGGCTTCCCACCCTGCGCGATCTCGACATTCTGCTGTATTGCGAATCGTGGATCGGCAACGTCCCAGTCGCAGACAGAGACAACGACATCTACCGTGTGTTTCAGTTTGAAATGGAGGATTTTCTTGAATTCTCAGGGCGCAGCATGGGGGGTGAGCGAGACGACAGATTGATTCAAGCGCTTGACCGCCTTGCTGGTAGTAAAATTACCACCAACACCATTCCTTTTGGACAGAATTACAACACTTCATTCAGTTACATTCCGAAATATCGACTGGGGCGTGACGCAAGCGGAAAAATAAAAACGGTTACGCTCAAGATAACGTACCGCATTTTTTACCTTATCCAAAATGACATTTTTGACTACTACCATCCAGACTTCTTGCGCCTTTCACCAATACGCAGGGCGATCTACATGGTCGCCATGTTCCACAAAGAAGAATTGTTCTCGCCAGTAACATTATCCTTTGCCCAGCTGCATCAAATGACTGGCGCAACGTCGCCAGTCAGAAAACTCAAACAAACCCTACGCGATTTAATGGACAACCCTATCCCCGGTCACTCGTTTGAGATTAACGAGGCAGACGAGACAGTAACTTTTACGCAGAGAAGGGATACCGATGTAGAGGCCAGGCATGTCGGGTAGAGTGAAAAGCATCGTTGCCAAACATTCCGCTCGCCGAATCGCACGTCGAACATTTCCCCCGACTGTTGTCAAACGTTCCTCCTGTAACTATATGATTATGTTGAAGCCAAATGTTCCGTTTTTGTCTGCCAACCGTTCCGCTTACATGTATTTAGATGGTTTTGCAGGATGTGTTTTACCGCGCGATTTCAGTCTGTCCGCGTAGATGTAAAGTTGCGCTGAATCGATAGATTCCGCGCTGGGCAAATTAACGGTGTTTTTCATTTACAGCGAGGGCGGATTTGACTGAATCTACCGAAATAACAAGCGTTACACCCGCAATCGAGCTTCTGTACGGGCGACTCAGTACACTCGAAGCGCAAGCAACAGATATGTGCAGGCAGCACTTTACTTTTGTCATGGCGGGAAACAAAAGCAGAGACTGGGCGCAAAAGAGCGTCTTGTTTGCTCAGGCCAGAATGCGGGATAACAGCCTGACGGCGAACTGGTATGAAATCCAATGGTATGGCTCAAAAGCAGTAAAAACCCGCCGCATGACCAAAAAACTTATCAGGCAACAAAAAAGTGATTACGGCTATAACTTGGCAGTGCTATTCAAGTTGACCCAGCCGTGGGAGGAAGACATGGTGCGGGAGGTTGAGCAGGCGCTAAGAGACATCCGCAGAGAGGTGGCCTTCATAAGTAAAGCAATCGGAC
>CAMTUO010000014.1:0-22945 GCA_947084955.1 uncultured Gallionella sp.
ATCCGGGGCGTTTCAGCCCGTTTATGCGAGGCTGGATTGAGGAGATATTTGCATAGTGTTTGTGAGCCTGAGCCGGGCTCGTCCAACAAACGGTTCAGGTCGCGGCTCGCTTCGCGATCACGACCTAACCTTAATCGTTGGGCATCACGGTTTCGAAGATGTGAGAATACCGTTTGCTCTTTTTGCAATTTCTAGCAGGGTGCGGTGAGTGGCTTCCAAGTCGGCACCAGGCAAATCGCCGTAAAGAGACTGAGTAATGTCCTTGACCTTACCACTGAGTTCGTTAAAGAGAGCGGAACCTTTGTCAGTGTGCGACAGCGCACCACTCTCACTGGCTTTGATCAGGCCAGCCTGTATTAGACGGTCTATTTCCAGTCGCGCCCCATTGATGCTTGAGACTACATGCCCGCTGATTTGTCGTTGCGCAATTTGATCAACGGTTAGTGGCGAAGCATTGGTAAATACGAGGGCAGTCCAAGCTGGAAATGAAAGCCCTGCGTCTTGAAGATACCGCTCAAGCAGTGCTCTCATGGAACGCTCTGCTGAGCCAACGGACTGTGTGAGTGGGGGGATTTGCATGGAAGTATCCTCTCTAGAAAAAGTGTTACGAATGATGCCCAACGTTAAATATACAGAACTTTTCAACTGTATGCAGGAGCGTGTTCTGTATAAGTTGCCATAATGTTTTTCAACCCATTGATTTTATTATGGTGCGAGATTTTTATGCGTCAGCCTAATCTGCATATGCGGCACCTCAATGGCGCCGCTATGCGTCGTAATTACAGCAGCGGCACGATCATCAGCGCGACGATGTTGATGATCTTGATCAGCGGGTTCACCGCGGGGCCGGCAGTGTCCTTGTACGGATCGCCCACGGTGTCGCCCGTGACGGCCGCCTTGTGCGCCTCAGAACCTTTGCCACCGTAGTTGCCTTCCTCGATGTATTTCTTTGCGTTATCCCATGCGCCGCCGCCGGTGGTCATGGAGATCGCCACGAAGATGCCGGTGATGATGGCGCCGACCAGCACACCGCCCAGCGCCTGCGCGCCGAGCGTGAGACCGACGATCACCGGAACTGCAACCGGCAACAGCGAGGGAACAATCATTTCCTTGATCGCAGCCTTGGTCAGCATGTCCACGCAGGTGCCGTATTCAGGCTTGCCGGTGCCCTCCATGATGCCGGGGATTTCCTTGAACTGGCGGCGTACTTCAACCACCACGGCCCCCGCCGCACGTCCGACCGCTTCCATGCCCATCGCGCCGAACAGATACGGCACCATGCCGCCGATAAACAGACCGATGATTACCATGTGATTGGATAGGTCAAAGGTGAGGCCCGGGTGATTGGTGGATAAGGCATGCGTGTAGTCGGCGAACAGCACCAGTGCTGCCAGACCTGCGGAGCCGATCGCATAGCCTTTGGTGACGGCCTTGGTGGTATTGCCGACCGCGTCGAGCGGGTCGGTGATGTTGCGGATGGACTCGGGCAGGCCCGCCATTTCGGCGATGCCGCCGGCGTTATCGGTGATCGGGCCGTAAGCATCCAGCGCCACAATGATACCGGCCATCGACAGCATCGAGGTGGCAGCGATCGCAATGCCGTACAGACCGCCCAGCGCGTAGGCGCCATAGATCGCCAGACATACGGCCAGCACGGGCGCTGCGGTCGATTTCATCGATACGCCCAGACCCGCGATCACGTTGGTGCCGTGGCCGGTGGTGGAGGCCTGTGCAATATGGCGAACCGGGCCGTATTCAGTGGCAGTGTAGTATTCGGTGATCACCACCATCGCGGCCGTCAGCGCAAGACCGATAAGGGACGCCAGATACAGGTGCATCGAGGTAACCATCTTGTCGCCTATCATCACGCCATCCCCCAGCATCCAGGTGGTAACCGGGTAGAAGGCAACGACCGCCAGGGCTGCGGATACCATCAGGCCGCGGTACAGCGCGTTCATGATTTTGCCGCCCTCACGTGCTGTGACGAAGAAAGTGCCGACGATGGAGGCGATGATGGAGACGCCGCCTAATACCAGCGGAAAGATCACCGCCTGCGGAGAGCCGGTAATTACAAGGCCGCCCAGCACCATGGTGGCGATAATGGTCACCGCATAGGTCTCGAACAGATCGGCTGCCATACCGGCGCAGTCGCCGACGTTGTCGCCTACGTTATCCGCAATCACCGCCGGGTTGCGCGGGTCGTCCTCGGGGATGCCGGCTTCGACCTTGCCCACCAGATCGGCGCCTACGTCCGCACCCTTGGTAAAGATGCCGCCGCCAAGCCGCGCGAAGATGGAAATCAGCGAACTGCCGAAAGCCAGACCCACCAGCGAATGAGTGGCGTCGGTGGCGTTGGCGCCCATCACCAGCGTCAGGAAGGAATAATAACCTGCCACGCCCAGCAGCCCCAGGCCCACGACCAGCAGGCCGGTGATCGCGCCGCCCTTGAAAGCGACGTTGAGTGCGGCATTCAGGCCCTGATTGGCGGCCTCGGCGGTGCGCACGTTGGCGCGTACCGAGACATTCATGCCGATGTAACCGGTAAGACCTGAGAGGAAGGCGCCGAGTGCGAAGCCGACAGCGGTTTGCCAGCCGAGTGCGGCGAAGATGACGATCAGCAGGATGACGCCGACGATGCCGATGGTGGTGTATTGACGATTGAGGTAGGCGGATGCGCCTTCCTGGACGGCTGCGGAGATTTCCCGCATTCGGTCATTGCCGGTGGGCAGACCCAGTATCCATTTGATTGAAAAAGCGCCATACAGAATTGCTATAACGGAACACAACAACGCAAAGCCTAGACCACTTGACATGATTACCTCCCAAAGAGTTAAACCAACATCTGCTATCTTTCTCCTGCCTGCTTTCCTGATCTGCTTCTTTTCCTGATCTGCTTCTTTTTCTGAGCTGCTACTGTTTTTCAACTGCCGCGATGATAGCAGTATTAGTAATAAATAATATATCTGAGGTGCAATTTATTTTGGCTATGTCACCGTTAATTGTTGAACATCGGGTAGGGTGGATAAAGCGCAAGCGCGTATCCACCACGCACCATTGCTTTTCGGTGGAAACGCTACGCTTTTTCCACCCTACAAATAACACAAAAATTCATGATGTTACGCAACACCAATAAGTAACTGTGACATGGCCTTTATTTTTGACTGTATCTCAGATCAGCGCTGCCGCACCGGCTGCGGCGATTTGCCCATCCTCGCTTGAACGCACGCCGCTGATCCCTAAACCCCCGACGACGCCGCCGTGCAACATCAGCGGCACGCCGCCTTCGGCGGGTATCACCCCCGGCAGCGCCAGATGGATCAGTCGCCCGCTCAAAACCGCGTCTTCCGAGGTTTTGGTGGGGCGCTTGAAGGCGATCGCGGCATGGGCCTTGGCGATGGCGGTTTCCACGCTGCCGAACTGGGTGTCGTGACTGCGTTGCAGATACAGCAGATGTCCGCCATCGTCCACCACCGCGATCACCACGCGCCAGTCATTGGCGAGTGCAAAGGTTTCAGCGGCGGCGGCCACCCGTTTTGCTTCCGCAAGCGTCAGAACGGGCTTGCTGGTCATTGCGCGAGCGCCTTTGCGATGTTGGCGCAGATGTCATCCACGCTGCCTACGCCTGCCACCTTGACCATTTTCGGTGCATGCGCCGCGCCGGATTGCGCCCAGCTCTGATAATAGTTGACCAGCGGCTTGGTCTGTTCGTGATAGACATTCAGGCGCTTGATGACGGTCTCTTCGGTGTCGTCCGCGCGCTGTATCAGCTCTTCGCCTGTTTCATTGTCGCGGCCGGCGACTTTGGGCGGATTGTACAGGATATGGTAGGTGCGGCCGGATGCAGGGTGCACACGGCGGCCGCTCATGCGCTTGATGATTTCGCTGTCTGCAACGTCGATTTCCACCACGTAGTCGATATGGATGCCCGCATCCTTCATCGCTTCGGCCTGCGGCAGGGTGCGCGGAAAACCATCGAACAGAAAACCATCGATGCAGTCGGCTTCCTTGATGCGTTCCTTGACCAGATTAATGATGATGTCGTCGGAGACCAGACCGCCCGCATCGATGATGCTCTTGGCGGCGAGCCCCAGCGGTGAGCCCGCCTTGACGGCTGCGCGCAGCATGTCGCCGGTAGAAATTTGCGGAATGTTATATTTTTCCTTGATGTAGTTGGCCTGTGTTCCTTTACCCGCACCCGGTGCTCCCAGCAGTATGATACGCATCCCTTATTTCTCCTTTGGTTAAGTCGTCAGTTGGAAATCGTGAGTCGTAAAAATCAGTTACTAGACGTGAGCTGCGAGTTGTCAGTCTGAATAGGCGTGCGCAGCACTCCAACAAACTAAAAACTAGCGACTAGCGACTAACAACTGAAATGCTTTTTGTGCCTCATGCAAATCCTGTTCGGTGTCCACGCCGCCGGGCGGTGCGCTGTCAGCGATGACTACGCCAATCTTGTAGCCGTGGTAGAGCGCACGCAATTGTTCAAGAGACTCAAAATGTTCGATGGGTGCGGGCGACAACTGGCCGTAAGCGCGCAGAAAACGGGCGCGGTAAGCGTATATACCGATATGTCGCAGCACAGGCAAATCATCAGGCAAACGTCCCTCTCCCCCAACCCCTCTCCCGCCTGCGGGCGAGGGAAGTGCGAACGCATCGCGCGGGTAGGGTATCGGAGCCCGGCTAAAATACAGCGCATGACCGGCTTTGTCCAGCACCGTCTTGACGATGTTGGGATTTCTCATGGCGGCTTCATCGTGAATCGCATGGCAGGCGGTGGCAATCGCGCATTCGGTGTGATCATGCAGATGCTGTGCGACGGCGCGTATCAGCTCCGGGGGCATCAGCGGTTCGTCGCCCTGTACGTTGACGACGATGGTGTCGTCCGCCCAGCCCTGTTTTTCGACGACTTCGGCGATGCGATCTGTGCCGCTCGCGTGATCTTCCCGCGTCATGCAGGCCTTGAAACCGTGTTCATGCACGACGCTGGCAATCGCATGATGATCGGTGGCAATCCAGATTTGCTGCGCGCCGCTTTTTGCCGCCTGTTCGGCGACGCGCACCACCATGGGGATGCCTGCGATATGCAGCAGCGGCTTGCCATGCAATCGGGTAGAGGCGTGGCGCGCCGGAATGACGACGTGGAAATCAACCATTTCTGTGGAAAATCAGAGCGCTTCGGCTTCTTCAGGGGTGAGTTTGCGGGCTTCGTCGGCCAGCATCACCGGTATGCCATCGGCTATTTGATAGGCCAGCCGGTCAGGCTTGCAGATCAGTTCCTGGTCGGCCTTGCGGTAGATGAGCGGCGATTTGCACAGGGGACAGACGAGAATATCAAGCAGTTTTGCGTCCATGAGTGGCGATCTTTCGCAGTAGTTGAGTGGTCAGGGCCGGGTCTATCTGGGCATCCACACGCAGCACCCAGAACTTGTCATCAGCGAATGCCGCGCATTTTACCGCATCTTTCTCGGTGAGGAGTAGCGCATCGCACTCATTGAAGCGCAGGTCACTCGCCTGATAAGGGTAATGGTCGGCAAACGCATGCGGTATCACGGTTAATCCCAGCGCGTTCAGATGGTTAAAAAAACGTTGCGGGTGACCGATGCCGGCGACCGCATGCAGCCGTAATCCCTGCAAATCATGGGCTGTCGCGGTTTTTTCCGGATGACGCAGGTTGTGGAAGATGGATCCGGATAGCTGCATGGCGTACTGACCGTTTGCAATTGCGCCGCTATTGATGACCACCGCATCGACTGTTTTTAATCGGGATGCCGGTTCGCGCAGCGGGCCTGCGGGCAGCAGATAGCCGTTGCCGAAACGACGCACGCCGTCGATCACGGCAATTTCCACATCGCGCTGCAAGCGGTAGTGCTGCAGGCCGTCATCGCATAACACGACATCGCATTGCGGATGCGCACGCAACGCCTCGCTTGCGGTGGCGACACGGTCCGTTCCCACCCACACCGGGCAGATGGCGCGTCTGGCCATCAGCAAAGGCTCATCGCCGACTTCCGGTGCAAGGCTGTTTTGTGTGACGGCTTGTTGTGCCGAGGCGCCGCCATAGCCGCGGCTGATGATGAGCGGATGATGTCCATGTTCAACAAGTTGCTGTGCAATTGCCAGGGTGAGCGGGGTTTTGCCGGTGCCGCCGACGCTGATGTTGCCGATCACGATCACCGGTACAGGGAGCTTGAAGCTTTTCAGAAAGCGGAGGCGATACAGGATGCGGCGCAGGGCGGCCAGTGCGCGAAACAGCCAGCTTACAGGCAGCAATATCAGGTGCAGCGGACTTGTGCGATACCAGTAACTTTCAAGTCCGGGCATTTAAGCTTATTTAACTTCGTTTTGCGTCGCAAAGGTAATGCGGCCAAAACCCGCCTGGCGTGCGGCTTCCATCACGTTGATCACGGCCTGATGCGGCGTCTTGGCGTCGGCGTTGATCACGATGACGGGATCGGTTTGTGTGCCGGCAGCGGTTTTCAGCAAGGCGGTCAACGCGGTGACGCCGCTGAACTGAATCTCGCTGTCGTTGATCGCGTAATGTTCGGTGGCATCGATGGCTACATTGATGGGTTTGAGCTGCGACGTGCTGGTCTCGCCACCGGCTTGCGGCAGGTTGATTTGCAGTTCGGAAAATTTCGCATAGCTGGTGGTGACCATCATAAAAATCAGGATCACCAGCAACACGTCTATCATCGGAATCAGATTGATTTCCGGCTCTTCGCGAGTGCGTCCGCGCTGAAAATTCATGGTTAGCTCCTGCGCTGGCCGTGCACGATTTCCACCAGCTTGATCGCCTGTTGCTCCATCTCAACGGTCAGGCTATCTGCCTTGGCGCGGAAATGCCGGTAGAAAATCATGCTGGGTATCGCCACGATCAGGCCGAATGCAGTGTTGTACAGCGCGACGGAAATGCCGTGCGCCAGTATAGCAGGGCTGTTGCCGGCGGTAGTTTGCGCGCCGAAAATTTCGATCATGCCGACCACCGTGCCGAACAGGCCCAGCAAGGGGCTGATGGAGGCGATGGTACCCAGTGTGGTGAGGAAACGTTCCAGATCATGGGAGCAGGCACGTCCGGCTTCCTCGATGGATTCCTTCATGATCTCAGGACTGCTCTTGATGTTCTTCAAACCTGCCGCAAAGATGCGTCCCAGTGGCGAATGTTTGATCAGCTTGTCCAGCATGGCATCACTGACGCCGCGTTGCTGAAGTTCCTTGACGACTTCGTCCAGCAATGCGGGCGGTGTGATGCGCCCGGCGCGCAGATAGATGAGGCGCTCGGTGATTAAACCCACTGCAATGACGGACGCAAAAATCAGAAACCAGATCGGCCAGCCAGCCGCTTCAACGATTGCAAACACAGGGATTCTCCAAATATGCTTAAATTACGAACCTTACCTTCCGGATGAGGGAGCAGGCTCTGAAAGTGCAACTGTAGCGTGTCGCGGCAGGTTGAGCAAGATTTCTAAGACTCTTCTTCAACAATCCTGAGCTAATGCCTCGTTATAAAAGAGTATTTTTGTTTACCCACAAAATCTGTGGATAACTCTGTGGATAAAGCTGTGGGGCAGGGCTGCAAAGCTGTGTCCTGTAAGGGTTTTTCTTACACTGCCTGTTTTTTGTATTTTATTTTAGTTGATTATAATCAATAGGTTGTTGTAAGTATGGCGTTTTTATGACGGGCCGCGTGGCGCTAAGCGGCGTGTTTTCTGGGTTTGTGAATAATTATGGAATGTCAAGATGTCTGAACCCCTATTTTTTGAAGGAAAACAGCGCGTCTTACGCGTATCTGAACTCACGCGTGCAATCAATCAGTTACTGGAAAGCAATGTGCCCTTGCTGTGGGTAAGGGGAGAAATCTGCAATCTGGTGAAGGCCACATCCGGTCACTGGTATTTTTCGATCAAGGATGAACAGGCGCAAGTGCGCTGTGTGATGTTCCGTCATCGCAATCAGTTGCTAGAGCAGAGTGCAGCTAACGGCTTGCAGGTTGAGGTGCAGGCGCTGGCCGGTTTGTATGAGGCGCGCGGGGATTTTCAGCTGACGGTTGAACAGATGCGTCCGGCAGGCCTCGGCGTGCTGTACGAGCAGTTTGTCAGGCTTAAACTGAAACTGGAACAGGAAGGGTTATTTGATGCGGCACGCAAGCGCGCCTTGCCGGTTTTTCCCCGGCGTGTGGGCATCATTACCTCAACCAAAGCGGCGGCGTTGCGCGATGTGCTGACCACCTTGAAGCGGCGTTTGCCGGGTGTGCCGGTGGTGCTCTATCCGGCGCCCGTGCAAGGCGCAGGCAGTGCCGAGAAAATTGCACAAGCCATTCAAATTGCGAACAGCCGGGACGAATGCGCGGTGCTGATCCTGTGTCGCGGCGGGGGCAGTATCGAGGACCTGTGGGCGTTCAACGAGGAGAGCGTTGCGCGCGCGATCTTTGCCAGTCGTATTCCCGTTATCTGCGGTGTAGGACATGAGACGGATTTCACCATCGCCGATTTTGTCGCAGACGAGCGTGCGCCCACCCCCACGGCTGCCGCGCAGCGTGCCGTGCCGGATCGCATCGCTTTGCTGCAGGGGTTGCGCGATATTGCGCAGCATCTGGCGCGACCGATGCGTAACCGGCTGCAAAACGCCATGCAGAGCGTGGATTATTTGCAACGCCGTCTGGTGCATCCGGCACAGCAGTTGCAGCGGCGTACACTGCAACTCGATCAGTTGCAACAGCGTCTGCAACGCAGCTTTGCGCAGAGTCTTGAACAAAAGCGCTGGCGGTATCAGACGGGTGTTCAGCGTCTGCGCGGAGCGGGCAGCGATTTCAAACGTTTGCAGGATCAACAAAGCCATCTGGCCGCGCGGCTGGTCAAGGGCGTGCAGGTCTATCAGCGCCAGCAACAGGCGAGACTTGCCAGTCTGTTGCAGCACCTGACACTGCTTGACCCGCAACAAGTGCTCTCCCGCGGCTACAGTCTGGTGCAGGACGAGCAGGGGCGACTGGTCTCGGATGCGCGCACGCTGGCTGTTGGGGATGCGCTGCGCATCACATTCGATCAGGGGTGGGTGCGCAGCCGGGTGGAGGCGCAGGGGGATGCGAATGATTAGTTTGTTTGATTGAATTGAGGGATAATTCCCGCCCTGTCCGGCAACGCGCATCAGTAAAGGAACTTGTATGAATCTGAATCTGTGGCCTACGCCCTATTACTACCAGTTTGCTGAGGATCTGGCCGCATTCGAAAGCGAACCCTGTCTGGTGATTGCCAGCGACGGGCAGGAGTTTTTCGGCGATCTGAGCGACTTCGCGCCCGAAGACGGGATGTTAAAGATTCTGGATTTCAATGACGGGGTGAGACAGCTTGAGGCTGATTCGGTTGACTATATCCGTCTGTTGCACCCGGTGCATCTGATCAAGAATGTCAGTTTGATCCACGAAGCGCACGAGGATGTGTTCGGGGCGTCCGAGAAGCAGCATTGCGCGATTTTGTTCATGAACGGCAACAAGCTGGAGGGGGAGACGGTCGGTTTCGCGATCGACAAGACCGGGCTTTATCTGTTTCTGGTCGATGCGGATAGCGCGGTGATACGCTGTTTTATTCCCGCCGTTTCCATCAAGCAATATCAGATCGGCAAGAAAATCGGTCAGATGCTGATCGATGAAAAGGTCGCCACGCACCGGGAGATTAATTCGGGGCTTGAAAAGCAGGAGAAACTGCGTACCCGGATGCTGGGTGAGTATCTGACTAACGAGCAGATTGTGACGTCGGAACAACTGGTTGAAGCGCTTTCCCGTCAATCCGGCACGGTAATCAAGCTGGGCGATATGCTGGTGCAGGAAAAGCTGATTACGCCGGAAATATTGCAGGAAGCGCTGGACAAGCAACGCACCGACAAAAAGGTGGCTCTCGGTGAAATTCTCATCAATATGGGGGTGGTAAATACCGAAGTCATCCAGAGTATGCTGGCCAAAAAACTGGGTATCCCCTTTGTCAATGTCAGAAAATTCTACGTGAACCCGGAGACGTTTCATCTGGTTCCCATCGGTTTTATCAGCAAATATTCCATCCTGCCGCTCTACCATACCGAACATACACTGGTGGTGGCGATGGAGAACGCCCTGTTGTGGGAACCTTTGAATGAGTTGCGCGTGATCACCAATCTCACGGTGGTGCCGGTGCTGGCGGCGCGCGAAGATATTTTGTTTGTGATTAATGAGATGCGTGGCGTCAAGACGAGCCGCCAGAAGATCGACGAGCTCGCCATCGGTATGACTTACGATATGGGGGAGGAGGAATCAACCGAAGAGGCGGTGGCTGAAACCGATAACACGCTGGTGGGACTGGTCAACAAGATGATGCTCGATGCCTACAGTCAGGGGGTGTCGGATATTCACATCGAGACCTATCCGGACAAACGCAATACGCTGGTGCGTTTTCGCCGTGACGGTGTGATCAGCAAGTATTTCGAGTTTCCGCCGGCTTTCAAGAAAGCGCTGGTGTCCAGAATCAAGATCATGGCTAAGCTGGATATTTCCGAGAGACGCCGCCCGCAGGACGGCAAAATCGAACTCAAGCTCAGTCAGGAACAAAAAGTCGAATTCCGCGTGGCCACCGTGCCGACCGCCAATGGACTGGAAGACGTCGTCATGCGTGTGCTGGCGGGCGCGAAACCGATACCGCTCCCCTTGATCGGCATGCCTGCCGACGTGCTGGCCAGACTCAAGGAACTGGTGATCAAACCGTACGGGCTGTTTCTGATCTGCGGCCCGACCGGTTCAGGCAAGACCACCACGCTGCATTCCGTGCTGGGATTTATCAATTCGCCGGATCGCAAGATATGGACGGCCGAAGACCCGATTGAAATCACCCAGGAAGGATTGCGTCAAGTTCAGGTCAATTCCAGCATAGGCTGGACCTTTGCGGCGGCCATGCGCAGTTTTCTGCGCGCCGACCCGGATGTGATCATGGTGGGTGAGATACGCGATGTGGAAACCGCAAAAATTGCGATACAGGCCTCCTTGACCGGACATATGGTGTTTTCCACGCTGCATACCAACAGTGCGGCCGAGAGCATGGTGCGGCTGCTGGATCTGGGGATGGACCCGTTTAATTTTTCCGATGCGCTGGTGGGGATACTGGCGCAACGCCTGACCCGGCGCTATTGCTATGCCTGCAAGGAGGCTTACACACCGGACGGGGAAGAAATACAGGGGCTGGCCGAAGAATACTGTCTGGGCACGCCGCTTGTTCCGGCCGATATCCTGAAACGCTGGAAAACGACCTATGCGAGTGCAACCGGTGCGTTCTCGCTGTATCGGGCAAAAGGCTGCAACGAATGTGAAGAGACAGGCTTCAAGGGGCGGCTGGGCTTGTATGAGTTTCTGGAAGCGACGCCGGCGATCAAGAAGCTGATACAGCATCAGGGAACGGTTGAAGCCTTGCAGGCCGAGGCGATCAATCACGGTTTGCGCACCCTGAAACAGTCCGGGATCGAGCTGGTATTGCAGGGGCAAACCAACATGACACAAATCAGGTCGGTATGTAATTAAGGCGGTTTTATTCGCCCGGTTTGTTCGGAAAGTTGAAGGATAGGCACCGGACGCGTTAAAATCTCTCCCCTTACTCTCTAACTGGCTTATTGTCTGGAACGATTTCATGAAATTTTGTCCGGCCAGTCTGCAATCCCTTATTCGATGATGATGAGCCGTACTTCAAATTTATTTGTTCTGTTGCTGATCGTGCTGATCTGGTTTGCCAATCTTGAATACCGCACCCTGATCAAACCCGACGAAGGGCGCTATGCCGAAATCCCCCGCGAAATGGTGGTAAGCGGTGACTGGGTCACGCCGCGTCTGAACGATCTCAAGTATTTCGAAAAACCGCCGCTGCAATACTGGGCGACTGCGACGGCCTATACCGTGTTCGGCGAACATCAATGGACCTCGCGACTGTGGGCGGGGCTGACGGGTTTTGCGGGTCTGCTGCTGACCTGGTTTGCCGGGCAGCGTCTGTTCGGACGGGAAGCGGCCAATTATGCCGCGGCGCTGCTCGGGAGCAGCATGTTGTATGTGATGATGGGGCACATCAACACGCTGGACATGGGCGTGACGTTTTTTATCACGCTGGGCGTATTGGCTTTTCTGCTGGCGCAACAGGCGCATGCCAGTCTGGGCCGTCATCGCGAGTTGCAGGCAGCTCGCAACTGGATGCTGCTGGCCTGGGCGGGGATGGCGCTGGCGGTGCTTTCCAAGGGCTTGATGGGGATTGTGTTGCCGGGCGCCGCCGTTTTTCTGTATTGTCTGGTGCAGCGGGACTTTCATCTGCTCAAACGCATGCACTGGCTGTCGGGCCTTGCGGTGTTCCTGCTGATCACCGCGCCGTGGTTTTATCTGGTGATGAAGGCGAATCCGGAGTTTTTTCAGCGTTTTTTCATCTACGAACATTACACCCGTTTTGCCACCAAAGAGCTGGGACGCTATCAGCCCTGGTATTATTTTGTGCCCATCCTGCTGGCAGGCGCCTTGCCCTGGACGGTGTTGCTGTTCGATACGCTGTTTCATCCGGGCAGGTCGACGGCACGCAGCGGTTCATACAAGCCGTTTAATGCGTCCGTGTTTTTGCTGATCTGGGCCGTTTTTATCTACGTATTTTTCTCGATTTCAGACTCCAAGCTGCCCTCCTATCTGTTGCCGATGTTCCCCGCACTGGCCTTGCTGATGGGGCGCCGTCTGGTTGAAATCCGTGAGCGACTGTTGTTCTGGTATATCGCACCGGTCGTGCCGGTTGGTCTGGTATTTCTGGTATTGGCGATCAATGTCGGTAAGTTTGCCGATACGCCGAACCAGATTGCCTTATACCCGCATTACCGCATCTGGCTGGTGACGGCCTCGTTGATTCTTCTGGCGGGTTTGCTGTCCGGTATGATCTTGCTGTGGAAAGGCAAAAAATCGCCCGCCGTGCTGATCATCGCGTTGACGGCGCTGCTCGCCACGCAGATCGGCGTGTCAGGCTACAATACGGTGGCGCGCGAACGTTCGGCCAAGCATATTGCAGAAGCAATCCGCGCGGAGGTCAAACCGAATATTCCGTTTTACTCGGTGCTGACCTACGAGCAGACCCTGCCGTTTTATCTCAAGCGCACCTTCACGCTGGTGCAGTATCAGGATGAGATGGGGTTCGGCATCCTGCAGGAACCACAACGCTGGGTGCCGACGCTGGACGCTTTCAGTAAAGTCTGGGCAGCACAGCCCGAAGCGCTGGCGATCATGCAGGTGCAGGTTTATCCGATACTTCAACAAATGGGCCTACCCATGAAAATAATCTTTGCAGATACGCAGCATATTGTGGTGAAAAAACCATGAAACCACTGAATAACCTGCTGCGCAGTCATTATGCTGAGTTGCATGCTCGCTCACGCCTCGTCTATCCTATTGATATGCCTCGTTGTTCGCTGCGCGGCGCCTTGCATATTGACCTGCTCGCGACGGTTCTCAGAGGTTTCAAATGAATTTAATCAGTTTCAGTTTGATCTTCATCGGCGTGATGCTCAACGCGGCCGCGCAGATACTGATGAAGGCCGGGACGAATGCCATCGGCCAATTCGAATTCAGTGTCGAAAATATTCTGCCTATCGGACTGAAGCTGGCGACCGAATGGCACATCATCGTCGCCTTAGCCTGTTATGTGATCAGTATGGTGGTGTGGCTACTGGCCCTGTCGCGTGTGCCGGTCAGCATCGCTTTTCCGATGCTGTCCATGGCCTATGTCGTGAATGCGCTGGCGGCCTGGTATCTGCTGGGCGAAGCCTTTAACCCGGCTAAACTGGTCGGTATGGGCGTGATTATTGTGGGTGTTGTCATTATTTCACGGGCATAAACTACGACTGTCATTGATGAAACAACTAGCCATTCGACTAAGCCCGTAAGCGGGCAAGTCGCTGGTTATCCCGCGCATGCGGGAATTCAGCGGTTTTATTCAAAAAGCTTTTTAAGACTTTTGTCTCCGCGCTACGGAGGACTTTTTATTGACTGGATTCCCGCTTTCGCGGGAATGACGAATTATAGAATTTCAAGGATTTTTATGACTGGTTTTCTTCCCTTTTCCAAACCCACCATCGATGAAGCGACGATCGCGTCAGTCGCGGACGTGCTGCGCTCCGGCTGGATTACCAGCGGCCCCAAGGTGACCGAATTCGAGAAACAGCTCTCCGAGTATTTTGGCGGGCGGCCGGTGCGCACCTTCAATTCCGGCACCTGCACCATGGAGATTGCGTTGCGCATCGCAGGTATCGGCCCGGGCGACGAGGTGATTACCACGCCGATATCGTGGGTGGCGACCGCCAATGTGATCCTCGAAGTGGGGGCGACCCCGGTGTTCACCGACATCGATCCGGTCACGCGCAATATCGATCTGGATAAAGTTGAAGCGGCGATCACGTCCAGAACCCGTGCGATCATTCCCGTCTACCTGGCGGGCAGTCCACTGGACATGGACAGACTGTACGCAATCGCGGCCAAGTATAAGCTGCGCGTGGTTGAGGATGCCGCACAGGCGATCGGTTCACGCTGGCAGGGCAGGCCGATCGGATCCTTTGGCGACTTCGTTTCCTTCAGTTTTCAGGCCAACAAAAATATCACCACCTCGGAAGGCGGATGTCTGGTGCTCAATAACAGCGATGAAGCAGCGTTAGCTGAAAAATATCGTCTGCAGGGCGTGTCCCGCAGCGGCTGGGACGGCATCGATGTCGACGTGCTGGGCGGCAAATACAATATGACCGATATTGCCGCCGCAATCGGTCTGGGGCAGTTCGCGCAGCTGGATAAAATCACCGCACACCGGCGTCAGTTGGCGCAACACTACTTCAAGATTTTGGGTGACGATTTCGAGGCAAAAACCGGTGCGCAACTGCCACCCCGCGATTTTGAATCGACCAACTGGCATTTGTTTCAGGTCGTGCTGCCGGATTCCATTACGCGCCCGCAATTTATGGAGCGTATGAAAGCGTTCAATATCGGCGTCGGCTTTCATTACGCGCCGATACACCTGTTTTCCCTGTACCGCGAGAGAGGTTTTAAAGAAGGCATGTTCCCGATTGCCGAGCGTGTCGGTCGTCAGATCGTTTCCTTGCCGATGTTTTATGCACTGACGATTGCTGATGTCGAGCGCGTATGCAGCGCGGTGCTTGAAGTGCTGGGCTGATGTCTGCCGAGGTCGAGGCGCCAGCCTTGTGTCGCTATCTGGTGATGACCGTCCGCACGCCGCAGTTTCATGCGTCTATCATTGAGCCGCATTATGCGTTTCTCGATTGTCTGCGGCAGCAGGGCATGCTTGAACTGGCTGGTCCTTTTTCCGATAAATCCGGTGGCGCCTATCTGATCCGGGCCGCCAGTCTGGAAGCAGCGCGGGAGATTGCTTATGGCGATCCTGTGCATACCAGCGGCGCTTCAAGCGTGACGGTTTATGAATGGCATGCGCAGTGATCTTGCCTTCAGTTGAGCCTGATTGACGGCGCCCATCTGGCAGCTGCTTGTTAAGCTGTAAGAGACTGCGTATAGTTCAGGTACTTAATTAAGTACCAAAAAGGAGTGTGAGTTTGAATATCGTACCTGCCCAGGAAATCAAGCGTCGCGGTATTGCCGCCGTGGATGATCTCATCGCCAACGGTGATCTGCATGTGATCAGGAATAATCAGCCGCAGTACGTGGTGTTATCGGAGGCGCGCTATCAGGATTTGATTGCTGCCGAGCAGGAAGCGCATATTGCCCGTGTGCGTGCCTCGCTGGCGGATGTGCAAGATGGAAAAGTCGTAAAATTCAAGACTGCCGCTGAGCTGCTGGACGCGCTGGATGCGGATGAGACCGCATAATGTTCGTCATCGTCACGCCTGAGAAGTTTCTTCGATTGGCGCGCAAATTTTTCAGGCAACACCCCGATTTGAAGCTGCGGTTTGCCAGCCTGCTCGACGATTTACAGAGCGATCCGTTCCAACCTGGCCTGAAATTGCATGCCCTGAGCGGCAAGCTGGAAGGTTGTTATGCGGTCAGTCTCACTTATAGTTACCGTATTACCCTGACTTTGATGGTGACAGAAGGCGAAATTATCCTGCTCGATATCGGCAGTCATGACGATGTGTATCGGTAAAGATTTCACACATCTGAAAACCTGATTTCGTTAACCCTGCGCCTTGCGGTAGAATGTCGCCTCATGAAAAACTTACAACTTTCCGTCATCATTCCCGTCTACAACGAAGAAGAAGGTTTGCAGACCTTGTTCGACCGTTTGTACCCCGCACTTGACACGCTCGCTGTCAGTTATGAAATCGTTTTTATCAACGATGGCAGCCGCGACCGTTCGGCGGCGATACTGCGTGCACAGTTCCAGCTGCGTCCCGATGTGACGCGGGTGATCCTGTTTAACGGCAATTTCGGTCAGCACATGGCGATCATGGCGGGGTTCGAACTGTCACGCGGGCAGCGTGTGGTCACGCTGGATGCGGATTTGCAGAACCCGCCTGAAGAAATCCACAAGCTGCTCGCCAAAATGGACGAGGGTTATGATTACGTCGGTTCGATACGCAATCAGCGCAACGACAGCTGGTGGCGGCATCTGGCTTCGCGCGCGATGAATAATCTGCGTGAACGCATCACGCACATCAAGATTACCGATCAGGGTTGCATGTTGCGCGCCTATGACCGTGGCATCATCGATGCGATCAATACCTGCAAGGAGGTGAATACCTTCATCCCGGCGCTGGCCTACAACTTCGCGCGCAGGCCTGCCGAGGTGGTAGTGGAGCATGAGGAACGCGCGCAGGGCGTATCCAAGTATTCGCTGTACAGCCTGATCCGCCTCAATTTCGATCTGATGACTGGTTTTTCTGTGGTGCCGCTGCAAATGTTTTCGTTAGTCGGTATGGTGACCTCCGCTGCGTCTGCGTTTTTCTTCGTGTTCCTGGTTATTCGTCGTCTGATCATCGGGCCGGAAGCGGAAGGGCTGTTCACGCTGTTTGCGCTGGTGTTCTTCATGATTGGCATCACGCTGTTCGGCATCGGACTGCTGGGCGAATATATCGGGCGCATCTACGAACAGGTGCGCCACCGTCCGCGCTATCTGGTAGAGGCAGTGCTGGAAAACAGGAGCGAGGAACAAGAAGCGAAAAGACAGGATTGTGGATCGAGGATCGAGGAGTGAGGGACGAGTTGGAGCCAGCATCTGAGCTAAAGGGATTTTCGCAATCCTCAACCCTCAATCCTCAATCCTCAGCGATTGTCTTTGCCTACCATAACGTGGGTGTGCGCTGTCTGTCCGTGCTGCTTGCGCACGGGGTCGATGTGAAGCTGGTGGTAACCCATCGCGATAATCCGGATGAAAATATCTGGTTCGACAGCGTGGCCGAACTGGCGCAATTGCACGGTATTGCTGTCATTACGCCTGATAATCCCAATACGATTGAAGTGGTCGAACAAATCCGCGCCCTGCAGCCGGATTTTTTCTTTTCCTTCTATTACCGCGAGATGCTCAAAGCGCCGTTGCTGGCCATTCCGCAACAGGGCGCGCTGAACATGCATGGCTCGCTGCTGCCTAAATACCGCGGCCGTGTGCCGGTGAACTGGGCGATCATCAAAGGCGAGACGGAAACCGGTTCGACCTTGCATTACATGACCGAAAAGCCGGACAACGGCGATATCGTGGCGCAGCAGGCGGTGCCGATTTTGCCCGATGATACGGCGTTTCAGGTATTTCAGAAGGTGACCGTGGCTGCCGAAATGGCGCTGAACGGGGTGCTGCCGGCCTTGCTGGCAGACCGTGCGCAGCGGATGAAGCAGGACTTGAGTCTGGGCGCGTATTTCGGCGGACGCAGTGCAAAGGACGGGGTGATCGACTGGATGCACACCGCAGAGGAGATACACAATCTGGTGCGTGCAGTTGCCCCCCCTTATCCGGGCGCGACGACGCAATTGATGGGCAAACAGATGCGTATTTTGCAGACGCTGAAGACGCGTATTGCGGCTGCCGGAAACCCTGCGTTTTATATTGAAAAGGGTTGTGCCTATGCGGTCTGCGGGCAGGGTGTGTTGCGTATCGTACGTTTTGAACTGGATGGGGTCGAGATGAGCGCTGAACAATTTGCGGCCGCTTACGGCACTGAAAAAATTGAATTTAATCGTTAAGGAAATGAAATGAAAAAAGTATTGATACTCGGCGTGAACGGCTTTATCGGTCACCATCTGTCCAAGCGCATTCTGGCTACCACGGACTGGGATGTGTATGGTATGGATATGAGCTCCGACCGCATCAGCGATCTGATCGGCCATGAGCGCTTTCATTTCTTCGAGGGCGATATCACCATTAACAAGGAATGGGTCGAGTATCACGTCAAGAAGTGCGACGTGATCCTGCCGCTGGTGGCGATTGCCACGCCTTCCACCTATGTCAAGGAACCGCTGCGCGTGTTCGAGCTGGATTTTGAGGCCAATCTGCCCATCGTGCGTGCGGCGGTGAAATACCGCAAACATCTGGTGTTTCCTTCCACCTCGGAAGTCTACGGCATGTGCCATGACGAGGAATTTGATCCGGAGAATTCCGAACTGATCTGCGGCCCGATCAATAAGCCGCGCTGGATTTATTCCTGCTCAAAACAATTGATGGATCGCGTGATCTGGGGTTACGGCATGGAAGGGCTGAATTTCACCTTGTTTCGTCCGTTCAACTGGATAGGCGCGGGTCTGGATTCGATCCATACCGCGAAGGAAGGCAGTTCGCGCGTGGTCACGCAGTTTCTGGGTCATATCGTGCGCGGTGAAAATATCAGTCTGGTGGATGGCGGGATGCAGAAACGCGCGTTCACTTACGTTGACGACGGTATTGCCGCACTGATGAAAATCATCGAAAACAAGGATGGCGTGGCGACCGGCAAGATTTATAACATCGGCAATCCTGTAAACAATTTTTCGATCCGCGATCTGGCGGACATGATGATGAAACTGGCGAACGAATATCCTGAATATCGCGAATCGGCGCAGAAGGTCAAGATCGTCGAAACCACCTCGGCCGCTTATTACGGAAAGGGCTATCAGGACGTACAGAATCGCGTGCCCAAGATTACCAATACCTGCGAAGAGCTGGGCTGGAAGCCGACGATCAACATGGCGGATACCTTGCGCAATATTTTCGAAGCGTATCGCGGCCAGGTCGTCGAAGCTCGCAAACTGATGGACTAAGAAGCAGGATTGAGGAATGAGGATTGAAAATTCAGCACCGATGATTGAGCAGAGAGGATTGATAAAGCCTCACTGCTCCGTTTTTAACTCATTCCTCACTCCTTGCTCCTCAATCCTGTAATGAAAAAACTCGCTCTTCAGGTTCATGTGGACACCTATCGCGGCACGCGCGAGGGGGTGCCGCGTCTGGTGGAGGCGCTGCAACGCTATCATGCGCAGGCCACTTTTTTCTTTTCCCTGGGGCCTGATCGCACCGGTCGCGCCATCAAGCGGGTGTTTCGTCCCGGTTTTATCGGCAAGGTGTCGCGCACCTCCGTGCTGGAGCATTATGGTTTAAAGACCCTGCTGTATGGCACGCTGCTGCCGTCTCCGGATATCGGTCGTCGCTGTGCGGATATCCTGCGCGGGGTGCGTGACGCGGGTTTTGAAGTAGGTATTCATTGTTATGATCATATCCGCTGGCAGGACTATGTGGCGGGCAAGGATGCGACGTGGACACGGCGCGAGTTGCAGCGCGCGGTAGGTCGCTTTACGGAGATTTTTGGCGAGCCGCCACACGCCCATGCCGCCGCCGGCTGGCAGATGAACCGCCACGCCTTGCGCCTGATGCAACATTTTGGTTTCGATTATTGCTCGGATACGCGCGGCACGCATCCGTTTATACCCACCTGGCAGGCCGAGATCGTCGCCTGTCCGCAACTGCCCACCACCTTGCCGACGCTGGACGAGCTGATCAATCGCGACGGCATCACGCTGGAGAATGTGGCGCAATACCTGTTGCAGCTAACGAAAGACGCGCCAGCGACGGGGCATGTGTATACCTTGCATGCCGAACTGGAAGGCGGTAAATGGATGCCGATCTTCGAGCAACTGATGCAGGGCTGGCAGGCGCAGGGATATGAGCTGGTTTCCATGCAGCAGTATTTGCAGGGGCTGGATGCGGTATCATTGCCGCGCCACGAGGTGGTCATGCGTGAAATCGAGGGACGCAGCGGTACGCTGGCGGTGCAGGGGGAGCGGGGCTGACAGCCTAAAGCAGTGGGCTGTTTTGCCGATAACGTGTAAAAGTGAGGTGGCAGATGGAAGAGAACACGGCATTGAATCAATGGGTCTCTAAACTCAGTCAGAGTGAGTTGCCCGTGCTCAGGCATACTGCGCGCGATCTTGCTCTGTTACAACAGGACGAACAGAATCTGACAGCCCATTCGATTGCGCAGGCTATCAATCATGATCCCCTGATGACGGTCAAACTGCTGCGCTATCTGCAAAATCACAAACGCAAGGCGCAGACTACCGAACTTGTGCAGGTCGAGCAGGCGCTGCTGATGCTGGGCACCGAGCCGTTTTTTAAGCATGTGTCGCCTGAACCCGTGATTGAAAACCAGCTCAAATCTCACGCCGTGGCGCTTCCGCCGTTGCTGCGCCTGATACATCGTGCGCACAGAGCTTCCGAGTATGCTTTTGACTGGGCTGTGTACCTGCATGACATGCATTTTGAAGAAATTCGGGTTGCTGCGCTATTGCATGACATCGCCGAAATGTTGATGTGGTGTTTTTCTCCGGATGCCATGTTGAAAATTCGCGAAATGCAGTTGCATGATAAAGCCTTGCGCAGCCGCGATGTGCAACGCGATGTGTTGGGTTTTACGCTGGCCGATTTGCAAAAAGAACTGGCTGTGCGGTGGGGCTTGCCGGAACTATTATCTAAACTGATGGATGATGGCAGCGCCACATCACCGCGTGTGCGCTGCGTCTCGCTGGCTGTCAATCTGGCGCGCCACTCGGCAAATGGCTGGGATGACGCGGCGTTGCCGGATGACTACAAAGCATTGAGTGAGCTGCTGCATATTCCGCTGGAGCAGGCGGTAGCGATGGTCGCTGCAGGTGTTGCACCCGCCCAGTCGCCTGCAGACTGATTAAAGCTGGTCGGGCAGGTTGTGTGACCTGCCGTCTGCTGAGTATCAGCTTTCGCGTCCGATGCCGAAATATTCGAATCCCAGTGTTTTCATGTCAGCGGGCTCAAACAGATTGCGACCATCGAAAATCACCGGCTGTTTCAGACGCGCCTTGATGATGCCAAAATCCGGGCTTTTGAATGCCTTCCATTCGGTGACGATGATCAGCGCATCCGCTTCATGTAGCGCGTTCTTGGCATTATCCGCGTAGGACAGATCGCTGCGTTCGCCGTAAATATGCTGAGTTTCCTTCATGGCGGCCGGATCGAACGCGGTGACGGTGGCCCCCCGCGCCCATAAGCCTTCCATCAGCACACGACTGGACGCTTCGCGCATGTCGTCAGTGCCGGGTTTGAAGGCCAGTCCCCATACGGCAAAATGCCGGCCGGTCAGGTCATCACCAAAACGTCTGGTGATTTTTTTGAGCATGACCGATTTTTGTGCGTTGTTGACCAGTTCCACCGCTTCCAGCACTTTCAAGGGCAGGCCGTATTCCGCGCTGGTGTGTTGCAAGGCGCGTACGTCCTTGGGGAAGCAGGAACCGCCGTAGCCGCAGCCTGCATACAGGAAGCTGTAGCCGATGCGCGAGTCAGAACCGATGCCCTTGCGTACATGCTCAATGTCGGCGCCGACGCGTTCGGCGAGATTGGCCAGTTCATTCATGAACGAGATACGCGTGGCCAGCATCGCATTGGCCGCATATTTGGTGAGTTCTGCGGAACGGATATCCATCACCATCAAACGTTCGTGATTACGCTGGAAAGGCGCGTACATGTCGCGCATGATCTTGATGGCGGTTTCGTCCTCGGCGCCGATAACGATGCGATCCGGGCGGTTGAAGTCTTCAATTGCCGCGCCTTCCTTGAGAAACTCGGGATTGGATACCATGGAAAATTCAGGTGCGAGGAACGAGGATTGAGGATCGTTGTTGCGCAGATCCAGTTCTTCCTGGATGGCCAGTCTGACCTTATCCGCTGTACCGACCGGTACGGTGGATTTGTCCACGATGACCTTGTATTCGGTCATGTGACGCGCGATGTTGCGGGCGGCGGCAACGACATATTTCAGGTCGGCTGAACCGTCTTCATCGGAGGGCGTACCTACCGCAATGATCTGCACCAGACCGTGCGCAACACTCGCGGGAATGTCCGTGGTGAAATGCAAGCGGCCGGCCTCGATATTGCGTGCGATGACGGCATCCAGGCCGGGCTCGTAAATCGGCACACCACCGTTGTTGAGTAGATCGATTTTGCGCGGATCAAGATCCAGACACAGTACGTCATTGCCCAAATCTGCCAGACATGCGCCTGACACCAAACCGACATAGCCGGAACCGATCACTGTGATTTTCATTGCAGGGAACTATAAAAAACGAAGTGCGTATTATGCCGCAGAATGGCCGATACGTCAGCGTGTGTCTGAGATGGCGCGCGAACGGGGATTTTTGCCAGCCAGTCAATGAGATGCACCCTATTTGCTGGTCGGAGCTGTAGTGGCGAAATCAGGCGGATGCCGGCGCCAGCATGGAAAAGCGTGTTTCTTATTTAAAAATGTGAATTTTAAGTTGACCGAATCGGGGCATATCTATATGATGCGCACCTCTTCATTCCCTGATAGCTCAGCCGGTAGAGCGACGGACTGTTAATCCGCAGGTCCCTGGTTCGAATCCAGGTCGGGGAGCCAGATAGATAAAGGGTTGGTGCTTAGGTGCCAGCCCTTTTTTCTCGCCCAAAATTTGAGTTCGGTGGACGCTGGCGGGTCGGTATAGGTTTCGCCGGGGTGGCAGGAA
>CAMTUO010000015.1:0-111958 GCA_947084955.1 uncultured Gallionella sp.
AATCTAACTATGCAGTCACCGGTCTGTATTTTTACGATAATGATGTACTGGATATCGCAGCCAGTTTGAAACCCTCGCCGCGCGGGGAGCTGGAGATCACCGATGTCAACCGGATTTATCTTGATCAGGGGCGCTTGTCGGTAGAAACCATGGGGCGCGGTTTTGCCTGGCTGGATACCGGCACACATGAATCGCTGCTTGACGCCAGTCAGTTCATCCAGACCATCGAGCATCGCCAGGGATTAAAGATTGCCTGTCCGGAAGAAATTGCTTTTAAGAATGGATTTATCGATGCGGCGCAACTGGAAAAACTGGCCGCGCCTTTGATTAAAAGCGGCTACGGCGCCTATCTGATGCAGGTGTTGAGGGAAAAGGCAGTATGAAAGCAATACCAACCAGCATACCTGATCTGTTGATCATTGAGCCCAACGTGTTCGGGGACGACAGAGGTTTTTTCTATGAGAGCTTCAATCGCCAGAAATTTGCCGAGCTGGTTGGTCGTGATGTGGATTTCGTGCAGGACAACCATTCGCGTTCAGTGAAGAACGTGTTGCGTGGCATGCACTACCAGATACAGCATCCGCAGGCCAAGCTGGTGCGCGTGGTGCAGGGCGCGGTGCTGGATGTGGCGGTGGATATCCGTAAAAGCTCTTCGACCTTCGGTCAGCATGTCGTTGCGGAGTTGTCGGCCGAGAATAAGCGCATGTTCTGGATACCCGAGGGTTTTGCGCACGGGTTTCTGGTATTGTCAGAGTCCGCGGAGTTTCTCTACAAGACGACCGACTACTGGTATCCGGAACATGAGCGTTGCCTGTGCTGGGATGATCCCGCTTTGGCAATAGACTGGCAAATGACCTCAATACCCGCACTTTCCGCCAAGGATTCGCAAGGTAGAAACCTCAAGGATGCGGAGCTTTTTGATTGAAAGTTCTTCTGATATGCCGGAATTGAATTGCGCATGAAAGTGCTCATTGTAAGATTATCTTCGCTAGGCGATATTCTGCATTTGTTTCCAGCAGTCAGCGATTTGCGCGGCTGTTTTCCTGATGCCGAAATTCACTGGCTGGTGGAGCCAGCCTTCGCAGAAATGGCGGGCTGGCATTCAGACGTCAACAAGGTGATTGCCGTGCCGTTGCGCAGCTACAAGAAACGCTGGTGGAAGGTGCCTCGCTTGCTGAATAGCCTGAAGCGACAACTCAAAGCGGAAAAGTACGATTTGGTTATTGATGCGCAGGGGTTGTTGAAAAGCGCTTTGCTTGCGCGGCTGACCGGTGTGGATATCTATGGTTTTGATAAGGATAGTGCGCGCGAATCATTGGCGGCAAAATTTTATAAAAAGACCGCTTCCGTACCCAAAGGCCTGCACGTCGTCGAGAAAAACCGCCAGCTTATAGCGCAGCTGTTCGGTGCTGATATTAGCCATCCGGCAAATTTTGGCCTGGATGAATTCAGGCAAAAGCAAATGACCCTGGATTTGCCGCAGGGTCTTATAGGTTTTGTCGATAAGCCTGCTATCGTGTTGCTGCATGGAACAACCTGGAACAGCAAATATTGGCCGGAATCCTCCTGGCTGGAACTCGTTCATTTGTTGAGTGAACAGGGTTGGCGCTGTCTGTTGCCGTGGGGCAACCAGGTAGAACGACTGCGTGCAGAGCGTCTGGCAGATGCTAGTGATATGGCGCAGGTTCTACCCAAATTGTCATTGCTCGAATTGACGGATGTGCTGTTGCATGCGCGAGGCTTTGTCAGCGTCGAAACGGGCATTGGGCATCTGGCAGCCGTGTTGGATATTCCCGGTATCATGTTGCATGGCCCGACCGATCCGAATTACAGCGGCATTCTGGGTAAATCCTGTCAACACATTACCAGTGGGATCGATTGCTCGCCCTGTTTTAAGCGCGAATGTCCCAGACTGAGCGCCTCAACAACCGTTCCGCCCTGTCAGCAAATAATCACCGCGCAGAGGGTGTTCGGAGAATGCCTGAAACGTTTCTCAGCAGAACCACGTGAGTCAGGTGGGCGTGTTAAAATCCAGCCTGTTTAAATTCCGGTAGCGCCCATGAACCACTATTCTCCGCTGATTTCGGCCGCTGTCACGATGTTGCTGACGCTGATCCTGACCTTGAGCAAGCACGGCACAATCGAAGACCTCCCAAATGAACGCTCGCTGCATGACAAACCTATCCCCCGTACCGGTGGTATCGCGCTGATGGCGGGTATCATGGCCGGCTGGGTGCTGCTGTTTAAGTTCTGGGCGCTGTGGATCGTGCTACCCATGTTGGGATTGTTTGTCTTGTCACTGGTTGATGATGTTCGCGGCCTGACACCTCGGGTGCGCTTGGTCGGTCATTTTATTGCCGCCTTGTGCGTCGTGTATGGCGTCGGGTTGGACTGGATATGGATATTGCCCGTGCTGCTGTATGTCGTGTGGATGACCAATTTGTATAACTTCATGGATGGATCGGATGGCATGGCGGGTGGCATGGCCTTGATCGGCTTTAGCATCTACGGCATTGCTGCCTTGATGGGCGGCAACGAGGCGTTTGCCATGCTGAATTTCTCGATCGGTGCGGCGGCTATGGGTTTTCTTTACCATAATTTTCATCCGGCCAAAGTGTTTCTGGGCGACTCCGGTTCAATTCCGCTGGGGTTTTTAGCCGCTGCATTTGGTGTGTGGGGCTGGCAGCAGGTGTATTGGCCGTTCTGGTTTCCCGTCATGGTGTTCTCGCCGTTTGTGATCGATGCAACCCTGACGCTGATCAACCGGGCCCGCAAAAAAGAAAAGCTGACAGATGCGCATTGCAGCCATTATTATCAGCGTCTGGTGAAAATGGGCTGGGGGCATCATAAGACCGCCATGATGGAATATGTATTGATGGTGGCCGTGGGCGTGTCGGCATTGATCGGGCTCAATCTTGACGGAGCCGGGCAGGGTAATCTGCTGGCTTTGTGGGGTGCGATTTTTCTGGGTTTGAGCATGTGGGTAGATAAACGTTGGCACATCTATCAGCTCCGGCCTCAAGAGGAACGCGATGCTGCGTAAGTCGAGTCTTCGCACTACACTTGCTGTTTTGCATGATTTTGTTGCAGCAGGGTTGGCGTGGATGCTGGCCTATTTGCTGCGCTTCAATTTTGAGTTGCCGGCCAACTTCAACTCTGAAATGCAACAGACCCTGCTGTGGGTCGTTCCGTTGCAAGTTGCGATATTCTGGATGTTCGGGCTGTACCGCGGCATCTGGCGCTATGCCAGCCTGAACGATTTGCGTCGCATCGTGCTGGCGGTTTTGCTGGCAGCCTTAGCAATTCCGTTTGCGTTGTGGATGTTGCGCAGTGCGTCTATCGTACCGCGTTCCGTATTAGTGCTGAACCCGATACTGCTGATCCTGTTTATGGGTGGCAGCCGCATCTTGTACCGGACCTGGAAAGAAACGCGGTTTAACCGGCGGATGAAGCTGGGCAGCGAGCCTGTGCTGGTGCTGGGTGCCGGGGATGCGGCTGTGGCACTGTCCAAGGATCTGGCAAGAAATCCGTCCTGGCAACTGGTGGGTTTTCTGGATGATGATATTAACAAACAGAACTGCGTGCTGAATGGCGTGAAAGTGCTGGGTCCTTTGAATGAGTTGGACCAGTGGATAAGCCGTTTCGCCGTAGAGCGTGTCATCATCGCCATGCCATCCTCTACGCACCAGCAGCGTCAGCGTGTCATGCTGTTGTGTCGGGATGCAAAAGTGCAAGTGCTCACCGTGCCTTCATTTGATGACCTGATGAGCGGCAAGGTGGCCGTGTCGCAGTTGCGTGCGATTGAACTGGATGATTTGCTGGGGCGTGATCCGGTGGTGCTGGATATGAATGGCCTGCAAGGCTTGTTAACAGATTGCGTGGTGATGGTGACCGGGGCGGGCGGCTCAATTGGTTCCGAGTTGTGTCGCCAGATTGCGCGATTTTCACCCGCAAAGCTGGTTTTGTTCGAGCAAAGCGAATTTGCACTGTATACACTTGAGCAGGAATTGCAGAAAACGTATCCGTCGATGAACCTGATCTGTCTGGTGGGCGACGTGCGTGATGCGGCGCGGATTGATGAGGTGTTGTCGCTGCATCCTTCCTCCGTATTGTTTCACGCGGCAGCTTATAAACATGTGCCGCTGATGGAACAGCATAATGCCTGGCAGGCCATTCGCAATAACGTGCTGGGCACCTGGACGGTGGCCCGTGCGGCGCAGCTGCACGGCGTCGCCAAGTTTGTGATGATCTCAACTGACAAAGCGGTGAATCCGACCAATGTGATGGGTGCCTCCAAGCGACTGGCCGAGATGGTCTGCCAAGCGTTGCAGCCTTCCGGTCCTACCGGCTTTGTCATCGTACGATTTGGCAATGTACTAGGCAGTACCGGCAGCGTGATTCCAAAGTTCCGTGCCCAGATTGCACAGGGCGGGCCGATTACCGTGACCCATCCTGATATCACCCGATACTTTATGTCCATACCCGAGGCGGCGCAGCTGGTGTTGCAGGCGGGGTTGATGGGGCAAGGGGGGGAGATATTTGTGCTGGACATGGGCGAACCGGTGAAAATCGTGGATCTGGCCAAAGACCTGATTCGTCTTTCAGGCTTTACCGAGGATGAGATAAAAATAGAATTTACAGGGTTGCGTCCCGGCGAAAAACTTTTTGAGGAATTGCTGGCCGATAACGAGCACACATTGCCTACGCCGCATCCGAAGTTGCGTATTGCACAGGCCCGGCAGGCGGATGCGGCGTGGCTGGATAAGCTGCTGGAATGGACTGAGGTTGCCACGATGGCGGATGTTGATGTGAAAACCGCGCTGGAAAGTTGGGTGCCTGAGTACCAGCCTCAACAAACGCCTGGCAAATAATGCTGTCAGTCATCATCATCACAAAAAACGAAGCAGCCAACATTCGCGCCTGTATTGAATCGGTTGCCTGGGCGGATGAAATCATCGTGGTGGACTCAGGCAGCACTGACGACACGGTAAGCATCGTGCGGGAGCAGGGTGCAAAGGTTTATGCGCATGCCGACTGGCTGGGTTTCGGGCCTCAGAAAAATCGTGCGCTGAGTTATGCGACCTGCGACTGGGTGTTTTCCATCGACGCGGACGAGCGTGTCACCCCTCTGCTGCGCCGCGAACTCGAACAGGCGATGAGTGAAGCTCAAGCAGAGGGCTATTACTGTCCGCGTTTGTCGCAGTTCTGCGGTCAATTTATCCATCATTGCGGCTGGTATCCGGACTATGTGTTGCGGCTTTTCAGACGCGACGCGGGCAGGTTTTCGGATAGTCTGGTTCATGAGTCTGTGCGGCTAGAGGGTAAGACGGCTAAACTGAAAAATCCGTTGTTGCATTACAGCTACCTCAGCCAGGATGATGTGGAGCGCAAGGTGGAACAGTATTCCACGGCGGCGGCTCAGCAGATGTTCGCATCCGGAAAGCGCGCCAGCTGGCTGGGCGCAATATCGAGCGGCGGGTGGGCGTTCGTGCGAACCTATCTGTTGCGCTTAGGCGTGCTGGATGGGGCGGCTGGCTGGCGCATCGCCTGCATGAATGCACGCACGACTTATTTTAAATATCGAAAGCTCGACGCATTGTGTCCTAATCATCACTAGTCTGTTGCGGCAGAGAGTAGAATCGACATAAACTAGGGACGCTGAAAGGGATAGGATGCCGACTATTTCGATTTTTTACGGAATTCTTATAAAAATGTACTGGGATGATCATGCGCCACCACATTTTCATGCTGAATATAGTGGCTCAGAGGCGCTGATTGACATCCAGACGTTAGAAATAATCAGGGGAAAACTGCCGCATGGCGCTGCCATTTTAGTGAAGGAATGGGCGATACAGCACCGCAACGAATTGATGGAGGACTGGAATCTATGCGAACACTTGCAAACACCCAACAAGATTGCACCGCTGGAATAGAGCCATCTATTCCGTGGAAAGTAAATAAGGTTGAAGCATTGCCGTCCTTCTGTTTGCGCGTGCAATTTGAAGATGGAACTGAAGGCATCGTTGATATGGCAAGTTTTCTGAACAGAGATTGCGGCGTATTTAAATCATTGCGTGAAAAGGATGTGTTTGGTGCGGTGCATATTAACCATGGTGCGGTCACCTGGCCGGATGAGCTGGATTTAGCGCCGGACAAGATGCACGATGAACTACAGAAGGCCGCTGTTTATGTAATGCAGTAAAATAAATTTAGAAGGGCCAGATGTCGGATGAAAGGTCAGCTTGCCGCGCGTTTCAGTCTGCTGCGCAGCAACTGCCAGCGCAATTCGCGCGTATCTTCCGGTTCAGTTAATGTCTGTCCCGTCGCGTTCTGTCCTCGCCTCAGATAATAGCGGTCAAACACCGATTGGCGCATGCCCCATTTGTTCAGGAACTGTTTTCCGCCGTCATTTTTTTTCACCTTGCCGGTGGATTTACACTGGAAGTGATACACAAGTGAGTCGCCTACGCCGAGAAAAATGCGGCAGCCTGCATGCCATAGTTTCATTGAAAAATCGTTATCGCTGCTCATGCCGGGCGAAAATTCGCTGCTGTAGCCACCCACCTTGAACCACCAGCGACGGCTGACCAGCGTCGGAGGCCAGGTCGCACCCCACCAGTCCTCCTTGTGCTGTTTCGGCAAGTCAGCGAGCAGGCGCGCCTCGTCAAAATTGTCCGCATCCGTTCCGTATTCACTCACGATTACGCAGGGATTATTTGTGTTGCGCGGTTCGATCATGGTACCGGACAGCATGAACAGATCCGTATCCAGGCCCTCCAACTTATTCACCAGTGCCGTATCCCAGCCGGGGCAGCAGTACATGTCATCGTTAAGATAAAGGATGTAATCCATACGGGCATGCATGGCGACTTCGTTCACCGCCAGACAAATACCGATGTTCTCCGGCGAGCTGGTGTACTCGAATCCCTGTTCGCGTACCCAGGCAAGGCTGCCGTCGCTGCCGTCATTGACGTGTATGAGAATCTGGTGATCATAAGCGGAATTTTGCCGGATGCTGCGCACGCACAGCTTGAGCAGTTCAAGGTTGTTCCAGGTGGGGATAATGATAGAGAACATAGGATTTATAAATGTGAGATTTGCGTAAGCGATTCAGGGATTGACCATGGTTTTTCTCGTTCGCTTCCTCTCCCGCTTGCGGGAGAGGATTGAGGTGAGGGTGTTTTGTCCCCTCTCCCTCCGGGAGAGGGTTCGGGTGAGGGAGGACGGGCATGGCGAGGTTTAACTTTTTGGGTTAACACTTTTATCATGCCCGTTAGCGTGGTTTGCGTGCACGGATCAGAACATTCTGACCGCTATTGGGATGCGTATTCTGTATGTGGTATTCCTGTAACTCCTTGCGGTAGCTCCAGATCAGCAAGCCAAGTTCATCAAGCGCCGAAGCGCTTTTGGGCGGGAAACCGCTGGATAATTGTGCTGCTTGCTGAAGTGTGCGACTCACGCGGTACACGACGGCGGAGCCGGCGGTATACGTGCGTGCCTCGTCAATTTGGAAGCCGGCGCTGCGGGTGAGTTGCTGTAATGATTTAACGGTGAACAGATGCAGATGCCGGGGCGCTTCCCAGCCGCGCCAGAAAGCGCCGAACTCAGTCGCACCGATGCTCTCGGCATTAGGTGTGGTCATCACCAGCAAGCCGCCCGGCTTCAGGATGCGCAGACATTCGCGTAGCGTAGCGGCGGGCTCATACAGGTGTTCGATGGTCTGGCTCATGCAGATCACATCAAAACTGTTTTCAGGCAGCGCGCATTGCGTGATATCGCCGACATGCGTTTTGATGCCGTAGCGCTGGGTGACCTTGGCGGTCGCCTGTGCATCGAAGTCGATGCCTTCAACCTGCCAGCCGCGTTTTTTCATCCGGTTGAGCAGGCGTCCGCCCCCGCAGCCGACATCCAGCATACTGCCGACTGGCTCGTCTTTAAGCGTCATGAAGCGCAGATAATCAGCCTCCTTTTTCAGACCGTTATGCAGCCATACTGGCAGCAGGCCAAGTTTGATGAAACGATGGGCCAAGCTGAGCATGGCGCGTCCTGTGCGATTACCGGATTTTCCTGTATGCGTGTGATAAGTTGCGTAGGCTTTCCATATTTCGTTAGGCACAGGCGCTGGATCCAGCCAGTACACCCCGCAAGCGGGATTGCTGCAACGCTGAAAGCCCCAGGTGCCGGCAAGATTGCCATCCGGATCGGCAATGCCGGTCTGGACCAGGTCGCCTTGCGCGTTGCACAGGTCACATAAAGGTTTGGGAACACTGGTTATACTGTTCATGCGGGTCGGATTCATGATGCAATGTGTGCATTCTATAACGTCGACGTGCTATTTCGGTGGAGATGGTGCGGAAATCAGCGCTCAGCTACCTATAATTGGATTAAAATTCGCATCTGGCCGTAAATCCTGTTCGCAAAAATCAAACACCGTGGTTTTACAAAGAGCGTTTCTTGCCGGATATGATGGAAGCAGAATGAAAATAATACAAGTCGTGAAGCGCTATGGTCCGGTGGGAGGCATGGAGCGCTATGTGTGGGAGTTGGCGCTCGAACTTCAGAAGCTGGGGCATGAGGTTACGGTGCTTTGTGAGCGATGCCATGCGGAAAAACCTGCCGGAATCAGGGTGGTGGAATTGGGCGAAACGGCCAAGCGGCCGCGCTGGCTGTCCCAGGTGCGTTTCAGTTCCCGGGTTACGCGCTGGGTGCACGAGAATCCTGACAACGGCCATGGCGTAGATGCTACCCTTGACAATAAAATTCACCCTGCCCGTTTCCCTCACCCAAACCCTCTCCCTAAGGGCGAGGGGACGAACGAACCGCTACGCGAGCTTCACGTTCACGATCGCGTCATTCACAGTCATGAACGACTGGGCGTGCATGATGTGACGACTTTTCATGGTCCGCCATTTGCTACGGTGTATGAGTTGGGGTGGTGGCGTTTCATCTCGCTCAGGGTTTGGGTGCGCCTGTATCTTGAGCGACGTGAACTAGAAACTGCAAAAGTAATCGTTCCCAATTCGTCATTTATCAGCCAACAGCTGGCGCATTATTATCCAAAAATGGCCAATAAATTGAGCCCCCCGGTTGTTCCTGGCGTCTTGCCGGTGAGCCCGCGTGAGTTTCGCAGCGTTGCAGCTGACGGAGGCGTGGTGGGTTTTGTGGGCTGGGAATGGCAGCGTAAGGGCTTGCCGCAGGCGATGGAAATCGTGGCCGCATTGCGTCGCACGCGACCCAATCTGGCGCTATGGGTGGTAGGGCCAAATCCTGCCGTACTGAAACCGATGTTTGCCGATTGGTCAGGCGGTTACCGCCTGCTGGGCTGGCGCGAAGATAATGCTTACCTGGGAGAGATGGATGTGTTGCTGCATCCAGCACGCGCTGAGCCTTATGGTATGGTGATTTCGGAAGCGATGGCGGCGGGCGTGCCGGTGGTGATTTCGGATGTATGTGGCGCAGCGGAACAGGTATCAACGCATGCAGGTTTGGTGCTGTCGCTTGCAGCGTCAATTGAAACCTGGGCTGATGCCGTTGGACAACAGTTAGCTCGACGCGAGCCTGTGCCACAATATGAACGAAGCTGGGGCAAAGTTGCGCAGGAATGTGAATGTATTTACCGAGAAGTACTCAAGGTTAAGTCGAAATGATTAAAGACGAATCGCGTCACAACCGTCTAGTCGAAACAGGTGCAGCATTTCTGTTGTTAGCGTATCCGGGGCTGATGTTTGCCGTGAAAGGCGGCATGAACGGTGCGTTCCTGTTTTTGCTGTTATTGTCCCTGAGTGTATGGGCATATCGCCCGCGAGAAATGCCGCCGGTTGTGTGGGACAGAGATATGGCTTTGTATCTGATGGCGATGGCCTCATTGCCAATCGCCATTTTCCTGAGTCAAAGCTACCATCATCACTATAGCGGCCATCCTTATGATGCGGCTTCACGGTTCTTGCTCGCGGTACCTGTGTTTTTGATGCTGCAGCGCGTGAAATTCAGGATTGTGGCGATGGTTCAGTATGGTTTCCCAGTGGCTGTGATTGTTGGCTGCCTGATGCTTCAACCGATTGATGACGGACGATATGGGATTTCCACAATTGATCTGATTCATTTTGGAAATTTTGAACTGGTTTTAGGCGTGTTGTCCATTTTAAGTATCGACTGGACTGGACGCGATAAGCTGTGGGTGCGCAGTCTGAAAATAATTGCTTTTCTGGCAGGAATTTATGCATCGATCGTTTCCGGCTCGCGCGGAGGCTGGATTGCTTTGCCAATCTTCTTGCTCATTTACCTCTATTTTAAGTTCGGTAAAATCTCATTCAGAGCGCTGATGGCTGCGCCGCTCATGATGGTCATGGCGGGTTTTTTAGCCTATACATTTAGTCAGGCAATCCATTATCGTGTCGAAGCTGTTAACCAGGATTTGCTTGCCATGCAGCAGGGTAACCCGGACACCTCTATCGGAATTCGCTTGCAGCTTTTCAAGGCAGCAGCGGAGGTCTTTGCAGAGCATCCTGTATTTGGTGTAGGGCCAGAGGGATTTGCGCAGGAGATGGATCCTATGCAGAAGGCAGGCAAAGTCACACAGATGGCTGCCGAACTGGGTAAAGGCGAAGTGCATAACGAACTTCTGTCCAAAGCAGCCGGGCTGGGAATATTTGGGTTAATTGCCCTGTTGTCGGTCTATCTGGTGCCAGCCAGAATTTTTTATCGGGCGATGCGTTCAGACTCTGTTCAGGTTAGACAAGGCGGCATGTTGGGGCTGGTTTTTGTCAGCGGATTCATGGTATTCGGCCTGACGGTCGAGATATTGAATCTGACCATGGCTGCGGCCTTTTATGGGTTGACGGTCGCTGTGTTGCTGGCAGCCTGCCTCAATTCGCAACGATCAGCTCACAGTGCATTAAAGGATCATCATGTTTAGCATTGTTATTCCCAGCTGGAACAATCTGGCCTATCTCAAGCTGTGCGTCGAGAGTCTGAAGACGCATTCGCAGTTTGAGCACGAGATTCTGGTGCATCTTAACGATGGTTCGGACGGCTCGCTGGAGTGGGTCAAGTCTCAGGGTATCAGATACACACAATCCGAGAAGAACGTCGGGGTATGTCTGGCACTGAATCATGTTGTGACCCATGCAACGCGCGACTGGGTGCTGTTCATGAATGACGATATGGTCGCAGCGCCGGGATGGGATGCGGCATTTCTTGATGCCATCAGCTCGGTGGATACCGACCTTGCGCTGTTTTTCGGCACATTGATCCAGCCCGAAAACGGCGGCAATGCTATCATCATCAAACAGGATTTCGGTACATCACCCGAGACTTTCGACGAGGCAGGGTTTTTGCGGGGTTTTGCGCAGGATACCCGCGGCGACAAGGAGGGTGCTGCATCACAGCCGACGTTATTTCATAAGAAGTGGTGGAATATGGTCGGTGGGTACAGCCTTGAGTTTTCGCCTGGCATGAGCTCAGACGATGATCTGCTGATGAAGTTCTGCGTGGCCGGTTGTCGCAATGCTCGCATGGTAGGCGCGAGCCGTTTCTATCATTTTGGCTGTAAAAGCACCGGGCGCATCAAGCACAATCTGGGCGGGCGTATCTTCGTGATGAAGTGGGGCATCACGCAAATCGAATTTCACCGGCGCTATTTGCCCTCGCTGAAAAGATCGGATGGTGGCAAGACAGCGGGCAATCCGCACAACAACGTGCGTTGTACCTGGCTGGGGAAATTGAGACGAGTGGGTTATGCGCTGCGCTATAGCTATCCGCTGGAGGACATCGAGGCGTGGGATGCGATGCCGGGCAGCGGAAAATGGTCTCAGGGGGATTGAACCCAGATAATTCATTAGCACAAAATTCCGTCATTCCCGCGCAGGCGGGAATCCAGACGGTTAAATAGTGCCCCGCGAAGCGGGTCAACATCGCCGTTTTGTCGGCTTCGCCGGATGTTTTTTCTTGCTGGATTCCCGCCTGCGCGGGAATGACAGCCTAATGGATTATTTGGGTTGAAGGGTAATCACTTACGGTGTTGATTCATGTATGTTGTGAAGAATGGTCTCACCCAACAGCAGGTAGCCGGTGGTGGATACATGGGTGTTGTTGGCAGGATACAGGTCAATTGTCCCGGCGGCGATAGCCTGCCGGAATGTCTTCAGGATATTTGGTGCGTGAAAACGCTGCTCCGCCTTGTTCCAGAACGGCTTGTCAGGATGCAGATAAGCCGTAGACTTGTCGGGCACGAATGCCCAGATGGGCGTGACGCCTGGCAAACGGGCGTTGAGTTTTTCGATATTCTCCAGGGTGCTATCCGGTACATCCTCTGCACGATCCCCAGCCAGAAACAGTGCTTCCTGACATTTTGTATGACTGAATAACTTACAGCCGTTGTCCACTCGCGCCAGTCTGGCGCCATTTGGATACACGTGGCCGGTAAAATCCTGTTCATGGCGTTCATATTGCCAGGCGTTCCAGCGGGTCTGTATGCCGACGGAAAAGCGGCCTGAATAATCTTTCTGATCAGGGTTGAACGATACGGCTGGCGGGCTGCGCGGGGTGTCGGTATAAATGCTGTGATGGTATTCCAGATGCTGACAGGCTACAGACTTTGCGATTCCATCTGCCACGTTGCGTTCAACGGATTCGAAAACGACATATTTTCCCTTGAATCCTTGTTCGTGCAGCCAGGGCATGAAGTCCAGACAGACACCGCGTACGCTGTCCCATGTTTCTGTACGCACGTGCAGTCCTGCACGGGTTAACGCGGTTTGCCAGATGCGCCCCTCGGAAAAGCTGTCGCCCACGACCAGAACGTCGGCCTGCTGCCAGGAGGATTGCTGCATGAGTGCAGGGTCAATCGCGGGCTGGGATTTTCGCCAGCCGAACAGGGATTCCGGCAGCATGGCCAAGCGAGTTAAATCCCCCTGAAACGTGGCCAGCGGCAGGAAGCAGAATCCGATGGCACCATACAGGGCCGTGAATGAGAAAACCAGAACAGAGAAAAATTTTGCATGCTTCATGGCGTTATTCCCGTTAACGTGAAACTCGCGAAGCGACGAACCGTATCCCTCGCCCTCTGGGAGATATCCAGCCACTTAGAAACCGTTTTGTGGTTGCCAAGTGGAATGGCTAGTTGTTTTATCAGGGGGAACGGGGGGTGAGTAAGGGGTTTCGCGGAGCATGCTCCGCGCCTAGTGAACAGTTTCAGTTCCACTGAAACGCGCCCTGCAAGGGAGGGAACGATCATGGCGGGTTTCATTATCAAGGGTGGCTTTCTCGCCATAATCGTTAGAACCGGAAGTAAAGGAACGGGCTGTAACTGCCAAACTGGTCTATGGCAAGGTACAAAAAATACAGCACGATACATCCTTGCGCCAGCGCCAGAACAAAATTGCCCTTGAGGAATCTCAGGCGTCCGGAGTTGGGTAACAGCCAGACCCATGCCAGTGCATAGAACAGCAGCTTTGCCAGGTCGCGGCCTGACAGGTCGGTGACCAGCAGCAGTTGCCCGTGTAATACGGCATCAAGCGAAATGGGGCGGGCGTTGATGCCGAACATGGCGTCCAGCATGATTTTTGCATGCAGAATGTCGCTCGATCTGAACACGACCCACGCCGCGACAACCGCAATGAAGGTCAGCATGCCGCCTGTCAGCGCGCCCAGCCAGCCTGGAACGCCTTGCAGGAAACGCTCGGAGACGGTTTCGCGCCATAGATGATTGAGGGTCAGATAGACGCCGTGCAGTGCGCCCCAGACGACGAAGGTCCAGCCTGCGCCGTGCCACAGTCCGCCCAGCAGCATGGTGGCCATCAGGTTGATATAGCGACGCATCGGTCCCTTGCGGTTGCCGCCCAGCGGAATGTACAGATAGTCGCGCAGAAAACGGGACAAAGTCATGTGCCAGCGACGCCAGAAGTCGATGATGCTGGTGGCCTTGTAGGGGGAGTCGAAATTGACCGGCAGTTTGATATTGAAGAGCAGCGCGATGCCCAGCGCCATATCGGTATAGCCGGAGAAATCGAAATACAGTTGCAACGTGTAGGCTAATGCACCCGCCCAGGCTTCATACGCGGTCGGCAGAATGCCGTTCTGCACGCCGTTGAACACGCCGTTGGCATAGGGTGCCAGTGCATCCGCACCCAGTGTTTTCTTGCATAACCCCAGCGTGAATAACATCAGGCCGTTGGCGACATGCTCCCAGTTGAGTTTGTAGCTGGATTTGTGAGCGAACTGCGGCATCATCTCCTTGTGATGCAGGATGGGGCCTGCGATCAGATGCGGGAAATAGGTAACGAACAGCACGTAATGCACGAAGTTGTATTCCCTGACTTTGCCCTGATAGGTGTCCACCAGGTATGCGATCTGGGTGAAGGTGAAGAAGGAAATGCCCAGCGGCAGGAGGATGTCGACAAAGTTCCAGTGCGTGCCGGCCAAAAGGTCGACATTGCTCAGGAAGAAATTGGCATATTTGTAATAGCCCAGCAGCAGCAGATTGGCGCTGACCGCCACGATGAGTAACTGCTTCTTACTCACTCCTATTTTCTGATTTGTTGCCCCTCGCCTCTCGGTCCTCGTTTCTGGATTTTCAATCCTCGATCCTCCATCCTCAGTCCTGCTTTTAGCTATCCACATCCCGAATGCGTAATTGCACACGATGGAACCCAGCAGCAATCCGATATAGGCGGGGTTCCAGTAACCATAGAAGAAAAGAGAGGCGAGCGCCAGCCAGCCTGCGGCAAACGCATGGCTATATCGTGCCAGCCAGAAAAATCCGATCAGCACGACAGGCAGATAGAAGAAGATGAAACTGTAGGAATTGAACAGCATCAGGCCGGGGTATGGATGGCTGGCAAAAGATTAACTTGCAGAAACTGGGTGGATTTCATCTAAGGCGCTTAAAAATCTGGTACGCTATTTTATCAGGATATTTTGCTGGAAATGCGCGATGGCGATATACGCGGTAGGTGATATTCAGGGTTGTTACACGGAACTGATGCAATTGCTGGCAAAAATACGCTTTGATCCGCAACTGGATCAGCTGTGGCTGGTGGGTGACCTGGTCAACCGCGGTCCCGATTCTTTGCAGGTATTGCGTCTGGTCAAGTCACTGGGTGAGAGCGCCATCACGGTGCTGGGCAATCACGACCTGCATTTGCTGGCGGTAGCGGACGGTACGGTGAAATTGCATAAAGGCGATACGCTGGATGAAATTCTGGCAGCTCCCGATCGCGATGAGCTGCTTAACTGGTTGCGTCATCAGCGCCTGCTGCATGTTGACGGCGAGTTTGTGCTGGTGCATGCAGGGCTGCTGCCGGGCTGGACAGTGGCGCAGGCGGCACATCTTGCGCGTGAAGTCGAGACTGCACTGCAGGCCGATGATCACGTGGATTTTCTCGCACACATGTATGGCAATCAGCCGAATGCCTGGGAAGATGAGCTGACGGGATATGCGCGCTTGCGCGTGATTACCAATGCGTTTACAAGAATGCGCATCTGCACTGAGCGGGGAAAAATGGAATTCAGCTTCAAGGCGGAACAGCAAAACATTCCGGAAGGGTACCGTCCATGGTTTGATATTCCCGGACGGGCAAGCAGCGACGCCACCGTGATATTCGGCCACTGGTCGGCGCTGGGTCTGATGGTCAAGCGCAATGCCATTGCGCTGGATACCGGCTGTTTGTGGGGCGGGCCGCTGACCGCGATACGTCTGGAAGATCGCGAGATCATACAGGTGGACTGCGCCAATTCTTCAGTGGCGCGGCACTGGTGAGAGCGCTTTATACCTTGCTGTGGTGGCTGTTGCTGCCGCTGGTGTTTGTGCGGCTGGTGCAGCGCTCGCGCCGCCAGCCTGCATATTTGCAACATATCGGCGAGCGTTTCGGGTTTTATTCGTGCAACAATGTTTCCCTCTCCTCAACCCTCTCCCGCTATGCGGGCGAGGGGGCAGACGAATCGCTACGCGACGCTCATGCTAAACCCCTTATCTGGCTGCACGCGGTATCGGTGGGCGAGACGCGCGCGACGGTGAGTCTGGTTGCCCGTTTGCGAACGGCTTACCCTGATCATCAGATATTGCTGACCCATACCACGCCCACCGGGCGCGAGACCTCCGAACAGTTGTATGGTGACAGCGTGTGGCGGGTGTATCTGCCTTACGACTATCCGTTCGCGGTCAGGCGTTTTCTGCGTCATTTCATGCCGCAACTGGGCATCTTGATGGAGACCGAAATCTGGTTCAATCTGATTCATGCAGCAGAGACAGCCGGTGTGCCGCTGATGCTGCTCAATGCGCGCCTGTCAGAAAAGTCGGCGGTGGGTTATGCGCGTGTCGCCAGCCTGACCCGCAACGCGCTGCAAAATCTCAGTGCAATCGCGGCACAAACCGAAGATGATGCGGCGCGTCTGACTAAGCTGGGTGCCGAATACGTATCGGTGATGGGCAATCTGAAATATGACATTGTCCCGCCGCAAGCGATGTTGGCCCTCGGGGCGTCGTTGCGCGAACAGTTTGGCGCCGCGCGCCGCGTGCTGCTGGCTGCCAGCACGCGCGAGGGGGAGGAGGCGCTGTTGCTGGATGCATGGCAGTCACAAAATTTTCCGGCTAACCGACATGGCGCAAGCATGACCCCTGAAAATGAAAGAGCTAGCGCCAGTCGGCTCCCTCATCCCATCCTTCCCCCGGTGGGGGAAGGTGAGAACGAATCGCTACGCGACTTTCAGGATAATGTGTTGCTGGTCATCGTGCCGCGCCATCCGCAGCGCTTTGGTGAAGTGGTGCAGATGCTCGCCAAACGCGGGTTGCGCTATCAGCGGCGCAGCGAGAACAGGCAAGTCGCTGCCGATGTGCAGGTCGTTCTGGGTGACAGCATGGGCGAGATGTTTGCCTATTATGCCGCATCCGATCTGGCTTTCATCGGTGGCAGCCTGTTGCCGTTCGGCGGGCAGAACCTGATCGAGGCCTGTGCGGTCGGCACGCCGGTTCTGATCGGGCCGCACACTTACAATTTTGCAGAGGCTACACGACTGGCGGTTGCAGCGGGTGCGGCAGTGCAGGTGAGCGACGCACAGCAATTGATGCAATCAGCGCAACGTATTTTAGCCGATGCCGACGCGTTGAAATCCATGAGTGAAGAAGGCGTGCAGTTTGTCGCAGCGCATCAGGGCGCGACGGACAAGGCGATGGTATGCATCGAAAAGCTGTTGAAAACGGCGCGTTAGTTCAAGTGTGGCCAATGCTGACGGCAGAATAGTGTAAGGGGGAAACGAAATGACAAAGGCGCGCTGAATCAGCGCGCCTTTGCTTTTTACTGACGGCCCGGGTTATTCACCCAGTACGTGGCCTTCAACGGTTTCGCCGTATTTGCAATTCTCTTCATGCAGCTCCTTCTTGGCGGCAGCGACACCGGATTTCGCACGGGGGTCCGCAGGCCTGTCATGCGACATCACGTAAGTCGCCACATCCCAGGCTTCCTGATCCGTGAGCGTGCCGCCCTTGGACAGTGGCATATTGGCCTTGATGAAACCCGCAGCCGTGTCGATGCGGTGCATGCCGGCGCCCCAGTTGAAGGACTCCTTGCCCCACAGCGGCGGGAAGGCGAACTTGCCGTCTGCTTTTTTGCCTTCACCGTTGCTGCCGTGACAGATCTGACAGTTGGCGGTAAACACATCATGTCCGCGTGCAAAATCGGGTGCGAGTTCCGGTTTTTTCAGTTTCGGAAAACCTGCGCCCTTGAGTTTGGTATTGACAGGTGCGCCGGTCGACATCCAGTAAGCGTAGGAGACCAGCGCCGTCATTTCCGGGGTGCCCAGGGCTGGGGCCGTGCCGTTCATGCTGTACTTGAAACAGCCCTGGATTCTTTCCTCGAAGGTGTTGACCTGTTTGGTTTTTGCACGGTAAGCGGGATAGCTGACGTAGGCGCCCCACAACGGCGCGGAATCGGACTTGCGACCTGAGTCCAGATGACAGTTGACGCAGTTCAGGCCATTGCCCACGTATTTCTTGGCGTAGTGTTGCGTGTCGGTATAGATGGATTTACCAAGCCGGACGACATCTCCGAACTCGTTGTTGGGGATGTCGCGCTCGGCGGGCGGCGTAAAAGTCGCATCCTCTGCGGCAAACGCAGCGGTGGAAGCCAGCAGTAACAGGATAGCTATTTTCATTTCGTCACTCCTTGTGAGAGATAGGCGGCAACCGCCTTGATTTGTTCATCGGTCAGCTTGTCTGCCACTGATTTCATCAAGCCGACCGGGTCGTTGCTGCGTGCGCCCGATTTCCAGTTGGCAATCTGGTTGGAAATGTAGCGTGCAGGGTGGCCTGAGATTTGCGGAAAGTCGGGACTGACACCCTGACCTTTTTCGCCGTGACACTGGAAACAGCCGGGTATGCCGTGAGGCCAGTCGCCGTTCTTGGCCAGCGACTCACCCTGCGCCAGCAAGGCGGGGTCTTCAGTGGCAGGCTTTGCTGCGGGCTGGGGCAGTTTTGAAAAATACGCCGCATAGTTGGCGATGTCCGCTTCGGACATGGATTTGGCGACAGGTTGCATTTTGGGATTGCTGCGCTTGCCTGCGCGGAAATCCTGTAATTGTTTGACGATGTAGTTCGACTCCTGACCGGCCAGGCGTGGGAATTCATCCTTGCCGACGCCATTTTTGCCATGGCAGGATTCGCAGGCGGAGACGTTGATCTTGGTCGTCGTATCCGCAGCCTGTGCCAGTAGCGGGAGCATACCCAGTACCAGAAAGATCAGTTTCATTGGTTTTCCTTTGCAATATTTTGGCACTCTTGAATTCATTGCGCGGCGCGAGTGCGTTACGCCGCAGGGCATTATTTCGCAGCTTACCGGTAAAAATCGGAAATTGAAAATTTACAGGCAAGTGTTAATATTAGATTATTATAATATACTATTTTAGTGGGGTAAAGCATTATGTCAGTTTATCGTAAGAATGCTATGCAATTTGAGAAATCCGGTCAGCCAATACGGGCCAGTAGTTTGGTCATCATCTGCGCAGCTTGTGGCAGATACCCGCCGCCGAACATGTTGGCGTGATTAAGAATATGGTATAGATTGTATAAGTCCCGGCGCGCGCTATAGCCAGCATCGAGCGGGAAGTGTGCGTTATAAGAATGATAAAAACCGGGCGCGAACTCGCCGAATAGTTCGGTCATCGCCAGATCGCATTCGCGGTCGCCGTAATAGACAGCAGGATCAAAGATTACCGGTGCGCCATCCGGCAGATAGCCATGGTTGCCGCTCCACAGGTCGCCGTGCAGCAGCGATGGGGTGGGGTTGTAGCTTGTGAAGAAGGCGGGCAGCACATCGGTCAACTTGTCTCCCAGCGTCTGCAATTTTCCGCCAAGGCCGTTTCTCTTTGCCAGTTGCAACTGAAACCCCAGTCGCTGTTCGCGCCAGAAAGCAATCCAGTCTTGCGTCGTTACCTTAACGTGAAATTCGCGCAAGCGTTCGTTTGCCTCCTCTCCCTCCGGGATAACCAGCGACTTGCACGCTTGTGGGCTTAGTCGATTGGCTAGTTGTTTTACCAGAGGATTGAGGTGAGGGAGAGCGTAGCGAGGGTGCCGGACATGGCGAGTTTCATTTTCAGGATTTTCATAATCGCCATGCCCGTTGGGCTGGCGCGTGGCGCCGATATGATTGTCCTGCGCAAAGCCGAATTGCCTGGAGGTGCAGCGATGCATCAGGGCAAGCTGCTCACCCAATAGTCTGGCGTTGCCCTGCGCGGATAGCGCCAGATACTCAAGCACCAGATAACTGTGCGTGTCGGTCGCGCCATGCACAATCACGTGCGGTACGCGCAGGGTGCGGGTGGCTGCAATGGTGTTCAGCCCCGCAACTTCGGAAAGCAATACAGGATACTGCTGTGCGGTATTGAGTTTGAGAAAGAATTGTCTGCCGTCCTGTCCTGCAATACAGAAGGCCTGATTAATGTACCCGCCGCTGGTTGCGCGTTGCCCGGCAAACTGAAAAATCTTACCTGTCGCTGAGCTGATCGCGGCAGCGATGGCAGGCCAGTCGTTCATTTTGCTGCGGCTGGGGTATCCAGTTCGACGCGCGCATCACCTTTTTTGTAAGTGACGCGCACGCGGTCGCCGACCCGGAACGCATCGGGATTTCCGGCCTGCATCACATAGGTGCTTTGTTCCTCGTTATCCAGCCGGATCCAGAGTTCCAGACCCGGGCGGGTAGCGATGCCTGCCTGGTTGCCCAGCGTGCCGCCGAGTACGCCGCCCAGCACGGATCCGACCACTGAACCGCGCCCCGTGCCGGAGTTCGCGCCACCGACCTGACCGAAAATGCCGCCGGTAATCGTGCCGGCATTGGAGCTTGCATCCATGACAACCGGCTTGGCACTCTCAATCACGCCCAGTTTGACCGTTTCGCGCGCGGGATTGCCGAAGCCTTGCTGTCCCCCGGCGCAGCCGGCAAGAAACAGTGCAAAAAGAATCCAGCGCATGGTTTACAGGGTGATGGAAAAGCCAAAGTGCTGTTCGAACTGCGCCATGATTTCAGCGCGCGTCGGCGCATGGTTCTGGCCGCCGCGGCTGGCAATCTTGATCGATCCCATTAAAGACGCCAGACGTCCGGTCGTCTCCCACGCCCAGCCGCGCTGAATGCCGTACATCAGCCCCGCGCGATACGCATCGCCGCAACCGGTCGGGTCGACGATGGCTGCGGGTTTCGGCGTGGGGATGGCAATCTCGCGTCCATCGGTGTATATCAGCGAGCCATCACCGCCCAGCGTGACGATCAGCGCGGTCACGGATTTCGCGATCTCAGCCAGCGATTTGCCGGTTTTTTCTTCCAGCATTTTGGCTTCGTAATCGTTTACGGTCACATAAGTGGCCTGATCGATGAAGCGCAACAGATCCGGGCCGGAAAACATCGGCATGCCCTGACCGGGATCGAAAATGAAAGGCGTGTTGGCATCAACAAACTGCTCGGCGTGCTCGATCATGCCGTCTCGACCGTCCGGCGATACGATGCCGAGTGTAACGCCGGCAGCCTCGGCAACTCTGTTCTGCTCGGAAAACCCCATCGCGCCCGGGTGAAAGGCGGTGATCTGGTTGTCGTCGAGGTCGGTGGTGATGAAAGCCTGGCCGGTATAGCTGTCCGGCACGTGGCGGATGTGGGTCTGTTTAATGCCCAGCTTTTCCAGACGTCTGGCATACGGTGCAAAGTCGTCGCCGACGGTTGCCATGATCAGCGGATTGCCGCCCAACAGGTGCAGGTTGTAGGCGATGTTACCCGCACAGCCGCCGTATTCGCGGCGCATTTCCGGCACCAGAAATGCGACGTTAAGGATGTGAATCTGTTCTGGCAGGATGTGTTTTTTGAACTGGTCCTTGAACACCATGATGGTGTCAAAAGCCATGGAACCGCAAATCAGTGCATTCATGTGATTAACCCAATTGAAAGTTGATAGTTGATAATAAGTTGTTAATTATCATTTGATAATTGCAGTGCAGCAAGCGCGGCGTCGTAATTTGGCTCATGTGTGATCTCGTCCACCAGCTCGGTGTACAGCACGCGGTTGTCTTCATCCAGCACCAGTACCGCACGCGCCGTGAGCCCGGCGAGTACACTATCGGCGATTTTAACGCCGTAGTTTCGCATGAATTCACGCCCGCGCATCAGCGAAAGCGGAATGACATTTTCCAGTCCTTCGGATGCGCAAAACCGCCCCATTGCAAACGGCAGATCGGCGGAGATTACCAGCACGACGGTGTTGGCAAGCGTGCCGGCGGCCTCGTTGAATTTGCGCGTCGACGTCGCGCAGACGGGAGTGTCCAGACTCGGCACGATATTCAGTACCTTGCGACGTCCTTCGAAGCTTTGCAGCGTCACATCCTTAAGAAACTTGTCCACCAGCGTGAACGCCGACGCGGTTTGTCCGACAACCGGAAAGCGGCCGTGCAAGGTGACGGGTGCGCCATCCAGCGTGACAGCAACGGCATTGGCAACGCTTTTTTTCTTGGTCATCTTGTTTGTCCTATTTAACCGTCATCCCTGCGAACGCGGGGATCCAGCGGCTTTATTCAATGTAACTTTCGATCGGCGGGCAGGAACAGATCAGGTTCTTGTCGCCGTACACGTTGTCAACTCTTGCAACAGCTGGCCAGAACTTGTTGTCGCGCACCCAGGGCAAGGGGTAGGCGGCCTGTTCGCGCGTATAGGAGCGATTCCAGTCGCTGGAGACCACGGCACGGGCCGTATGCGGCGCCATTTTTATGACGTTGTCCTTTTTGTCGGCACGGCCCGCTGCAATCTCGTCGATTTCATTGCGTATCGCAATCATCGCCTGACAGAAACGATCCAGTTCCGCTTTGGATTCGCTCTCGGTGGGTTCGACCATCAAGGTATCCACTACCGGGAAAGAAGTAGTCGGTGCGTGGAAGCCAAAATCCATCAGGCGCTTGGCGATGTCTGCCACTTCGATGCCAGCATCCCTTTTAAAATCAATGCACTGAAGTATCATCTCGTGCGCGCAGCGGCCGTTGCTGCCCACATACAGGGTCGCATAATGGTCCTTGAGCGATTCCTTGATGTAGTTCGCGTTAAGAATCGCCATACGCGTTGCTTCCTTGAGACCTGCGCCGCCCATCATCTTGATGTAGCCGTAGGATACCAGCAGGATCAGCGCACTGCCGTAAGGCGCTGCGGATACCGCATGGATGCCCTGCTCGCCGCCAGTCTTGATCACCGGGTGAGAGGGCAGGAAAGGTGTAAGATGCGCGGCCACACCAATCGGGCCCATGCCCGGTCCGCCGCCGCCGTGCGGGATGGCAAACGTCTTGTGCAGGTTGAGATGGCAGACATCCGCGCCGATATTGCCGGGACTGGTCAGCCCCACCTGCGCATTCATGTTCGCGCCGTCCATGTATACCTGACCACCGTTCGCGTGAATGATGGAGGTGATCTCGATGATGGATTCCTCATACACGCCATGCGTGCTGGGGTAGGTGACCATCAGGCAGGACAGGTTGTCGCGATGCAACTCGGCTTTTTCGCGCAGATCCGCCACGTCGATGTTGCCTTTTTGATCGCATTTCACGACCACAATATCCATGCCGCACATCGCCGCACTGGCCGGATTGGTGCCATGTGCGGAGGAAGGGATCAGTGCGACATTGCGCTGGCCTTCGCCGCGCGAGCGGTGGTAAGCCTGTATTACCAAGAGACCCGCGTATTCGCCCTGCGCGCCGCTGTTGGGCTGAAAGCTCATCTGCGCGAAGCCGGTGATTTCCGACAGCGCAGCGTCCAGGTCCGCGATGATTTCCTGGAATCCGGCTGCCTGTTCCACCGGTACAAACGGGTGCAGGTTGGCAAATTCAGGCCAGGTCAGCGCCAGCAGTTCTGAAGCAGCGTTGAGTTTCATGGTGCAGGAACCCAGCGCAATCATCGAGTGAGTCAGCGACAGGTCCTTGTTCTCCAGTCGCTTGATGTAGCGCATCATCAGCGTTTCGGAATGGTAGGAATTGAACACCGTATGAGCCAGTATCGCCGATTGCCGAACTTTCAAATGCATGGACTGGCCGGCTATCTGCACTTCGCTCAATCGGGCAGCGGGTTTGCCGGCAGCGTCCGACAGTACGGCCAGGATGGCGTTCAGATCGTGAATAGAGGTGGTCTGATTCAGCGCAATTCCCAGTCCTTCGCTGCTGTAGCGGAAGTTTATTTCAGCCGCATCGGCCAGCGCATGTATCTTCACGTTGTCGGTATGCAGCAGTTTGATCGTATCGAAGAAGCTGTCGTGCGCGATCTGATAACCCAGCTTTTTCAGCTCGATGGACAGGGCGACAGTGGATAAGTGCAACTGTCTTGCGATACTGCGCAGTCCCTGCGCGCCGTGATAGACCGCATACATGCTGGCCATGATGGCAAGCAAAGCCTGAGCGGTGCAGATATTGGAGGTGGCTTTTTCGCGGCGGATATGCTGTTCGCGGGTTTGCAGCGCCATGCGCAGCGCAGGGCTACCGTCCGCGTCTCGCGAAACACCAATGATGCGTCCGGGCATCGAACGTTTGAAGGCATCGCGGCAGGCGAAGTAGGCGGCGTGCGGTCCGCCGTAGCCCATCGGTACGCCGAAGCGCTGGGTGGAGCCCAGCACGATGTCGGCACCCCATTCGCCGGGCGGCGTGAGCAGAACCAGGCTCAGGATGTCGGCCGCCACCGCGATGGTCATGCCGTGCTGTTTCGCACGGGCCACAAAGTCGCTGTAATCGTGCACCGCGCCGTTGGCGGTCGGGTATTGCAGCAGCGCGCCGTACAGCGTGTCATTCAGGGTGACCGTCTTGAAGTCGCCGATCACCAGCTCAATGCCTAATGGTTTGGCGCGGGTTTTCAGCAATTCGATGGTTTGCGGGAGGCATTCGTGCGAGACAAAAAAACTGTTCTTATCGGCGGCATCCCTGGGACGCAGGCCGTGCAGCATGGTCATCGCTTCGGCAGCGGCGGTGGCCTCATCCAGCAACGAGGCATTGGCGATTTCCATGCCGGTCAGATCCGTCACCATGGTCTGGAAATTGAGCAACGCTTCCAGACGGCCCTGGGCGATTTCGGCCTGATAGGGCGTGTAGGCGGTATACCAGCCCGGATTTTCCAGCACGTTACGCTGAATCACGGGCGGTACGACGGTGTCGTAATAACCCAGCCCGATGTAACTCTTGTACAACTTGTTTTTCGCCGCAATGCCTCTGAGATGAGAAAGATAGGCATATTCGGACAGCCCGTCCGGCAGGTTCAGCGGCGCCTTCAGGCGAATTGCCGCCGGTATGGTTTCATCGATCAGCACATCGAGTGACGGTGCATTGATTTTTTGCAGCATTTCCTGAACGTCTTGTTCAGTGGGGCCGTTGTGGCGGTTTACAAATTGGTCTGTGTGCATAGGATTCGGGATTGAGAAATCAGGATTGAGGATCGAAGAGCGAGGATTGAGGATGGAGTATGGTGCAGATCGAAGAGCGGATTTTCCTCGCGCCTCAATCCACAATCCTCAATCCTGCTTTTAGTGTGCTTCGCTGTCTACGAAGGCCTGATAAGCAGCCGCATCCATCAGCGCGGCTACATCGGCCGCGTTGTCAGGCTTCAGTTTGAACATCCACGCAGCGTAAGGGTCTTCATTGATGGCTTCAGGACTGCCGTCCAGTACGCCGTTGATTTCAGTGACCGTTCCCGACAGCGGAGCGTACACATCGGCGGCGGCTTTGACCGATTCCACCACCGCGCATTCTTCGCGGGCTTTCAGGTGACGTCCGACGGCTGGCGCTTCAAAAAACACCATGTCGCCCAGCAATTCCTGTGCGTGTTGTGTGATGCCGATGCTGACCGTGCCGTCTGCTTCGGTTTTGACCCATTCGTGGGAAGTCGTGTATTTCAGGTTGGATGGATTGCTCATTTTGGTTTCCTATAAAGTAATTTTTGAATAGAGCCAGTAGCTAGTGGCTGGTAGCCAGAAGACGCGCGCTTCGCGCGACTAATTAAAGCTACAAGCTACTTGCTACCGGCTACAAACTGATTAAACTTTTGCCATTTCGTGCGAACGGATACTTGACCACCTGTGCGGAAAGCATTTTATCGCGAATTGCAACCTGTACCGTATCGCCGATGGTCACCTCTTTAGGCACGCGTGCCAGCGCGATGGATTTTTCCAGCGTAGGGGAGAAGCTGCCGCTGGTGATCTCGCCATTGCCGTGCGCGGTATGAACCGCCTGATGTCCGCGTAATACGCCGCGGTCCAGCAATATCAGGCCGACCAGTTTTTGCGTGGGTGGATGGGCCAGCAGGGCTTGCTTGCCGATGAAGTCGCGGGGGCTTTTAAGGTCCACGGTCCAGGCAAGACCCGATTCCAGCGGGCCAACGTTCTCGTCCATGTCCTGTCCGTAGAGATTCATGCCGGCTTCAAGGCGCAGCGTGTCGCGTGCGCCCAGACCGATGGGTTTGACGCCTTTTTCCGCCAGGATTGCCCAGAAAAACGGTGCGGCCTTGGCCGGTATCATGATTTCGAAGCCGTCTTCGCCGGTGTAACCGGTGCGCGCGATGAACATCGTGCCCATTTCTACCGCACTGAAAGGAATCAGTTTTTCGGTCAGTTCCTGACTGCCGGGCAGCGCATCCCAGACTTTTGCGCGCGCATTCGGCCCCTGCACGGCGATCATCGCCAGTTCAGGGTGGTCCGCGATGTCGAGTTGTGGCGCATTCCCTCTATCTAACTTTCCCCCGGAGGGGGAAAGGACAACCGCCGCATCTTCCGTCTGGAGATGCCTTGTAAACTCCTCGGCCTGTTTTTTCATCCAGGCGATGTCTTTATCTGCCGTGCCTGCGTTGACCACGATGCGGAACCAGTCCTCAGACATGAAGTACACGATCAGGTCGTCGATCACGCCGCCGTTCTCCAGCAGCATGGCGGAATACAGCGCCTTGCCCGGCAGGGTCAGCTTGTCCACATTGTTTGCCAGCAGGTAGCGCAAAAAACCGCGCACGCCTTCGCCTTTCATGTCCAGTACGCGCATGTGGGACACGTCAAACATGCCGCAGTCATTGCGCACCTGATGGTGCTCGTCGATCTGCGAGCCGTAATTGACCGGCATGTCCCAGCCACCGAAATCCACCATTTTTGCGCCCATCGCGCGGTGGGCGGCGTTGAGAGGAGTTGTTTTAAGCGTCATGAAGTCGTCACCAAATAAAAAGGCGCAGCACGAAAATCGTGCTGCGCCCCATCTGTCCTTGGTACCTGAGAGATTACAACAATCATTCCGGGCTTGATTGGAATCCAGTTAATTGCTGGATTCCCGCCTGATGGAGCTACTAGCCATTCGACTAGGTTGCCCCAATACGACAACCAAGTCGCTGGTTATGCGCGGGAATGACATAAGTTGTGTGCCCCTTCGGTGGCAGGTTTTTCCTGCGCTCTCCAGATTTGCCTGTGCCAATAGTTCTTTTGCCTGAGCGGTTACGGGTGTTACGCCTTCGGCGGTGGTATCTAAACCACACTCTCCTGATTGGTCTGAACGGCAAAGCGGATTATGCTGTATAGGCTGAAACCTGACAACGAAAATTTGATGTGTCTCAGCAAATGGTGCGTCGCTAAAAATAAAAATCCGGTAGGATAAGCGACCTTGCAGCTCACCTTGCGTAAATGCGGTTTAATTCGGCTGTTCCTCGGAAACCCTGAAATGGCCAGACGATAATTACGAGCGCAGCCAAGTTCTAAATTTCATCAATTCGGGAAAGCAATACGCTGTGATCAAAACGCGACGTAAGTACATTCTGATATTCGTTGCTCTGCTGGTTGTCTGGAATGTATTTTCCTGGCTGGTGGCGCGGAGTTTTTATCATTCCCGTGTGGACGAAATCATTGCCCAGAAAACCAAACTGTCGCGCGATCGTGCCGGCGATCTGGCTGACAGTATCACAAGAAACCTGAGTTATCTGGATGGCATTCCCGACTTGCTGTCGCAATTGCTGAGAGTCAAAAACGCAACGATGCGCTTCGGGGAGGGTGCGAAACCGTCCGCTTTGCCGCTGAAGGAAAGAAAGAAGCGCTGGACGAACGATCCGGTGCTGAACAATCTCAGCCAGTATCTTGAGTTGGCCAAGGTCAGCCTGAATGCGGATATCATTTTTGTGATCAACGCGGGCGGCGATTGTATTGCGGCAAGCAACTGGAATACCAAAGGGACGACAATCGGCACAAACTTCGTTGATCGTGAGTATTACAGGGAGAACAAGGCCGGCCGGCGCGGGAGGCAGTATGCGGTTGGCAAGACGACCAACATCCCCGGGCTGTATTTTTCAACGCCTGTGATGATAGACGGTCATTTTCTGGGGGCGGTGGTTGCCAAGATCGACGTTCCCAATCTGTCATTTATGGTTCATGAAATCAATGCTTTTGTGATTGATAAAAACGGTGTGATTGTGCTGGCCCGTGATAAAAAGCTGGAAATGCATGCGATGCCGGGCGCGCTGATTAACCGTCAAACTGAGCAAATGCAGGTCGCCCGCTATAAAAGAAGCAGCTTCCCCGCATTCCAGATAGGTGGCTGGGGAGACGGCCAGTTTCCTGCCCTGATGCGTTTTCAGGATGAACACAATCCCTATGTCTATTCGGTAAGGGATATCCCGCTCTATGATATGAAAGCCTATGTCGTCGACCGTGTGGATGAATATCACTCCCTGGACGTGGATAAGTTATGGTTTGCTTTTCTGTTGGGCATGTCAGGGAGCGTATTGATCCTGATGGCGGGCGGTCTGATACTTTATCTGACGTCCCTTAAGGCCAAGGGAATTGCGCTGGAGCGGGCAAACAGGGCCGAGCAGCGCATTATCAGCATCAGCGAAGAGACGCAGCAGCGTATCGGCGGGGAGTTACATGACGATCTGGGGCAATTGCTTACGGGTGTTGCGTTTATGTCCGAAGTGCTCAGCCAGAAATTAAGCAACAAGGGTTATGCAGAGGCGGCGGAGGCCTCAAAGATTACCGATTTTATCAACGAGGCGATCGACAAGACACGCCGTCTGGCGCAAGGGCTGTATCCTGTGGAGTTGAAGGCGGCCGGGTTGCCAGCCATGCTGGATAATCTGGCGCTGAATACGGAGTGGATTTATCACATCAACTGTGAATTTGTTAGCGTATACGATCAGTCTATCGAGGACCCGCTTACGGTCATACACCTGTTCCGCATTGCGCAGGAAGCGGTCAATAATGCCGTCAAGCATGGCAATCCGGCGAAAATCACGCTCAGGCTGTCGTCTACGCCGCATGCGATTACCCTTGAAATCAGCGACGACGGATCGGGCATTGCTTTACCGGCAGGCCCGGATAGCGGTGCAGGGATGGGTTTGCGTTCCATGCAATACCGCGCCTCCCTGCTGGGCGGCACGCTGCATCTTGCCGCCTTACCGCAAGGCGGTACAAGGTTAGTCGTCAATCTCCCCGCCTAGGATCCTGGCAGGTTGCTGAAAAACGCTGATTTATTTTTCCTTATCCGCTCTGCCGGGTAAATCTTTTATCCCGGTTTTACCCCGATTCCTCGCATTGCCATCATCCCGTTTCAATATGACAATATTTGCAAATCGGGAGCGTGTCCGGGTTTTCAGCAACCTGCTAAATGGGCCGCCGTTTCATGGCTATCTTTGGCGGCGCACAGGGGTTACAGGTAGTGCGGAACAGGATGATTGCATCGTGCCATTGGCCAAACAAAAATCGCCTTTTCTGTCATTACAGGTGCCGGATTCCTGCAACGTTCGCCAGAGATACCGCCTGTATCAACGCGTCCACTGCCTGAGTGCGCGCAAAGCTTTTGCGCCAGGCCAGCGCAATCCGGCGGGCAGGTACCGGTTGTTCAAAGGGGATGACACGCAGTAAAGGACTGCGATACCGCTCGCCATTAGCCGAGGCGGGCAGCACCGTGATACCCAGACCGGACGCGACCATATTGCGTATGGTTTCCAGCGACGTGCCCTGCTGTATCTCGGCGCTCTTGCGGTTGATTTCGGGGCAGGCCTCGGCCACCTGATTGCTGAAACAATGCCCTGAATCCAGCAACAACACTTTTTCCCCGGCCAGTTCGTGCGCCGCGATGCTGCGCCGCTTAGCCCAGCGGTGATCGTTGCTGACCACGACTTCAAAAGATTCATCGTACAGCGAATGCGTCAGGATGCCTGCGTCCCCGAACGGCAATGCGATGATGATGACATCCAGTCGGCCGTTGCGCAGTCCGGTATCCAGATTCGCGGTGATATTTTCCTCGACCTCAAGCGACATCTTGGGCGCTACCGTCTTCAGTTCGGATATCAGCGCGGGCAATAAATAGGGGCCGACGCTGTAGATAATGCCGATCCGCAACGGACTTGCCAGCTGATTTTTCCCCTGCGCCGCGATCTCGCGGATGCGTTCGGCCTCCTCCAGCACGCGTTGCGCCTGTTCGACGATGGCAAGACCTGTCGGCGTGACGGTGATTTCATTCCGGCCGCGCTCGAAAATTTTCAGCCCCAGCTCTTCTTCCAGCTTCTGTATGGCCAACGACAGTGCGGGTTGACTGATAAAGGATTTTTCCGCAGCACGGCGGAAACTGAGTTCTTGTGCCACCGCCACGATAAAGCGAAGTTCGTTGAGTGTCATGATTGCCTCCTGTGATTTGTATAATAAATCAACTTGCTTTAAACAATCAATTAGATTTATCCATCTCCAGACGTTACATTGCGGCTGTGGACAACGAACCACCCCATTAATCAACAAAAGGAGCGCATCATGCAACGACCCGAAATCAAAACCATGGCTAATCTTGAATCCGCATTTGCCGGCGAATCGATGGCACATATCAAGTACCGCTATTTTGCCAAAATCGCCCGCGCCGAGGGCGACGAAGAAACTGCAAAAATCTTCGAAGAAACGGCCAATCAGGAAGTACAACATGCGTTGGGCCATCTCGACCTGTTGTACCCGAAAGCCGGTTTGACCACGCAGCGCTGTCTTGAAATGGCGATCGAAGGTGAGACTTACGAATACACCGAGATGTACCCGGGATTTTTGAAAACCGCCCAGCAGGAAGGCAATGCCGCAGCGGCATCAGAAATCACCGAGCAGATCGCCGAGTCCAAAGAACACGCCGACATGTTCAAAGCCACGCTGGAAAAGGCAGCCAAGCGCTTTGCGGCACTGGCAAAAGTGGAAGAGCGTCACGCTAATCAGTATCGCGCTGTGTTGGCGAGCCGCTGATATAATAACCGACTAATTTAATAAGGAGTACGACATGAAAGTATTGCAATGTGTAGTGTGTGGTTTTATTTATAACGAAGTGGACGGCTTGCCGGAAGAGGGCATTGCTCCCGGTACAGCATGGGCCGACATTCCGGCTGACTGGGCCTGCCCTGATTGCGGCGTCGCAAAAGCCGATTTCGACATGGTGGAAATCTAAGCAGAATTTTTTAACCGGGGGACCTTGGACTCCCGGTTAAAAATGACCAATCCGTCGGTATTTTTACGACAGGCAGGAGAAATATTATGAAACCGATCATCGTGCTGGGCAGCGGCCTGGCCGGATATACCGTCGTTCGCGAATTGCGCAAGCTCAATCGCGAGATACCCATCACCATGATATCTCAGGACAGCGGCGACTATTATTCCAAGCCGACGCTTTCTAACGCCTTCGCGCAAGGCAAGGCGCCCGCCGCGCTGGTGCTGACATCGGCGGAAGCGATGGAAAAGCAGCTGGGCATCACGCTGCTGACGCACTGCAAAGTCAACGCGATCCATCGTTTGACCAGGCAGCTTGATACCAGCGCGGGTCTGCTGGACTATGACAGGCTGGTGCTGGCAGCCGGCGCCGATCCGATACGCATCCCTGTACAGGGCGATGCTGCCGACGCCATATTGTCAGTGAACGATCTGGCGGACTATGCGCATTTGCGCGATCAGCTGGAAGGCGCAAAAACCGTTGCCATCATGGGTGGCGGCCTGATCGGCTGCGAATTTGCCAACGATCTGGCTATTGCCGGTTTCAAGGTTCACGTGATTGATCCCGGTCCCTATCCGCTTGCCGGCCTGTTGCCTGAACAGGCGGGATGTCAGTTGCTCGAACCGCTGAGCAAGATGGGCGTGACCTGGCATTTCGGCAGCGCCGTGCACAGCATGAATGCATCGGATACGGGCTATGCGCTTACGCTTACCGATAATTCGACGATCAAAGCGGATCTGGTGCTCTCTGCGGTCGGCCTGCGTCCGCGCACGCAACTGGCACGCGAGGCAGGATTGATAGTCAACCGCGGCATTGTGGTGGATGATCAGCTACGCAGTTCCGATGCAGCGATCTATGCGCTGGGAGATTGCGCCGAGATAGACGGCCGCGTGCTGCCCTTCGTGTTGCCCATCATGCAGGCAGGGCGCGCGCTGGCGAAGGTGCTGAACGGCGAAGACGCTAAAGTGGTTTTTCCGTACATGCCCGTGGTGGTCAAAACACCGGCTCACCCTGTTGCTGTCTCGCCGGTTGCGCGCGATGCGGCCGGTGCATGGCAGGTGCTGGCATCGGGTCAGGGCATCAAGATGGGATTTTTCAACCCCCAGAACCAGATGACCGGATTTTCAATCAGCGGAGAATTTACGGCTGAGCGCAATGAAATGACCAAACTGCTGGTGACAATTTAGCCGACTTTCCGGATCAGGTCGACACGTATCGGCATATTGAATGTGGCCCCTGCCGGTGTCATGTGCGCTGCAAATTTCTGTTGAACCTGCTGATATAAGGCATCACTCAGACTATGCTGGGTATGTGTCACCTTCAGTATCTTGGTTTCGAACTCGGTAAAGTCGGCAAAGTGCATAGGGGTTGAGAAAAAACTCTGACTGACCAGTTCAAAGCGACCCGACGCAACCGCGCGACTGACCGCGGCAAACGCCGCTTCGCGCACCGCCTGCTCGTCGTGAAATAATCTCAGGATTTCGTTGAAATCCCCGGCAAATACGGGTTCGGAGATATACGCCACCCTGCCGGTTTTCAAAACCCGGTGAATTTCACCCATCGCCGCATCCATCAGGTCCACCGGCACATGGTGCAGCGACTTAAACATCATCACGATATCAAAAGACTGGTCAGCGGCCGGGATCGCCTGTGCACCGCCCCGCTCAAAGCTGACGCGGGACGGAATTGAACGGCGCAGATTCTCTGCATGCTGAATCTCGTCCACTTCCAACGCGACAATCTTCCTTACCTTGCCGCCTTCGGCGATGGCCAGCGTCTTGTCGGCCTTGCCACAACCGAGCTCCAGCACTTCAGCATCCTGAAAGGATAACAACTGCTCATAAACCTCGCGCTCATCGCAAATCCGCTCTGTATTCTGAATCGAAATTTTCATATATCCTCTTCTCGGCAAGCAAGTTATAACAATATTTCAACAGCTTGAGTCAACAAAGCCTTTGACAAGACATCTCGTCAAAGGCCAGGGGTACGGTCGACCAGGCTTACGGCTGAATTTGCACGTAGCCTTCCTGTGTCAGCTGGATGATGCGTCCAATCGCGCCGCTGTTAACTTTTACCACGGGCAGCAGGTCCTTGTTGGTCCAGCCGTTACCCTTCATGGATACCGCGCATTCCTCGATCTGCACGCCGGACGCCACCAGATCCTCGATCAGTTTTTTGTAGGGATTGCCGGTGCTGACCTTGCGATTGGCATTGTAAGACTCATCAGTCAAGGTCATGAAAGCCGCAGGGCCGTGGAACACGCCGATGATTTTTCCGGGCGTCTTGTCATGCTTCATTTTCTTGTTGACCAGATCCATATATTTCATGCCGATGGGCATATCCCCTGCCAGCGCGATATGATCCATGTTGAACACGACATTCGCTTCTTTGAGCTGAACCGGAATATCGATGGTAATTTTGGCTTCAGCGGCCGGGGCATCAGCCGCCATGGCATTAACTGACAAACTGACACTGGTGATCATGAGGGCTCGCAGCAGGTAATTGAGAACTTTATTCATTGAAGTATCGCCTTTCTTGGTTGAGTATCGTCGTTTCCGGAAACGGATTTCAGAACGACACCTCGGCCATTCCGAAATACGGGCGCTCATTATAGGCCAGTTTATTAGAATATAATGATGCGTTGAGGTAACTTTCACCGTACTATTTTGAACGATGCTACAATTTCGCCATCCCAACCCAGCCAGGAGATACCGCATGCGCCGCACAATGTTAGCCGTTGCCTTAGTCAGCTTGTCAACCTTTACCTATGCCGCCGATTTCAAGCTTTCCAGTCCGGAAATCAAGCCCGGCAGCACCATGGCCAAAAGCTTCGAATTTAACGGATTTGGCTGTTCGGGTGAAAACAAGTCGCCTGCGCTTAAATGGAGCGGGGCGCCCAGGGATACCAGGAGCTTTGCTGTCACCGTGTATGATCCCGATGCGCCAACCGGTTCGGGCTGGTGGCACTGGGTGGTGATCAATATTCCTGCTGACACGTCTGAACTGAAAGCTGACGCCGGTGCGCTGAACAGCACGACCTTACCCAAGGGCGCGGTACAAGGGCGTACAGACTATGGCGTCGCTGCCTGGGGTGGCACCTGCCCGCCACAAGGCGACAAGCCGCATCACTACATTTTCACCGTGTATGCGCTGAAAACCGACAAGATCGACGTGCCCGCTGACGCAACCGCTGCGCTGACCGGCTACATGATCCATGCGAATACGCTGGGCAAGGCCAGTTTTACCGCAAAATACGGACGCGCCAAGTAACGCATAAGGCGGGTGAACAACCCGCCTTACCTGCGACTGGCAGCCCAGCCGATCAGGGACAGCAGCGCCAGACCGCTGCCGATCAGCACAACTCCCGCCAGCTCGCTCAACCTGAATTCCTCATTCAGCATCAGCCTGGATGCAATGAGGGCCACCACCGGCGTACCCAGCACGGACAGGCTGGCCTCCCATGCCGGAACGCGGTCCAGAATCGCAATCCACAGCCACCAGCACAAGGCAGTGCTCACGATAGACATAAATACGAGGATGCCGACATAAGACACCGTCCACTGGGTTGCGCGTTCAGGCACCAGCAACGCCAGTAACACCAGCGGCACCGCGCCCAGCAACAGCTGCCATGCAGTGAGTGAGAGCAGGTCGACCTTTTGCCTTGAACGCAGTCGCTTGATGAGAACCGTACCGATCGCCCAGCACAGCGCCGCCATCAACCCTAAAAATTTGCTGAACAGACTGGAATGCATATTCCAGGGTTCGATGATCAGGATCAGACCCGCCAGCGTGCTGATAGCGGCCCACCACTGTGCGCCCCGGATGCGTTCGCCCAGCACCAGCCAGGCGATAAACAGCGTCCAGATGGGCATGGTAAAAATCAGCACCGCCGTCTTGCCCGGCCCGCCTTCCACCAGCGCCCAGGTCTGAAAGGCCATGAAACCCGTCACCTGAGTCAGCGCAATGGCCAGTGTCGCGCCCGGCGAGTTCAGCCTGAACGATTTTCCCATCAGTTTGACGATCAGAAACAACGCCAGCGCCCCGCCTGCACAGCGCTCCGCTGCAAAGGCAAAGGGCGGCGCAAAACTCAGCGCCTGTTTAGCCAGTATCCAGGTATATCCCCAGGTGACGGACAGAATAAAAAGGGCGAGCGGCAACAGCCAGCGAAAAAGTGGGGCGGGTATCAAACGATCCTTAGTTTATTGCCGATGAAAAGATGCGTGAAAATTCCGCAAAAAGTGAAGCTGGCCGATAAGCCGGGTTCTGTCGTGGACAGTCATTCCTCTAGGCGTTTCGTTACCTTACGCTCAAGCAATCTACCCGCTGACGACGCGAGCCACGCCATAGTCAGCCTATTTGATCTTGCTCCGAATGGGGTTTACCCTGCCACTCCCGTTACCGGGAGCGCGGTGAGCTCTTACCTCGCCATTTCGCCCTTACCTGATCCCGACTGCGAACAATTGGGCCATCGGCGGTATGTTTTCTGTGGCACTTTCCATCACCTCACGGTGTCCGGCCATTAACCGGCATTCTGCTCTCTGGAGCCCGGACTTTCCTCCCCGCACTTACGTGCGCGGCGACTGTCTGGCCAGCTTCATTGCTGAGTTTAACACTGAAAGAAACCGCAGCATTAAAAACCCGACAAAAGTTGCGCTTTGCGACGATAGTCGTCAACCGGAATGGTCAGGCTTTAACCCACACCTGACCGGCATCGAGCTTCACAGGATACGTGCGTATCGGCTCATCCGCCGGCTCGCAGGTCGGCTTGCCGGTCGTGAGATCGAAATAGCTTCCGTGCAAAGAGCACTTGATCTTGCCGTCCTTGATACAGCCCAGGTACAGCGAATAGTCCTCGTGGGTACACATCTCGTCCACGCAATACAGCGTGCCGTTTGAATTGCACAGCAGCAACCGCTTGCCGTCGATCGTGATGCGCTTCATCTGTTCAGATTTAAGTTCATCGGCTCCAGCAACTGCAACGTATTCGCCCATCATGCAACCCTTTTGGCCGCACGGCCTGAATCGAGAACGGCGCGAATCTGGTCCGCAGCGTCACTCAGACTGGCGGCTTTGCCGACATGGTGCAACACGATAGACCCGCCCAGCACCAGCGCATCGTAAAAAGCACCCTTCGTTCCATTGAGTGCCAGCATGCCGGCCTCCGCTGCGGCGCGGGCGGTCGCAGAAATATCCAGCTGAGCAACGATTTCATCTTCGCCTTCCCCTGTCATCACCGAGCCCGGCAAGGGAACTGCGCGCACATCCTGCTGAATGCCGATTGAAGCGGGATCGATCGCCACTTCAGTTTCAGGTCCCCTATCGTGGTACTGGAAATAGCGCCCTGTCTGACGCAATGATGGCATTACGCCACCTTCCACGCCGCGTATGATGCAGGCGGTGTCAAAACCGGCAATACGCGCAAGCTCGGCATAAATCGGCGGATAGGGCTTGTGTACGAAGCCTGTGATGAAGTGGGTTTTCTTGCGTCCGGCGATCGGTTTGGACAACACTTCCACCGTGGTCAGCACCTGGCGCTTGATCATCTGCGCGCGCAAGCCAACCAGATTGTGCATCCCTGGATTGGATTGCGCCTGATCAAGATAAGTCCAGCCAAGTGCAGGGTCGGACAGACGCGCAGCCGCCTCGGCGGGTGTCAGATCCACCGGCACGCCAGCCGCCTGCAGAATATGCCGCGCACCCACGCCGTACTTGGGCCCTACCCGGTCCAGACCGTGGCTGACCACATGTACGCCCAGTTCGGCCAGCACCGGGCCCAGGAAAGGGGACGCCGGCAGGCAACGGTTGTAGCCGTCATACGGATCGCCGATATCGGTTACTTCGTCGACCTCTGCCACCACGCGTTGCGTGGTTTCCAGCACCGCATCCATCACGCCCTTGTTCTCGTCCAGCGTCTCGCGCTTCATGCGCAGCGCAATAAAGAAAATGGCAACCTGAACCGGGTCGATCTGGTTGTCGATGATGGCTTTGGTGCCGAGACGCGCTTCTTCACGGCTGATGTCCTTGGACAGCTCGGGTCCGGTGGCGATACGCTGAATGATGGAGCGCATCAGCAATTTTGGGTCGGCAGGCAATGGGGTATTCATGGGCAGGATCCTAAAGTAGTTTATTCAATTATACTGATTTTGGCGGATTTGTATTGCGACGGCGGTGCTTATCTCATTCTGCTGTGCCGCAAACGCCACGCCCGCCGTTTTTTCGCGCGTATAGCTGCCCAGGCAATAGCCGTTAAATGCGGCTCCCCTGACTTCTGTGTTGATTCGTCGACCCCCAGTCGCAGGACTCAATAAAACTTCACAACGATTCGCCAGCCGCCCGTTTTTCTCCCCATCTTGGCAGCAGCGTATTCTCCACGCCCAGATGATCGAGTATGCGTGCAACCACAAAGTCCACCATGTCCTGTACGCTGGCGGGTTGATAGTAAAAGCCAGGATTGGGCGGCATGATCACGGCACCCGCTTGCGCCAGTTTGAGCATATTTTCCAGATGGATCACCGAAAATGGCATTTCGCGCGGCGCCAGTATCAGCGTACGTTTTTCTTTCAGCATCACGTCCGCCGCGCGGGCGATCAGATCGTCGCTGATGCCGGCAGCAACTTTGGCCAGCGTACCCATGGTGCAGGGGCAGATCACCATCGCATCACCCGGATTCGAGCCTGACGCCATCGGTGCATACCAGTCCTCGCGACCGAACACGCGAAGCTCGCCGCTATGCTGGCCCATGCGTTCTTGTAAATCGCGCTCTGCATCTTGCGGGCGGCCAGACAAAACCAGATTCATTTCCTGCTTTGCGACAATCTGGGCGGCCTGCGAATACACCAGATGCACGCGCTGGCCGCTTTTCAGCAGGCATTCGAGCAATCGCATGCCATAAGGCATGCCGGATGCGCCGGTAAAGGCAAGGGTAATTGTTTTCATGAGTACAGAACTCCGGATTATTTAGGGGGGCGGAATGGGCGCCTCTCTCCCCACGGGGGCAGGGGTAAGCGATAAAGGATGAGGTGGCCTCTCGCTGATCTGACGGCATCTACGTGTCAAAGTGGAGGTAATGAGATATTTCCACAAACGGACAGTAGGACTGTAATGAATTTTACGACATATTGCCAGGATATCGAAAAACGAATTTTTCAATTGTACCGGGTGAATCGCGGAAGTGGAGAGATTTACCGTCGCAAGTTTGGCAAGCTGGATTTGCTGGCGTGTTTACGTAGCGGGTTGCCAGAAAAAATAGCGTCTGTAGCGTTGCGAATCTTGACAATGGAATGATCATTGTCAAGGTTCACGCCTTGCAGCCATCTTTTTTTGATGACAACGCATCTCACGAATGAAGTCCGACAGGTTTTCGGGGCGTGCGTCGATTCCTCGCATTGCCCTCATCCCGTTTTACAATACAGTGTTATCAAACCGGCGTTAATTCAGAATTTTTTAGCGGCCTGCCAGTCTGTCTAGTGGAATCCACTATATAAAAATAGTGTTTTTTACCTGATCAAAATCCTCCTTTGCATGATGGTTGAGTGAAGGCGCCTCAACTATCATAGCCTCCATGATGAACAGGATTGTTTGATGGAGATGTGTCTCATTGTCGTTACTGCGCTGCTTGGGTGGACAGATCAGACGGGGATAAATGAACCGCTTTCAATTAGTGATATCAACATAAAAACACATTTTTATTCATTATGTTACGTATGATTACTCAAATTTTTAAACATTGCGGATTAGCATTTTCCAGCAGGAGAACGACCATGGAAACATTATTAGCATCTGAAAGAAAAGCGGCCCTTTTTCTGGGCGCAAATCACGAGTCTCTGGAAAGTATGACGCGTGATACACGCAAGGAAGAAAGCCATGTCATCGCGCCTTGCCCCGTATACAATCTGCGCCAGAGTTTTGAAGAAATTTGTGCAACTTTTGCAGGCGAAGCGCGTACGGCCAGAGTGGAATTGACGCTGCTCGCTGATGATGAACTTCCTGCCGCTTTCTGGGATATGCAAAGTTTGCGTGTGCGGGTGTTTGCCAAAATACTCTCGGGTATCATCGCCCATACCCCGGCTGGTGGCAAGGTGGTGATTCGTATCGACAGATCAAGCAGCTATACAATTTGTATCAGAATTACAAATTCAGGTGCGCCTATTCCTGCCGAGCAGAAGGAAAGCATGCTGCATAGCCGGTCCGGCAGTCTTTATAACGCATACCTCTGCGTGCAGTCGCACAAGGGTTCGATTGTCATCATGGATGAGACGGAAAAGTCCGGTAATACCTTTAAAATTGAACTCCCGCTGTATAAGCTGTGCATGCAATAACGAGCCGCAATGGTGTCAGAAGCACGGCGCTCAGTAAGTTGTTCACATATATTCCGCGTATCAAATTGTAACTAATTGAATAGTTATGGTGTTGAAGGATTTGTCTGGCTGCTCAGATTGTAGGCGTAACGGGCCAATTCGTTGCCGGATTTAAGGCCAAGCTTGCGTTTGATGTTGGCCCGATGTGATTCGATAGTCTTGATGTTTCTGTTGAGATTTTGTGATATTTGGCTGGTCCCAAGTCCAAGTCCGATCAGATGTAACACCTCGAATTCACTGGGCGTTAGCTGGCTTGCTTGGGACGCATCCTTGCCGCCACCCCACATGTTCTTGAGCAGACGCGAACGCATCTGATCGCTGACGTACAGCTCGCCACTCAGTACCTGTCTGATCGCTTTGAGCATGGTGGCGGTCGCCGCCTGTTTCATCAGGTAGCCATGCGCACCGGCACGTAAAGCCTGTTCTGCATAAACCGCTTCGTCATGCATGGACATAATGAGTATGTACATATTCGGGGAATCCAGCTTGAACTGTTTGATCAGTTCCAGGCCGGACATGCTGTTGAGCGAAAGATCAACGATCGCCAGGTCGTGCTTGCACGCGCGGTTGGCGGATATGGCGCGTTCAATATCTTCGGCTTCACAGCAGACATGCAGGTCCGCTTCCTGGTTGACCAGCATGGCAATCCCGCTTCTGACCATGGCGTGGTCATCAACGATCAATATCTTGGTTTTCAGGCGCGGGTTCGTTAGCATGTCTGGCGTATGTGGAATCAGTGGTGGGATCGCACTTGAGCGTAGGTCATTTTAGCAAAGCATGGTTGTCGCAGGTCATTAAGTTTAACATGATGCGGCAATATAACGGGTTGTCACGATTAACCCGCCAGCTTCTTTTGCAGTATCTCGTTCAGCTGGGCAGGATTGGCTTTTCCTTTGCTGGCCTTCATCGCAAGGCCCACGAAGAAGCCGAACAATTTGTCGCGGCCTGCGCGATACTCGGCCACCTTGTCGGCGTTCGCGGCGATGATTTCATCCACCAGCGCCTCGATTGCGCCCGAATCGGAAACCTGTTTTAAACCTTTTGCGTCGATGATTTCATCGGCATTTCCACCTTCCGACCACAGGGTGCGGAATACTTCCTTGGCGCCTGAATTGGAGATGGTGCTGTCCGCAATGCGGATCAGCATACCGCTCATCTGTTGCGGAGAGACCGGGCACTGCGCCATATCCAGTCCGTCGCGATTGAGCTGGGCGGACAGTTCGCCGATGAGCCAGTTGGCGCACAATTTTGCACCGGATGGGCCGGCAGCGTTGACACAGACATCGAAAAAATCCGCCATTTCGCGCGAACCGGTGAGGCTGCTGGCATCATAGGCGGACAAGCCTAGCTCGTTCACATAACGGCTGCGGCGTGCTTCCGGCAGTTCAGGCAAGGTGGCGCGCACTTCTTCCAGCATGGAAGGGGTGATGTCCAGCGGAAGCAGGTCGGGATCGGGGAAGTAGCGGTAATCGTGCGCGTCTTCCTTGCTGCGCATCGCGCGCGTCTCGCCGGTGTCCGGGTTGAACAAAATGGTGGCCTGGTGGATTTTTCTGCCGCTTTCAATCTGGTCGATCTGCCACTGCACCTCAAAATCGATCGCCTGTTGCATAAATTTGAATGAATTGAGATTTTTGATCTCGCGGCGTGTGCCGAGCGGATCGCCTTTACGCCGTACGGACACATTGACGTCGCAGCGGAACGAGCCTTCCTGCATATTGCCGTCCGAGATGCCGATCCAGCGCACCAGTGTGTGCAGCGTTTTGGCATAGGCGACCGCCTCGGCGGCGGAGCACATGTCAGGTTCGGAGACGATTTCCAGCAGCGGCGTGCCGGCACGGTTCAGGTCCACGCCGGTCATGCCTTGCGATGCGCCATGCACGGATTTTCCCGCGTCTTCTTCAAGGTGCGCGCGGGTGATGCGCACCACTTTTTCATAAGCCTGCCCTGAGCCTGTCGAAGCGGCCTGTCCTGAGCCTGTCGAAGGAGCGTTACCTGAAAGCGGCTCGACCTGTATGGTCAACGAACCCATGCCCACAACCGGCAGGTCGAACTGGCTGATCTGATAGCCTTTGGGCAGGTCGGGGTAAAAATAATTCTTGCGCGCAAATACCGAGCGCGGCGCGATATGTGCGCCGACTGCGAGGCCGAACTTGATCGCGCGTTCTACGGCGCCCTTGTTCAGTACCGGCAATACGCCGGGCAGCGCGATGCTCACCGCGTCCGCCTGTGTGTTGGGTTCGGCGCCATAGGTGGTGGACGCGCCGGAAAAAATTTTGGTATTGGTGGACAGTTGCGTGTGCACTTCCAGCCCGATGACGGTTTCCCAATGCATGATTTGTATCGTCCTATTTTGTAGGGTGGATAAAGGCGCAGCCGTATCCACCATCGTATTTATTCAAATTCCATTCTGGCGATAGAAGATGGTTCCGCATCGCCCCAAGTGGCGTCATACCAGCCAAGCTTCATTGCCAGTTTGAAAGAACTGTATGGCCAATCGGCAGGACGGTTGACATAACCGTGCTTGACCGGATTGTAATGAATGTAATCGATATGACGATACCAGTCTTCTTCATCTTTAATCAAGTGCTCCCAGTATCGCCGTTGCCACAAAGCCTTTTCATTGCGTGCATTAAGCGGGCTTTTCAGGCCGATTGACACAAACCGTTTGATTTGCCGCCAGCGTTCTGAAAATTCATTATCGCCTTCCGGTAATTGCCAGATACAGTGCAGATGGTCGGGCATTATGGCGATGGCATCTATCGAAAATGGACGAACTTCCATGGTATGACGGAAGGCTTGCCTTAAACGCTCGATTGCCGGATTTTCGGTTAGCCAAGGCCTGCGCTCGTATGTCACGACAGTAAAAAAATAACATCCGCCTGATTGAAAAGCTCGTCTGTAGTTGCTCATTTTTCGGGTGGTGGATACGCCCTGCGGGCTTTATCCACCCTACTTTTAAATTCCGTTAGGTTGTTTGCTGTGCCAGTCGGTCGCCAGTTGATATTGGTGTGCGACGTTCAGCATGCGCGCCTCGTCGAAATAGTTGCCGATGATCTGCAAACCGACCGGCATAGCCGGGCCGCTTGTGCCCGGGTCACCAAACCCGCACGGGATGGACATGCCGGGGAGGCCCGCCAGGTTCACCGCAATGGTGTAAATGTCGGACAGATACATCTGCACCGGATCGTCGCCCTTCTCGCCGAGATTGAAGGCGGTGGAAGGGCTGGTCGGCCCCATGATGACATCACACTGCTTGAACGCGTCGGTGAAATCCTGCGCGATCAGGCGGCGTATTTTCTGCGCCTGCAGGTAATACGCGTCGTAATAGCCGTGCGAGAGCACATACGTGCCAATCATGATGCGGCGTTTGACTTCCTCGCCGAAACCCTGTGCGCGGCTCTTTTCATACATGTCCGCCAGATCGGTATAGTCGGGTGCGCGATAGCCGTAGCGCACGCCGTCGAAACGCGACAAGTTACTGGAAGCTTCAGCAGGCGCCAATACGTAATACACCGGCACGGCCAGTTTCGAGTTCGGCAGGCTGATGTCGACGATGACAGCGCCCAGTTTCTTGTATTCGGCAATTGCATCCTGAACGCGACTCGCTACGTCGTTTGACAGCCCTTCCGCAAAAAATTCCTTCGGCAGACCGATGCGCAGGCCGGTAAGCGGCTTACTCAACTCGCGCGTGTAGTCTTCCACATCGCGCTGCAAGGAGGTCGAATCGCGTTCATCGAAACCGGTCATTACATTCAGCATCAGCGCGCAGTCTTCCGCGCTCCTGGCCATCGGGCCCGCCTGATCGAGACTTGAGGCGAAAGCGATCATGCCATAGCGCGACACCGTGCCATAGGTCGGTTTGATACCGGTGATGCCGCACAAGGCTGCGGGCTGGCGGATCGAGCCGCCGGTATCGGTGCCGGTCGCGGCCGCGCAAAGCCTTGCCGCAACTGCGGATGCGGCCCCCCCTGAACTGCCGCCGGGCACGGCATTCTGGTTCCACGGATTCCTGACCGGACCAAAATATGACGTCTCGTTACTTGATCCCATGGCAAATTCGTCCATGTTGGTCTTGCCCAGATTGATCGCGCCGGCTTTATTGAACTGTTCGATGACATGCGCGTCATACGGCGCGATGAAGTCGGAGAGCATCTTTGATCCGCAGGTGGTGCGCCAGCCTTTTGCACAGAAGATATCCTTCTGTGCGATCGGGATGCCGGTCAAGGGTTGTGCATTACCTGAGGCCAGCAGTGCATCGGCCGCCGCCGCCTGCGCCAGGCTGGTTTTGGCATCGACCGTGATGTAAGCATTCAAGGCCGGATTATGCGCGGCGATACGATCGAGGTAGCTTTGAGTCAATTCGACGCTGGAAATTTTTTTGGCGCGCAGTGCCGCGCCCAGTTGTGTGAGACTGTAATTCAACATGGTATTTACTCGATGACTTGCGGGACAAGATACAGACCGGCTTCGACCTGTGGCGCGATGCTTTGAAACAGTTCGCGCTGATTGGGCTCGGTAATTTTATCTTCGCGCAGGCGTTGCGACAGATCCTGTGCGTGCGACATCGGTGCGATGCCTGTGGTATCCACGGCCTGCATTGCTTCGATGAGTTCAAAAATTCCGGAGAGTTGCGCTCGGGCGGCTTCGATTTCGGTGTTGTTCATGGCAAGGCGCGCCAGGCGCGCAACTTTCTGAACGTCTTCTGTGCTTAATGACATAGTAAAAGCTTTATAATAACAAGACTGATAGAGTATCATAACCAGTTTGGCAACACACCTCTTTGGACTTCTCGGGAATCAACATGTTTGGACTTTTTAACGGCTATTTTTCTAACGACCTGGCAATCGATCTGGGGACGGCGAATACGCTGATCTGGGTGCGCGGGCAAGGCATCGTACTGAACGAACCTTCTGTAGTGGCCATCCGTCAGGAAGGCGGGCCGAACGGCAAGAAGATCATTCAGCAGGTAGGGCTGGGCGCCAAGCAGATGCTGGGGCGCACGCCGGGCAATATTACGGCGATCCGTCCGATGAAGGATGGCGTGATCGCTGACTTCACCGTGACCGAGCAAATGCTCAAGCAATTCATCCGTAAAGTGTATAAGGCCAGTATATTCAGCCCCAGTCCGCGCATCGTGATTTGCGTGCCCTGTGGCTCGACTCAGGTCGAACGCCGTGCGATCCGCGAATCTGCAGTGGGTGCTGGTGCACGTCGCGTCGAGCTGATCGAAGAGCCGATGGCGGCAGCGATCGGCGCCGGTTTGCCGGTGGAAGAGGCAACCGGTTCGATGGTGGTGGACATCGGCGGCGGTACCACCGAAGTCGGCGTGATTTCGCTGGGTGGCACGGTGTATTCCGGTTCGGTGCGCGTCGGTGGTGATAAGTTTGACGAGGCGATCATCAATTACATCCGCCGCAACTATGGCATGCTGATCGGCGAAACGACGGCAGAAGACATCAAGAAAACCATTGGTTCTGCGTTTCCGGGTTCTGAAGTGCGCGAGATGGAAGTGAAGGGGCGCAACCTGGCCGAAGGCGTGCCGCGCAGTTTCACCATTTCCAGCAATGAAATTCTCGAAGCCCTGACTGACCCGCTCAACAATATCGTCAGTGCGGTGAAAATCGCGCTCGAACAGACGCCGCCTGAATTGGGTGCAGATATTGCCAACAAGGGCATGGTCTTAACGGGCGGCGGCGCGTTGCTGCGCGACATCGATCGTCTGCTGATGGAAGAAACCGGCCTGCCGGTGCTGATTGCCGATGATCCGTTGACTTGTGTGGTGCGTGGTTCAGGCCGTGCGCTTGAATATATGGACAAATCGAGTGGCATGTTTACGACGGAATAAGGCTTGATGGCAAGTGGGGAGTAGGGAGTGGGAAGTGGGGAAAACGGTTTTTCTCAATTCCCATTTTCTGTTTTTTACAACCACGTTTTACTGACCACTGAGGCGCGCAGTGCCGCTCCACTTACAACTCGCTACTTACCACTTACCCTATAACCGATGGACAGCACGCAAACATTCCAGGTTTTTAATCGAGGTCCAACGCCTGCCGCACGTCTGGTGTTTTTTACGGTGCTGTCTTTGCTGCTGATGTTCGTCGATGCGAAGTACCGCTATCTTGAATCCACCCGCAGCGCGTTATCCGTGCTGGTATCCCCTGTGCAACGTCTGGCAACATTGCCGGGTGACGTGTGGCGTGAGGCATCTGATTTTTTAGTCAGGCAGGAGACGCTGCTGGACGAGAACCGGGCGTTGCACCGTCAGCATGAAAAGGATGCGTCGAAACTCGTGCAATGGCAGTCCTTGCAACTGGAAAATCAGCAGTTGCGCAATCTGATGGATATGCAAAAACGCAATCAGTTTACCGTGCAGTTTGTCAAAATTGCCTATGCTGAACGGGATATTTTCAGGCGCAAGGTGCTCATCAATAAGGGCAGTACGGACAATATTCAGGCAGGTCAAGTGGTGATGGATGACAAGGGTATCGTGGGGCAGATTACGCGTGTATACCCCTGGCTGTCGGAAGTCACGCTGATCACGGAAAAGGATCATGCGGTGCCGGTGCAGGTGCAACGCAGCGGTTTACGCAGTGTGGCATTTGGCGCCGGGGATACCAGCCAGTTGTCGTTGCGCTACATGCCGGTCAGTGCCGATATTCTGAAGGGTGATGTACTGGTCACCTCCGGTATAGACGGAATTTATCCCGCAGGCATCCCGGTCGCCCAGGTGGAAAAAATAGAGCGCGATGCAGCCTATCCGTTCGCGCGTATTGTCTGCCTGCCTCTGGGCGGGGTGGACAAACACCGTTTCCTGATGGTCTTGTCCAGTTTGCCCAAGCTGCCTGAGCGGCCGCCGGAAGAGCCTGTGAATGCCAAGCCCAAAGGTAAGAAGACGGGAGGCCATGGATGAATTCAGGCGATCATTCTCAGGCCGTGATCATGCGCCCTGTCAGTAATCTCTTCATTGCGAGCAGCATGATTGGCGCTTTGTTGCTCAATGCGCTGCCCTGGGAAGGTGTCTGGCTGACCTTGCGACCTGACTTTGTGGCGGTTGTGTTGCTTTACTGGTGTACGCACAAGCCGCTGCGCGTAGGCGTGGGCCTGGCGTGGGCGATCGGTATTCTGGCAGATGTTAATGATGCCAGCCTGTTCGGTCAGCATGGGTTGTCCTATACCGTGCTGGCATTTGGCGGGGTGGTGCTGAGCCGGCGTCTGCGCATGTTCGACTTGCGCGAACAGACCACGCAGGTTTTTCTCATCCTGCTGCTGACGTATCTGATCTATGCCATGGTGCACTGGCAGGTGAACGGCCATATGACGTGGGGGTATTTTCTGGGTTGTCTGACCTCGACCCTGCTGTGGATTCCGATCAGCGCCCTGTTCAAGTCAATGCGTCAGATGCGCGTGGATCGTGAATGAACAAGCGGATTGAATTAAAAAATCACCAGCAGGAGATTTTCAACTTTCGCTTGCGGCTGTTTATCAGCATCGGTTTTGTGTTGTTGTTGCTGGGGATATTGCTGGGACGTTTCATCTATCTGCAGGCGATGCGCCATGAATATTACCAGACGCTGGCAGAAAAGAACCGCATCTCGGTGATGCCCATTGTGCCGAATCGCGGGCTGATACTGGACCGCAACGGTGTGGTGCTGGCGCATAATTTTTCCGGCTATACCTTGGAAATCACGCCGAGCAAGGTTGCCAATCTGACGGATACGATCAACGATCTGGCCAAGTTGGTGGATATCCAGCCCAGAGACCGCAAGCGCTTCAAGAAGCTGCAGGCGGAGAGTCACGATTTTGAGACCCTGATGATACGCAGCCGTCTGTCCGATGAGGAAGTGGCGCGCTTTGCCGCGCAGCAATACCGTTTCCCGGGTGTCGAGATCAAAGCGCGCCTGTTCCGTGACTATCCTTATTCTGATAAAACCGCGCATCTGTTAGGCTATATCGGCCGTATCAATCAGGCGGATGAAGACAAGCTGGAAGAACAGGATGCGGACGCCAATTACCGGGGAACTGATTACATCGGCAAAACCGGTCTTGAGCAATACTATGAGAATGAGCTGCACGGCACCACCGGCATCGAGCAGGTCGAAGTGGATTCGGCAGGGCGTGCAGTGCGCATCCTGTCGCGCACGCCGCCGGTGTCCGGCAATACGCTGATCCTGAGCATCGATGCGAAGTTGCAGGAGATCGCCGAGCAGGCGTTTGGCGATTACCGCGGCGCGCTGGTGGCGATCGATCCTGCCAATGGCGAAGTGCTGGCGTTTGTCAGCCGGCCCGGCTATGACCCCAGTCTGTTTGTTGACGGGATTGATGCGGACAGCTGGAAAGAGCTGAACGATTCGCCGGATCACCCGCTCAACAATCGAGTGTTGCGCGGGCAATATCCGTCGGGTTCCACAATCAAACCCTTCATGGCGCTGGCGGGGCTATTTTATAATGTGCGCTCGCCCACGCAAACCATCAACGATCCGGGATTCTTCACCCTGCCGGGCAGCAGTCATCACTATCGCGACTGGAAACAGGGCGGACACGGTTCGGTGGATATGTTCAAGTCTATCGTGGTGTCCTGCGACACTTACTATTATGGTCTTGCAACGGAGCTTGGGATAGACCGCATTTTCAATTTTCTGTCGGGCTTTGGTTTCGGCAAGAAGACGGGTATTGATCTTGAGGGCGAAACATCAGGTCTGTTGCCGTCTCAGGAATGGAAACAGAAACGCTTCAAGCAGAAATGGTATGCCGGCGATACCGTGTCGGTGGGCATCGGTCAGGGTTACAGTCTGGTGACGCCCCTGCAACTGGCTGCGGCAACCGCCACGCTGGCCAATGGCGGAATCGGCTACCGGCCGCATCTGGTCAGGGAGGTGAAGAATTCCAGCACCAACCAGATACATAAGCTTGAAAATGCACCTGCATTTGATGTCAAACTGGATCCTGCGAATTTCGATCTGGTCAAGCGCGCCATGCAGGCGGTAACGCAGCCCGGCGGTACCGCCGCTCAGGCGTCTGCGGGTGCGCTTTATACCATCGCGGGCAAGACCGGCACAGCTCAGGTGGTCGGCATGAAACAGGGTGAGAAATACAACGCCAGCAAAATGGACGAACGGCATCGCGATCATGCCTGGTTCATCTCGTTTGCACCCGTTGATAAGCCGAAAATTGCGGTTGTGGTGCTGGTGGAAAATGGCGGGCACGGCGGCGGCACCGCAGCGCCCATCGCCCGCAAGGTAATGGACTATTATCTGCTGGGCAAAGTGCCTGTGCCTGTCGCGCCGAAGGCGGCTATACCGGCTGCATCGGCTGTTCCTGACGTGGAGGTGGATTAACATGACCCGACGACAACTCTGGCAACGTATCTCAGCACACCTTGATATGCCCCTGCTGGCCGGCATGGCGCTACTGATGCTGGCGAGCCTGCTGACGCTCTACAGTGCCAGCGATCATAATTTTGAACGCGTGATGTCGCAGGGCATGAATATCCTGGTGGCACTGTGTTGTATGTGGGTGGTGGCGAATCTGCCGCTGCATTATCTGATGCGCACGGCCGTGCCGATTTACGTGGTGGGGATGCTGCTACTGTTAGGGGTGTTAACACCACTCGGTGTTAACAGTCACGGTGCAACGCGCTGGCTGAACATCGGTGTGGCAACCATACAGCCGTCCGAGCTGATGAAAATCGGCGTGCCGCTGATGATGGCCTGGTATTTCGAGAAACACGAAGCCGGTCTGACGCTTAAAAACTTCGTCGTGGCGGCCCTGTTGCTGTTGTTGCCGGTCGGATTGATTGCAAAACAACCCGATCTGGGCACGGCGCTGCTGATTTCCGCCAGCGGATTTTATGTGTTGTTTCTGGCAGGCCTCTCCTGGCGCGTGATGGGCGGTCTGTTTGTGGCAGCGATTGCCAGTGCGCCGGTGATGTGGAAAATGATGCACGACTACCAGCGTCATCGCATCGAGATGTTGTTCGATCCCTCGCAGGATGCGCTGGGTAAAGGCTATCACACCATTCAGGGCATGATCGCGGTTGGTTCAGGCGGGATACTCGGCAAGGGCTATCTGAACGGGACGCAAACCCATCTCGATTTTTTACCGGAACGCACCACGGACTTTATTTTTGCGGTGTATTCGGAAGAATTCGGCATGGTCGGAAATTTGATATTATTGACCATGTATCTGTTTGTGATTGCACGCGGCTTTGTTATCACGGCCAACGCGTCGACCTATTTTACCCGCCTGATGGCAGGTTCGATCACCCTGACGTTCGCCACCTATGCGTTCGTCAATATGGGTATGGTCAGCGGCATCCTGCCGATCGTGGGCGTGCCCTTGCCGCTGGTCAGCTACGGCGGCACCTCCATGCTGACGTTGTTGCTGGGGTTTGGTATGTTGATGAGCATACAAACACACAAAAAACTGGTAAAGAGTTAACTTGTTGATAATGAAAGATAAATTATGAATATACGAATAATGGCAGTCTCGCTTGCCGCGCTGGCGCTTAGCGCGTGCGGCACGGCGCCGCAACGCCAGACAGAAACGCGCGCCCAACCCGCGCCTATCATAGATCATTCGGCAGGTCAGGCAAGTCAGCCGGTACAGGGTGCGGGCGGTTATCTCGCCGGTGACGGTCCGGATGAACATCCGCCTGCCAATATCGATGCCACGCCCGATGCGGTGCCGGTCGCAGAACCCTTACATCGCTATGCCAATCGCCCCTATGCGGCGCTCGATCAAACCTATACGCCGATCACCGCACCCGGCAACTTCAAACAGCGTGGCATCGCTTCATGGTACGGCAAGAAATTCAATGGTCAGCGCACGTCCAGCGGCGAAAAATACAATATGTATGCAATGACGGCGGCGCACCCGACGCTGCCGATACCCAGTTACGCGCGGGTGACCAATGTGGCGACCGGCAAATCGGTGGTGGTGCGCATCAATGACAGGGGGCCGTTCCTGCATGGCCGTGTGATCGACCTGTCCTATACTGCTGCGCATAAGCTGGGCATTGTCGGCAACGGCAGTTCCGAAGTGGAAGTCGAGAGCGTGAAACCGGGTAACAGTGCCGAGATTCATCCGATCGCCCGTACAGAGGCTGTACAAAGCGTGCCGTTGGCGCCGGTCGCAAGTGTGCCACTCGCGGCAGAACCTGAGAATCAAGCGCTTGCGGCGCCTGCCGCGCCTGTTGGGAATGTCTTTCTGCAACTCGGGGCTTTCAGTACGACGGACGCGGCGGAGAAGTTCTTATCCCAGATGCGTGAAAAACTGGGCGAAGCGGGCAAGCAGCTGGTGTTGTTTACCCAGAACAACAAAACCCGTGTGCATATCGGCCCCTATGCCAGCGTGGCGGATGCACGCAACAGTCGCGCCGGGTTGAAGGACAAGCTGGGGTTCCTGCCCGTGGTGAGTATGCACTGAAAAAACAGCGAGTAGCGCGTAGCGCGAGTTCCGCAGCCGCCTGACCAGTCGAGCAACGCAGGGAATCCCCGTACTCGCAAGGGGCATCTCCGCCGTGTGCCCGCTCTGGTGCGCAGCAATGCATCTACGGTTGCTTTCAATTGTCGATGCTCATATCATGCCATTTTGTTTTAAAAATGTCATTTGGAGGCTTTAATGTCACAAATATCCGTGCAGGTCTCACAAGGTGGCAGGATAGTCATCCCTGCCGAAATACGCCTGAAGATGGGGGTGAGCATCGGTGATCAGGTTTTATTAAGCTGGTCGGATGAAGGCCAGGAGTTGCGCATCGCCACCCGCAAGCAACGTCTGCAAAACGCGGTCAACTTGGTCAAACGCTATGCAACGCCATCCGACTCAGTCGTTGATTCGTTAATCAGCGAACGGCGGCAGGCAGCAGCCGATGAATAAGGTTGTACTGGATACTTCCGCCGTATTGGCCTATCTGTTTCAGGAAACCGGCGCCGACCAGGTCTTGCCGGTACTGGAAGCGGGTTCAGGGGTGATGTCCAGCGTGAATTACGCCGAGCTGGTGGGCAAGTTGGCTGACCAGGGAATGCCAATCGAGATTATCCGCGAGACCTTGTTCGACCTGGAACTGGAGGTCGTCGATTTCGACGAGAAGCAGGCATTTGAAACGGGCGTGCTGCGCGCCGTCAGCAAGGCTTTTGGCCTGTCGCTGGGTGACCGTGCCTGCCTGGCATTAGCCGTCATCAAAAAACTGCCGGTACTGACGGCAGATCGCGTCTGGCTGAATGTCCCTGTACCGACCGAAGTGCGTGTTATTTGAGGGTAAGGGCGTGCATAACGACGTTCACGCCTTACTGAATGCCGGACTGCTGGATAAAACCGACGATGGCAAGATCATCTTCCCGTTTGATTCAGTGCATGTGGATTTCATGCTGCAGGCAGCCTAAATTTCGAGTTGAATTACCGCGGTAAAAGGCGACGTTTCTTTAGCTACTGGCAGCATATTGAAATATCAACTAGGCTGGTGTAGTCTGCGCCGATGGATAAACATAGTGACCTGCTTAGTCGTATTCGTGAAGCAGCATCAAAGAGGTGCCTTTTTCTGCCACATGCGCTTCGTCAGATGAGCAGGCCTGAGCGTATGATCAGCACGGGAGAAATTCGTCAGGTGATTGAGTGTGGCGAGATCATTGAAAATTATCCGGAAGATGTCAGAGGCCATAGCTGCCTTATACTGGGCTTCGGGGAAAACAGCCGTTCGATCCACGTGGTCTGCGCACACAAGGAAGATTATCTGGCGATCATAACTGCGTATATTCCTGGCGAACAGGAATGGATCGATAATTTTAAAAAGAGGAGTGCAACATGAAATGTTTGTATTGCCAGGGCGAAATGAAAAAAGGGGAAACCCCTTTACATATTGACCGTAACGGCTGCCACCTGACATTGGACAGAGTGCCTGCATGGGTGTGCTCACAGTGTGGCGAATCATATTTCGAAGCGGCGGAAGTTGATGCCGTACAAGACCTTATCCGGTCTATCGAACAGCACCCGCTGGCGGCTTGAGTTGTCGAAGGAAAATATTCGGTAAACATGGGAAATTGTCTGTCTTTTCACTGCGAATTGCCTTAGGCGGCGCAGCGGGGATGGTGGCGGAACTTATAGCGCATTTCGCGCCATGAAAATCTGCGAGATATCAGCTACTCTCACTTCTGGTGATACGCCAAGCAAATATTGGTGGTTGTTTTGGCGGGTCTTATTTTTTCGCAGGCATTTTTTGAATAGTTGTTGGGGTCGCTGATCGATAGTTGTCAATAAAATCAGCGATATCGATACCAAGAATATCAGCCAATTCAATAAACTCAGAAAAATCCAAGCGACGTTCCCCACGCTCGTATTTCGAAATAAAACTCTGCGGCTTTCCTAATCTCGTCGCAATCTGCACCTGCGTCAGCCCGGACTTTTCTCTTGCAGAGACAAGTAGGCTGCGAAAAATCTGATAGTGATGACTGTGTAGAGAGCTTGGCATATGCCAAGCGTAATAACCTGTTGCGGGTTATCCCAAAACGGGTTATTGTCCGTTCGTGTCAGGGGGACAAATCCAACGGAACTAATTTTCGGGGTGTAAAAAGTGTATTGTTGGAAAGTTAGATTTTAGGGTGCCATGACCGCCATGGCATTGCCAAATAAATATCGCATAAGGAAATTCGTGCACCTGAGTCTAAAAGCGAGAAATTTACCCCGCCACACTCTGTCACTCAGAATTGTACGAAGGCTCATCTTAGCCTTCATATCGTTTTTTTGCATCCCCATTGCTCACAGCACCGAAGTTGCATTTGCTGGATTCGCCTATTCTGGCGACCATGCTTCTATTGACGCGCGTTTTCCTTATTCTAAGCACTTTGAGGCATCACTTGGTGCGGATGGCGTAAATGGATTGCTGCGGAAAGCTATCCCTGCAATTCAGCCTCAGGGTTACAACTTAGTATCACGAATTGATGAATTGACTGGCCGTGACCAAGCAATAGCAGTCGCGCTGGTAATGAACAACGAGACTGTGTCGGTAGAGCAAATCGGATCGGTGCATAAGCTTTTCGTTCAGCTTCGCGGTCAGGCCTTGTTCTTTGACTTCAAATCCAAGACAATTCTACGAGCATACCCTTTCAGCTTTGCCTACCTGGATGCCTTGCCAGTGCCCCCCACTGAGGCGCAGAAGGATGCCAGCATCGGCTATGTTTATCTTGGAAAGAACGACAAGCCAGGAATTCTTGAAAGGTTTTCTCAAGCCTTGAAGCAGGCGACGATTCCAACAAATGTATCCAGGTACGTACAAGTGACCAACGTTGTGCTTGGCGATGAGGCGCGAAGCAGGTTTCCGGCTCAGTATGGCAGTGGTGTCGCTGAAACATGGGTAGCTGATACCTTTGGGGAGGCTGTTGCCAGCAAAATGAGCATCCCAATACTGCCATTTTCCAAGGGATATGCTATTGGTAATGTAATGTCGATGACCGTCGCTGATGGTTCGGTTTACAACCTGAAGTTTCCTAAGCCTGATTACGAATTCACTGTCAATATTTCGAAGCTACGAAAAATAGTGTATGAAGAGCAGGCTGCGGGGCAAAGTCTGATTTATGGGGCCTATGCTTCACTGAAGCTTGATGAGCCTATGTCAGGACATGCGTACCTTGATGGACAATTCAAAAATGGCGAAGTGAAAGTAGTTCCTTCCACGCAGGTTGAAACTGATGATTTTCCTGCCTTCCAGGATTCAATGCGTGGCTTGTTTACCAAGCTATCCAGCGCAATTGCAGGAGAAAGCACGCCGTGGCTAAAGTCTTCTGCTTCGGGTAATGATGTCGACAAACAAATTATTTCTACAAGAGAGCTACTAAAATCATGCAAATAAGCAAACTAATTTTTTCGGCGCTGTTGGCGCTGTCGACAAACATGGCGTTGGCAGATGTGGTGGACTCCAAGGGTAAAGCAACCGTCAACTATACGGAAAAAAAGGTAAATCCCGAAACGAAGGTTAAGGCTCAGCTTAATGCTCAGATGAAAGCGGTAGAAGCCTATTATGCAGAATTGGGTGACGCGGCAGCGGAGAATCTGGATGCAATTTTCGCCAAAATCAAAGAAAACCCGGATCGCTTCATTTTGGAGTCAACTGTATTGCAAGAGGAGGACAAGCCGGATAGTCATCAATATACCGTTGTTGTTCGTGTCTCGCTTAACGGCTCCAATCTCCGTAATGCGCTGAAGAAAATTTCGGCAACGGGCACCGCTCCGGCAGGAGACCGTTCTCAGTTGGCATTTATCTTTGTCTCACGCCAGATTGACGCACAAACAAGCTATGACGCACGAGTTACAAAGCGAGCTATCGTGAGTGACAAAGGCTCTGCGGAATCATCTTCTTCAGAAAAAGGCACGGAAGGCGAGTCAATTCGCAAATCCCAAGTCTCTACCAATGCATCGACCAAAACCAAGGCAGCCTACACGGCGGAACGCGCCGTTACGGTTGAGACAGGCGGTTCTTCCGTAGCTCGTTCAGGAACATCCACCTGGAAATTAATTCCGAGTCAAAACGTAAGCCAAGCCGTCACTCAGATATTTAAAACTTCCGGTTATCGCGTTGCGGAGGCTCAATTTGTTGAGCCAATGACAAACGGAAAATTGAAGGTGGCGGCCATTGAGGCCGACTACAAATCCGGTAATGGCTTGCAAAGCATAACCCTGCAAAACGTTGTGACAGGCCTGAGGATTGCACAGGTTCGATATTTTGCGCTGGGCACTCTCGATGTGGGTCAAGTTGGCAGTGATCCTGCCACGGGATTAGTCCGAGTTTCTGTAACCGTGAATGTCAAAGTGATCGACGTTGGTCAGGGAATCCCAGAAAGCGTGGCTGTTGCCGGCCCCGTGCAGTATGCAGGTGTAGGTCCGACCGAAGATGAAGCACGGACCAACGCCTTGAAATTGGCAGCACAGAGTGCAACTCGCGAACTCACGAGCCAGCTCGCCAATGCAGGTCTTCGTTAATCTAACCATAAAATGGAGTCACAAATGTCACGTCTCTTAGCAGCAATTCTCGTATCAGCCACAATCCTTACACCACTTTCAGCTCAAGCCTTTGGGTTGGGCAATATTCCTGGAATGGGTGCCCAGTCAGATAATGCCGGCTCAACTGACTTATCCGGTGCGCAGGATCAACTCGTCAAGCAGTACGTCTCCGCAGCACAAAGTGTTTTCGATGGCGATGCAAAAATGGCAGATGCGCTCAAGCTGACAACAAATGCGGCCTCCGATCGTGCTGCAAGCGCCACGTTAACAGAGGGTGCCACCAAAGGTGCATTGAGCGATGCGAACAAAACGGCCAGTGAGAATAGCAACGCGATTGCGGAGGCATTGAAACATACTGAAAATATGGATGCACCTGCCAAAGCACAGTTTGCTGCAGGGATCGTTTCGCTTGCTCAGGGGGTAGTCAAATACGTTGGCCTGAAGGGCGCATTTGATTCGTTCGCAAATGGTTTGTCTAGTGTTTCACCGATGATGCTCCCCAAACTACAAAGCGGTGCTTATATCATTAGTTCGCTGCCGTCAAACCTTAAGACGCTGACCAGTTCACTGAAAAATGCAATTGCTTATGCCAAGTCGCATGATATTGCCGTCCCTAAAGATGCAACGGCTGGGCTTTAATTCTATAATTTTCGTTAAACTCGATAGGGGCGGCAAATGAAATTGATTCATGCGGGATTGGTAATGCTGGCAGTTGTTTTACTGAGTTCCTGTGGTAAAAAGGAAGACAGCGCACCCAAAACCGCTTCGCCGCCCCCGGCCGCAAATGCTGCGGAACAGATGCCCGATGTGGGGAAAGTCGATACAGTATCGACAACAGCCGAAGGATATGGCGCCACACCTGCTGCTGCCACTTCAGATGCAATGAAAACAGCTATTCTTCAGGTTAATGGCGCGACCATTGATACAGGTAGCATGCAGGTAAAGTACGGTCTTGATGTTACCGATGGTAAGGACTCAGTATCTCTACGTGCGACAGAGTTTGCCGAAATGGTTGCTCAAAAATCCGGCGGTGCGATCACGAATTTTAATATCGTCAACGTAACCGAGCCAAAAGATAAAGGCGGTCAGTACAAGGTGAGTATAGCGGCAAATATTGCGCACTTTACCGCACCAGCCGACAAAAAAATTAAGGTTATAGTCGCGCCTGTTCATTTTGATTCCGCAAGCTTTGTCATTGGCTCTGAAAATATTTCAGCTCAAAAGGTGGCTGAAGATATTCGTCAACAAGTTGCCGCAGCTTTAACCAATACAGGTCGCTTTAGTGTTCTTGATCGTGAAAATGGTGCAGACATAGAAAAAGAACTTGCCATGATTAAAACTGGCGATGCGCCTCGCGCAGAAACAGGCAAGCTTGGTCAAGCCGTTACGGCTGATGTTATTTGGACTGGTACTATCAATACGCTCGCTTATAACCGTCATGCTCGTCAGTTGCGCACAAGTGACCGTGAGTTGGTCAGTTTTTCAGGCGGTTGGGGTGTATCCCAAAAACTGGTGAATGTGGCAACCCGTCAAGTCATGACATCGGACACATTGCAAGGCAATGCGCCGGAAGTTGAAGCCACGACGATGGGTTCCGGCATTAATTCAGGTCAAGTATTACAGGGTATGGAATCCGAAATCGTAAATGAAGTCGTTGCCTCCATTCTGGCGCGAACATTCCCTATCACCGTAGTTTCGCGCGATGCAAATACGGTTGTGCTCAGCCAAGGCGGACAATCTGTCAAAGTTGGAACGCGTTACGCGATGGTTTCTATGGGAAAAGAGATGAAAGACCCACAGACAGGCGAGTCCCTCGGTCGCATGGAATCTCCATGCTGTGAGGTTGTCGTTGATAAGGTGACACCGAAGCTATCGTATGGTCATCTTGATAATGTAAAGGTAGTTCTGAATAGTATTGTGGATGGAGGGTTGCAGCTTCGCGAACAAGTTAAGACTGTGTCAGCCAGTGCATCTACAGCCGAACCTAAAGTGGCGTCTTCAGCAGCTAATGCATCTGCGGCGGTAAAAAAGGGGGCTGCAAGTAATAACACTGGCAAACACGATCAAAGTGATGATTCGCCTATTCAAGGCTCAAAAGAAGACGGTAAGTGGTAGTTGCCTGGCGGACAAGCTTACAGTGCTCGTACTTTCACGGTTTTGCCCTTCACTTTGCCGGCAGATAACCTGCGTACTGCCTCCCCGGCAATATCCTGCGTGACGGCGACATAGGTGGAAAAATCGGTCACGGAAATCTTGCCGATCTGCTCGCGCGTAAAACCTGCATCCCCGGTGAGTGCGCCCAGCACGTCGCCTGCGCGTATTTTTTCACGGCGGCCGCCGAGAATTTGCAGCGTCACCATGGGCGGTACCAGAGGCGAGTTGTCTTCGTCTTTCAATTCGGCTATTTGATGCCATTCCGGCACGACCCCCATCATCTTGGCGATACCGACGATGCGGTGGCGGTCGGTGGGTCCGCACAGCGAAAGCGCCCAGCCATCCTCGTCTGCGCGCCCGGTACGGCCGATGCGGTGGATGTGGATTTCAGGGTCGGGGGTGACATCGACATTGATGACGGCTTCGAGTTGTGCGATATCAAGACCGCGCGCCGCCACATCGGTTGCCACCAGCACCGAGCAACTGCGGTTGGCAAACTGGATCAGCACCTGATCGCGTTCGCGCTGTTCCATGTCGCCATTCAGCGTCAGTGCATAAATTCCCTGAGCATGCAGCACTTCAAGCAATGATCTGCATTGCTGTTTGGTGTTGCAAAAGGCCAGTGTACTGACCGGTCGGTAATGTTTGAGCAGGGCGGCCACCGCAGTCAGGCGTTCCTCGTTGCTGACCTCGTAGAAGCGCTGGCGTATTTTGCCGGCGTCATGTTGTTCCGCCAGTTTGACCTGTTTTGGGTTGCGCATGAACTGGCGTGCGAGCCTTGCGATGCCTTCCGGGTAGGTCGCCGAGAACAGCAGCGTCTGGCGATCGGGCGGGCAGCGCTTGGCGATAAATGCGATGGCGTCGACAAAACCCATGTCCAGCATGCGGTCCGCTTCATCGAGCGCCAGGGTGTTGAGCGCCGCCAGATCGAGCGTGCCGCGCTCCAGATGATCCATGATGCGCCCCGGGGTGCCGACGACGATGTGCGCGCCGTGTTCCAGGCTGGCGATTTGCGGGCGCATGGTGGAACCGCCGCACAGCGTCAGTATCTTGATGTTGTCTGCGGAGCGCGCCAGACGGCGGATTTCCTGAGTGACCTGATCGGCCAGTTCGCGCGTGGGGCACAGCACCATGGCCTGTACGGCAAAGCGGCGCGGATTCAAACGGGTCAACAAAGGCAGCGCGAAGGCCGCCGTCTTGCCGCTGCCGGTTTTTGCCTGCGCGATCAGGTCGTGGCCTGCCAGCGTGACCGGCAGGCTGGCAGCCTGGATCGGCGTCATGCTGGAATAGCCCAGTTGCTGCAAGGTCGCCAGTATGCCGGGTGACAGGGGCAGCTCGTTGAATGTGGCGGATGAAAATGGATTTGCTGTAGTATCGTTCATCATGTAATTATCCCAGTTTGCGGCGCGCTTTGCCCGTAAATTTACAAATTTGCACTATCCGTTAATGCGCGCTCGTATACTCCCGGATATTCATTAAATATCTCGGCATCACAAAACAATTGTAGGTCGGATTTCAATCCGACATGTCGGGATAAATCCCGACCTACATTCCATTGAATTATTTGGGATAATGGGCGCAAATATTCTGCGAGGTCAACCATGGCAAGTCGCACGATCGTTCTTGTTTCGGATGGAACCGGTATTACCGCGGAAACGCTGGGAAATGGCCTGCTCTCGCAATTCGAAGGCATCATATTTCGTCATGTGCGGTTTCCCTTCACCGATAGCATGGAGAAGGCCGATGTCTGTGTGCAGCGTATCGGTGAAATAAAGCGCCAGGACGGTCAGCGTCCACTGGTCATTATGACCGTGATGAATGATCAAATCAGTGCGCGCCTGCGCTTGGCCGATGCGCTGTTTCTGGATTTGTTCGAGGCGTTCATCTCGCCGCTGGAACAGGAGCTGGGGCAGAAATCGACGCACAGCGTGGGGCGCAGCCATGGTCAGGAAAGCCGCGAATATGCCAGGCGTATTGCGGCGATGAATTTCACCCTGGCGCATGACGATGGCATTTCCGCCACCGATTTTAAAAGTGCCGATGTGATTCTGGTTGGCGTGTCCCGCAGCGGCAAGACGCCGACCAGTTTGTATCTGTCGTTGCAGTTTGGTCTGATGGCCGCGAATTACCCGTTGATTCCGGAAGATTTTGAGCGCGACCGCTTGCCCGATACCTTGCTCCCCTTTCGCGATAAACTGTTCGGACTGACCATCGCGCCGGAACAGTTGCATCGCATCCGTGAGGAGCGCCGCCCGCACAGTCACTATGCTTCACTGGCCAACTGCCGTTATGAGGTGGCCGCCGCCGAAAGCCTGATGCGCCGCTCGGGGATAATCTGGTTTGACATGACGGCACGTTCGATCGAGGAAATGGCCGTGCATCTGCTGCAGGCGATCAACAGGAAAAAAGAAACAAAAAATGGCAATCGGGCAACTTAAAATACTGTAGTTTGTTGGTTGGTAATAAATAATTTTTTCGACTAACGACTAACGACTAACGACTAACGACTAACGACTTTTCGCCCGCTACGGGCTACCAGCTGAATTTATAGAGGAGAATCAATATGCACCCGTACGTGATTTCATTCGAGTCTTTAGGCATTGCTGACATCGCACAGGTGGGCGGCAAGAATGCGTCATTGGGCGAGATGATCAGCCAGTTGGGTGCGACGGCTGTGCGCGTGCCGGGCGGATTTGCCACGACCGCCGAGGCGTACCGTGATTTTCTGGCGGAAAACGGCCTGGATAAACGCATCGAAACTGCCTTGTCCGCACTGGACGTGGAAGATGTGACGGCGCTGGCCAGAACAGGCAAAGAGATACGCGGATGGATAAAGGATGCAGCGCTGCCTGAGCGGCTGGCGGAGGAAATAGGCCTGCATTATGCAAAGCTGGCAGGCGGGGGGGAGGGCAGTTTTGCGGTGCGTTCTTCCGCAACCGCTGAAGATTTGGCGGATGCGTCCTTCGCGGGACAGCAGGAAACCTATCTGAATATACACGGCATCGACAATGTGCTGCATGCCATCAAGGAGGTTTTTGCTTCGCTGTACAACGACAGGGCGATTTCCTATCGTGTGCACACGGGTTACAACGATGTTCACGTTGCGCTGTCTGCCGGGGTGCAGCGCATGGTGCGCTCCGATCTGGGGGCCTCTGGCGTGATGTTTACGCTGGACACCGAATCCGGATTTCGCGATGCGGTGTTCATCACTTCAAGCTACGGTCTGGGCGAAATGGTGGTTCAGGGGGCGGTCAATCCGGATGAATTTTATGTGCATAAACAAAAGCTGGCGGAGGGCTATCCGGCGATTTTGAGGCGGGGGTTAGGTTCCAAGCTGCAACGCATGGTGTTCGACAGCGACCGTGCGGCGGGCTTTTCAACGCGTATCGAGGAAGTGCCGGTCGCTTTGCGCGGCCGTTTCTCCTTGAGTGATGAGGAAGTGCTGGAGCTGGCGCGTCACGCGATGGCAATCGAAGCGCATTATGGCAAACCGATGGACATTGAGTGGGGTCGTGACGGCGTGGATGGCAAGCTGTACATTCTGCAGGCGCGCCCTGAAACGGTACAGTCGCAGGTGGCGGGGGCGGGCGCAGGAAAATACCGGCTGACTCAGCGCGGCGAAGTGCTCGTCGAGGGGCGCGCGATCGGCCAGAAAATCGGCACGGGAAAAGTCAGACTGGTAACGGGTGCCAGCGAGATGAATAAGGTGCAGGCGGGCGACGTGCTGGTCACGGACATGACCGATCCGGATTGGGAGCCGGTGATGAAAAAGGCGGCGGCCATCATCACCAACCGGGGCGGACGCACCTGCCATGCGGCGATCATCGCGCGCGAGATGGGGATTCCGGCTATCGTGGGTTGTACGCATGCCACGACGAGTCTGACTGACGGGGAAATGGTCACGGCCTCCTGTGCCGAAGGCGATACGGGTTTTGTGTACCAGGGCGTGCTGCCGTTTGAAATTGTCGAGGAAAGCCGTGCGGTGCTGCCCGAGCTGCCGCTGAAGCTGATGCTGAACGTGGGCAATCCGACGCTGGCTTTCGAATTTGCGCAAATGCCTTCACAGGGCGTCGGTCTGGCGCGGCTGGAATTCGTGATCAATAACATGATCGGCATCCACCCCAAGGCGGTGCTCAATTTCAAAACGCTGCCCGAGCCCTTGCAGGCAAAGGTGGCGCAGCAGTCGCGCGGTTATGCCGATCCGGTTGCCTTTTACGTGGACAAATTAACTGAGGGGGTTGCCATGCTGGCGGCCGCGTTCTGGCCGCGTCCTGTGATTGTGCGCCTGTCGGATTTCAAATCCAACGAATACAGCAAGCTGCTGGGCGGCGAGCGCTTCGAACCAGTCGAGGAAAATCCGATGATCGGTTTTCGGGGGGCGGGGCGTTATGTGGCTGACAGTTTCAGGGACTGTTTTGAGCTGGAATGTCGCGCGATGAAATACGTGCGCGAAACGATGGGTTACAGCAACGTGGAAATCATGATCCCCTTTGTGCGTACCGTGCAGGAAGCCGCTGAGGTTGTCGATGAGCTGGCCAAAAACGGTTTGAAGCGCGGTGAGCAGGGGTTGCGGCTGATCATGATGTGCGAAATTCCTTCCAACGCCTTGCTGGCCGAAGATTTTCTGCGCTATTTCGACGGCTTTTCGATCGGCTCCAACGATCTGACTCAGTTGACGCTGGGGCTGGATCGCGACTCCAGTCTGGTGGCCAACCGCTTTGACGAACGCGATGCAGCAGTTAAAGCGCTGCTGCATATGGCGATTTCCACCTGTAACCGGCTGGGTAAGTATGTCGGCATCTGCGGTCAGGGGCCGTCCGATCATTTTGATTTTGCACAGTGGCTGATGGAGGAGGGGATACAGAGCATCTCGCTCAATCCCGACACCTTGCTGGATACCTGGCGCAAACTCGGCGCAGGGTTAGGTAAAATTTGAACATATTTAAGGGCATGCCTGCGTACGCGCTTGCGCAAATCTCGCCACGTGGCCTGATTATTCGGTAAGATTGCGGTTGCGCGCAGGTGCCGCAGCAGAATTTAGAATATCAATATGAAAATTCACGAATATCAGGGAAAAGAAATATTACGCCAGTTCGGCGTACCGACGCCGCGCGGGATGGCGTGCTTCACCGTCGAAGAGGCGGTTTCTGCCGCGCATGAACTGGGCGGTACGGTCTGGGTGGTGAAGGCGCAGATCCATGCGGGCGGTCGCGGCAAGGGTGGCGGCGTGAAAGTCGCGCATAGTCTGGAAGACGTGCGCGCTGCCGCAGAACAGATCCTCGGCATGCATCTGGTCACGCATCAGACAGGCCCTGAGGGGCAAGTGGTGCGCCGCTTGCTGGTCGAGCAAGGCGCGCAGATCGTCCGCGAATTTTATCTTGGTATGGTGGTCGACCGGGATGCACAGCGCGTGGCATTGCTCGCCAGCAGCGAAGGCGGCATGGAAATCGAGGAGGTTGCGCATACGCATCCAGAAAAAATTCATACCTTACGCATCGATCCGGTCGCAGGCCTGGATGAAAAAGAGGCCGCACAAGTGGCGCGTCAGATCGGCATTCCTGAAGCCTCAATCGCCGGCGCGGTGCTGGTTTTTCAGGGTTTGTACAAGGCGTTTGTGGAAAAAGATGCGATGCTGGCGGAAATCAATCCGCTGGTGCTGATCGCAGATGGTCAGGTGCTGGCGCTGGATGCCAAGTTTAACTTCGATTCCAATGCGTTGTACCGTCACCCGGAAATTGTCGCTTACCGCGATCTGGATGAGGAAGATCCGGCCGAAGTGGAGGCGTCAAAATTTGATTTGAGTTATATCTCGTTGGATGGCGACATTGCCTGTCTGGTGAATGGTGCAGGACTTGCGATGGCGACTATGGACATCATCAAGCTGTATGGCGGCAATCCGGCAAACTTTCTTGATGTGGGCGGCGGGGCGAGCCGCGAGAAAGTCACCGAGGCGTTCAAGCTGATGCTGAAGAATCCGAATCTGCGCGCGATACTGGTCAATATCTTCGGCGGCATCATGAAGTGCGACGTGATCGCCGAAGGCATTGTCGCTGCGGTGCGCGAGGTGCATCTCTCTGTACCGCTGGTAGTGCGTCTGGAAGGAACCAACGTTGAACTGGGCAAGCAAATTTTGAAGGACTCCGGCTTGCCGATCATCTCGGGCAACGATATGGTGGATGCCGCGCAAAAGGCAGTTAATGCGGCGAGGGGCAGATAATGTCGATTTTGATCAATAAAAATACCCGTGTGATGACACAGGGCATGACAGGTAAAGTCGGCCAGTTCCACACGACCAACTGCATCGCGTATGCTAACGGCGCGGCCTGTTTTGTCGCCGGTGTCACGCCGGGCAAGGGCGGGCAGAATTTTGAGGGTGTGCCGATTTATAACAGCGTGAAAGATGCTAAAGAACAGACGGGGGCTACGGTTTCCGTGATCTACGTGCCGCCGGCCTATGCCGCCGCCGCGATCGACGAAGCGGTGGAGGCGGATCTGGATCTGGTTATCTGCATCACCGAAGGGATACCGGTGCATGATATGATCAAAACGCGCTACAAGATGGGTAGCCGGCGCACGCTGTTGATCGGCCCGAATTGCCCGGGGCTGATCACGCCCGATGAAGTCAAGATCGGCATCATGCCGGGACACATCCACAAGAAGGGTCGCATCGGCGTGGTTTCGCGCTCCGGTACGCTGACCTATGAGGCGGTCGGGCAACTCAGCGCGCTGGGACTGGGGCAGTCGTCTTGTGTCGGCATCGGCGGCGACCCGATCAACGGACTGAAACATCTGGATGTGATGCGTATGTTCAACGACGATCCCGACACGGATGCGGTGGTGATGGTGGGGGAAATTGGCGGCAGCGACGAGGAAACCTGCGCGCGCTGGATTAAGGAAAATATGCAAAAACCGGTGGTCGGGTTTATCGCCGGGATTACCGCACCGCCCGGCAAACGCATGGGCCATGCGGGTGCGATTATTTCCGGCGGCCAGGGCGGCGCCGAAGACAAGCTGGCGGTAATGGAAGCATGCGGTATACACATCACGCGCAATCCTGCCGAGATGGGGAAAGTGATGCAAAAGATACTGGGAAGTAGCTAGTCATTAGTCATTAGTCGTTAGTCGTTAGTCGTTAGTCGTTAGTCGTTAGTCGTTAGTTGGCGTTGTCCGGCGATGCCGGTTTTTGCTTTAACTAGCGTCTAACGACTAGCGACTTTCAACTAAATTTGTTTGAAAGGATTGTTTTGCCGGAAATACTCTTTACCGCCCCGTTCTGGGTGGATGTTTTGAAAATCATCATGATAGACTTGCTGCTATCCGGTGATAATGCGGTGGTGATTGCACTGGCCTGCCGGAATCTGCCTGCAGCGCAGCGCAAACAAGGCGTGCTGTTTGGCATGGCGGGTGCGGTAGGCTTACGCATCGTGCTGACCTTTTTTGCGGTCAGTCTGTTGTCCCTGCCTTACCTGAAACTGGTCGGGGCGATGTTGCTGATCTGGATCGGGGTCAAGCTGATCCTGCCGGAAGAGGAACACGATGAAAACAGCATTAAAGCGGACGGGCGCCTGATCGGGGCCGTGAAGACGATTATCATTGCTGATTTTGTGATGAGTCTGGACAATGTGCTGGGTGTGGCGGCAGCGGCCAAGGGCAATGTATATCTGTTGGTGTTCGGTTTGCTGATCAGCATACCGTTAATCGCCTGGAGCAGTCAGCTGGTGCTGAAACTGATCGACCGCTTTCCGTATATTATTTATGCTGGCGGTGCGTTGCTGGGCTATGTGGCCGGAGAAATGTTGGTCTCCGAGGCGCTTACGTCGACTGAGCTGGGTGGCGGCTTTGCGCATATGATGGCAACGCGATATTTTTTTCACTGGATGATTCCGGCGGGGTGCGCAGTGTTGGTGCTGGCAACCGGCGCGTTGATTGCGTCACGCCGGGTGACGGAGGGCAGAGCCGTTGACCTGATGGATGGTAAGTCTGTAGCGCAGGAAAACAGGACTGAAGGGCCATGATGAAGCTGTTGATTCCACTAGACGGGTCTGCCGGTGCGCAGCGGGCGGTCGATTATTTTGTTAGCCACCGTGATGCATTCGGTGTGGATGCCTCGCTATTGTTGTTGAATGTACAGTGGAAAGTGGCGACGGGTAACGTTAAACTGTTCATCAATCAGGACACGATTAACGATTATTATCGTGAACAGGGGCTGGCGGCCATACAACCTGCGCGCGCGGCGCTGGATGCGGCGCATATTCCGTATCAGTATCATATTAGCGTAGGCAGTCCGGCCGAGGCGATTGCGCAGTACGCGCGGGAACAGGGTGCGGATCAGATTGTGATGTGCAGGCAGGGGCAGGGCGGATTGCAGATGTTTCTGTTGGGCTCGGTAGTGGCCAAGGTTTTACATCTGGTCGACTGTCCGGTTTTGCTGGTTAAATAACGAATGTATAACTTATTCATTGACGAGTCCTGAGTGATGAAACTGGAAGAGGCGCTTGAAATTGTTGCACTGACTGATTCCGGTATGGTCCGCGCGCACAACGAGGACAGTGTGGCCGTTGAAGCGGCCTGCGGTCTGGTGGTGCTGGCGGACGGCATGGGCGGTTATAACGCAGGCGAGGTGGCCAGCGGTATTGCGGTCTCCGTGGCGCTGGCGGAAGTCGCACCGGCGCTGAAAAGTGCCAATCCGACGGACCGGGATGCGGAAACGGGTGAGGAACTGGCGGTCTCCTTGCTGATACGCGGCATACAGAAGGGCAATGCCTCCATTTATCAGGCGGCGCAGAGCGAGGCGCAGTATGCGGGGATGGGCACGACGATCGTCTCCGCGCTGTTTTATGATAACCGGGTGGTGGTGGGGCACGTGGGTGATTCGCGCCTGTACCGGTTGCGAGGCGAGGCGCTGGAGGTGATTACCCACGATCATTCGTTGCTGCAGGAGCAGATCGACTGTGGAATGATCAGCGTTGAAAACGCCCGCTTGTCGCTGAACAAGAACCTGGTGACCCGCGCGGTCGGCATCGATGCGGAACTGACGCCTGAGATACATCTGCATGATGTGCTGGTGGGCGATGTTTATCTGCTCTGTTCGGATGGCCTCAACGATATGGTCGAAGATGACGATATTCAATCTATACTGTACGCGATGCAGGGCAATCTTACGCTTGCCGCGCAACAATTGGTTCAGACAGCGAATGATAATGGCGGCCGCGACAATGTGTCGGTTATTCTGGTGAAAGTGAAGCAGGAGTTTGCTCAGCCTCGCAGCCGACTGACAAAATGGCTCAATTGGTTTAGGAAGTAAAGAGAGGCGCAACGATGACAGCAAAATTGATATTGAGCCTGGATGGGGCGTTGATTCAGGATTACACCCTGGATAAAGAGCGCATGACCATAGGCCGCAAAGCCGACAACGACATTGTCATCAACAACCTTGCCGTAAGCGGTCAGCATGCGGCGATCGTGACTATCCTGAATGATTCCTTTATGGAGGATCTGGACAGTACGAACGGTTTAATGGTCAACGGGCTGCCTGTCAAAAAGCATTTTTTACAAAACAACGATGTCATTGAAATTGGCAAGTACAAGCTGAAATACCTGAATGATCATGTCAGTCAGACGAATGCCGCCGAATTTGAAAAAACCATGATCATGCGTGCGCCGCTGACGCCGTCCCCGGTCGGCAAATCCGGGGATACGGGATACTTTCAGCGTGCCCCTGAACATGAAACCGGCGCGCACGAGGCGCTTGAAGTTGCAGCCCCGATAGAAGAAGTCGCGCCGCCTGTTGCCCAGCCAGCGCCGCCGCCGCGTGCAACGATACAAATCCTGAATGGGCCGAATGCAGGCAAGGAACTTGAGCTGGTAAAGGGGTTAACCACGCTGGGCAAGCCGGGGGTGCAGGTGGCCGTGCTGACGCGCCGCCCTCAGGGTTTTTTCATCACGCATGTGGAAGGGGCGAGCTTTCCTGCTGTTAACGGTCAGGTGCTGGGCGGGCAGCCATGCCAGCTCAAGGATCACGATCTGATCGAACTGGCCGGCGTCAAGATGGAATTCTTTTTCAAAATTTGACCGGACGATGCAGATGTCTTCGGGTTTGCTGAAATTGCGGGAAGCGCTCAGGCATGAAATTACGAGTATTGGGGTGTAGTGGCGGCATCGGTGGCAGTTTGCGCACCACATCGTTTGCGGTCGATCATGACATTCTGATCGATGCAGGCACGGGTGTGGGCGAGCTCAGTCTGGCGGAATTGAGCAAAATAGACCATATCTTCATCACGCATTCGCATATGGACCATATCTGCAGTCTGCCCCTGTTGCTGGACAGTGTGGTAGGAATGCGCTGCCAGCCGGTGACCATTTATGCGATCAGTGAAACGCTGGATATACTCAAAACGCATATTTTTAACTGGAAAATATGGCCGGACTTCAACGAAATATATAACGGCAAATTGCCGGTCATGCGCTATCAGGCGATCACGCTTGGTGAAGTCACCAACTTGCAGGGGCGCAGAATTTCCGCGCTGCCGGCCAATCATACGGTGCCGGCGGTGGGCTATCATCTGGACAGCGGTCAGGGGAGTCTGGTGTTCAGCGGCGACACGCATGTCAACGACGGCTTGTGGGCAGCGGTAAACCGGATAGACAATTTGCGCTATCTGATTATTGAAACCGCTTTTTCCAATAATGAAAAGCAACTGGCCGTGCTGTCCAAACACCTGTGTCCGAGTTTGCTGTCGGGTGAGCTGGCAAAGTTCAGGGGCGCGGCTGAGGTTTTTATTACGCATCTGAAGCCGGATGAGATCGAGCTGATTATGGGCGAGATCAGATGCTGTCCGGGCTGCGCAGAGTCTAAAATGCTGGCTAATAATCAGGAGTTTGTGTTTTGAAGTAAGGCGCGCTGAGCGGGTGTGAGAGGGGTGGAAGCCATGTACAGGTGTAGTGCAAGACAGGAGCAGGAATGAAGTCAGCGGTAAGTAATGACGAGGATATGAGCATCAGGCTTGAGTTTACCAAGAACCTCAATCGCGTCACCAACAAGATACACGCCACCAGCAATATCGATGAAATCATGCTGGACGTCAGCCGTGATATTTGCACCCTGTTCAATGCCGACAGGCTGACGATCTACGTCGTGGGCGATGACAGCGTTTCGCTGGTCTCCAAAGTCAAGACGGGGCTGAATTCTTTCAAGGATCTCAAGTTGCCGATCGCCGAGCAGAGCGTGGCAGGCTACGTGGCGGTGCACAAAAAACTGCTTAATATCAAGGATGTCTATGATGAGCAGGAGCTCTCCAAGTACAGCCAGCATCTGCGTTTTTTGCAGGAGGTAGATCGTCGCACCGGTTATCGTACCAAGCAGATGCTGGTGGCGCCGATAGTGGACGCGCATAACGGTGAACTGGTGGGAGTGATACAGGTCATCAACAACAAGGCGGGCACGCCTTTTTCCGAGTTGGTGGAAGAAGGCGTGCTGGAGCTGGCGCAGACCATGGCGGTGGCGTTGCGACAGCGCCAGGAAAAAGCCGTTGTCAAAACCAAATACGATTATCTGGTGTCGGGCGCGGTGTTGTCCGCCGCCGAATTTGAGCTGGCCGCGCGCACTGCACGGCGCAAAGGCATCGACATCGAGGAAGTGCTGCTGGACGAGTTTCAGGTGACCGTCGCGGCGCTGGGTAAGGCCTTGTCCGGATTTTTCGGTGTGGCGTATGAGCCCTTCAAAGCAGATCGTGTCAAGCCCGGCGAACTGTTGCGCAATCTGAAACGCGAGTATGTCGAGAGCAGTCACTGGTTGCCGATCGATGAAACGCAGGAGGGCGTGGTAATCCTCACGACCGATCCGGAGCGCATTCAGGGCTCCCGGGTGGTCAACAATATCTTCCCCCGCAGTCGTCTGGTCTATAAGGTCTGCTCGCAACGCGAATTCATGCAGACGCTGGATGCGTTTTACGGCGGCGAGGGGAGTGCCTCCGGCAGTTTTGCCGTGGATGAATCATCCATGGACGATCTGCTGTCCAGCATGGGCGGGGATGATGAGGAATCCTCTGCACTCACGCAGGACGATGTCAACGCCGCAGCCGACAACGAACTGGTCAAGCTGGTCAACAAGATCATCGTCGATGCCTACCGGATGGGGGCATCCGATATTCACGTTGAACCGCAACCCGGCAAGGGCAAGACGCAGATACGCTTGCGCAAGGACGGCTCTTTGCTCAATTACATCGAGGTGCCGTCCACCTATCGTAACGCGCTGGTGACGCGCCTCAAGATCATGTGCGATCTGGATATCTCGGAAAAGCGCAGACCGCAGGACGGCAAGATCAAGTTCAGGAAGTTCGGGCCGCTGGACATCGAGCTGCGTGTGGCGACCATTCCCTCGCAGGGTGGCGTGGAAGACGTGGTGATGCGTATCCTTGCCTCAGGTGAGCCGCTGCCGCTGGAGAAAATGGGCTTCTCGGCGCGCAATAATGAATTGATCCAGAATACGGTGATCAAGCCGTACGGCTTGTTTTTTGTGTGCGGTCCGACCGGTTCAGGCAAAACCACCACGCTGCATTCCATCCTGAAATTCATCAATAAGCCGGAAACCAAGATATGGACGGCGGAAGACCCGGTGGAAATCACCCAGAAGGGCTTGCGTCAGGTACAGATCAACAAGAAAGCGGGTCTTGATTTTCCGACTATCATGCGCGCCTTTTTACGCGCCGATCCGGATGTGATCATGGTCGGCGAAATGCGCGACAAGGAAACCGTCTCTATCGGTATCGAAGCGTCGCTGACTGGCCATCTGGTGTTCGCCACGCTGCATACCAACAGTGCGCCGGAGTCCATTTTGCGTCTGCTGGATATGGGTATGGATCCGTTCAATTTCTCGGATGCGTTGCTGGGCATTCTGGCGCAGCGTCTGGCCAAGCGCTTGTGCAGCGATTGCAAGAAACCGCATATCGCCAGCGCCGACGAAGTGCAGGCCTTGCTTGCCGAATACAGCGAGGAATTGAAGCATACCTCGATCTGGAAAAAAGACCCGGCTGCCGCCAGTCAAGCCTTGTACGATCAGTGGGTCAAGTTGTTTGCCAATGACAAGAAGCAATTTACGCTGTATACCCCGGTGGGATGCGATAAATGCACGGGTACCGGTTACCGGGGGCGGGTCGGCTTGCATGAATTGCTGATCGGCAGCGATGCGGTGAAAAAGGCGATACAGGAACGTGCGCGCGTCGCCGAACTGTTGGCCATCGCGCTGGACGAGGGGATGCATACGCTGAAGCAGGACGGCATGGAAAAAGTGTTGCAGGGTATTACCGACATGCATCAGATCCGCGCGGTGTGTATTAAATAACAGTAGCCAGACGTTAGTCGCTAGTTATGAGTAGGCTTTGTCCGCTTCGCGGGTTTGCTAATGACTAACGACTATCAACTAATAGCTGACTTTCACTATGTCCGAAAAATTGATTGCGCGCCTGAAGGAACTGAACGAGATTGGTATCGCGCTGTCGCAGCAGAACCAAATCAATAATCTGCTTGAGCACATCCTGGAGGCAGCCAAACGCATCACCCATGCGGATGCCGGTACCTTGTATCTGTATGATGCGGAGCGCCGCGTGTTGCATTTTGAGATTGTGCGCACAGACTCTCTGGGTATTGTCAGCGGCGGGGTGCGGGGTGATGCGGTTGGATACTATCCGGTACCATTATATGATCAGCAGGGGCGACCCAATCATTCGACGGTGGTAAGTCACGCGGCGCTGAGCGGCGAGACGGTGAATATTCCCGACGCCTACGCGGCAGAGGGCTACGACTTTACCGGCACCCGGAATTTTGACGTCAAACATGGCTACCACTCACGCTCCCTGCTGGCGGTGCCGATGTCCAATCACCAGGGGGAAGTGATTGGCGTGTTGCAGCTCATCAATGCGCAGGACAGGGATACGGGTGAAAATGTGCCGTTTTCGCGGGACGACCAGCATCTGGTCGAATCGCTGGCCTCGCAGGCGGCCATTGTGTTGACCAACCGTCGTCTGGTCAGGCAGCTCGAAGAGCTGTTCGAATCCTTTATTCAGCTTATCAATACCGCGATTGACGATAAATCTCCCTATACCGGCAGGCACTGCGAGCGCGTTCCCGAGTTGACCATGATGCTGGCGGATGCGGTCACCCGTACCCGAAACGGGCCGCTGAAGGATTTTGTGATGACGGAGGAGGACCGTTATGAACTGAAAATCGCCGGGCTGTTGCATGACTGCGGCAAAATTACCACGCCGGTGCATGTGGTGGACAAGCCGACCAAGCTGCACACCCTGTTCGATCGCATTCATCTGATCGACACGCGCTTCGAGGTGTTAAAGCGCGATGCGGAAATTACGATGCTCAAAAAAGCAGGATCGAGGATTGAGGATGGAGGAGAGGCGCAAGCAGAATATGAGGTGCGCATCCGCCAGCTGGATGAGGATCGCGAATTTCTGCGGATGTGCAATGTGGGTGTTGAAAAAATGCCTGAAGCCGCGTTGCAGCGTCTGGCGCAGATCGCCAGCTATCAGTGGTGCGACACTAGCGAAAAGACCGGCAATTTTGCGAGCATCCACTCTGCGGATTGCCTGCTTAAACCCTTTCTCAGCGAGGACGAATTCGATAATCTGTCGATACGCTCGGGCACGCTCACCGTGAAGGAGCGCGGGGTTATCAACCGGCACATCAACGTCACGATCCAGATGCTCGAATCGCTGCCCTGGCCCAAGCACCTGAAAAATGTGCCGGAATATGCGGGGGGGCACCACGAGCGCATGGATGGTTGCGGCTATCCGCGCGGACTGACCCGCAACGAGATGTCGTTGCAGGCGCGCGTCATGGGTATCGCCGACATATTTGAAGCACTGACAGCGAAGGACCGTCCTTATAAACAAGGCAAGACCTTGTCCGAATCGCTGACCATCCTGGGTAAGTTCAAACTGAACGGCCATATCGATCCTGATCTGTTCGACGTGTTTGTCCGCGAAAAAGTCTATCTGGATTATGCCCGTATGTTTCTCTCCCCCGAACAGATCGATGAAGTGGATTTGAGCAAGATACCGGGCGTGAATTTGCAGGTATAGGGCTGCAACTACAAATCAAATAGAGCCAAAGTGTCCGACAGGAAGTCATTTTGCGGTAAATGGCGATCCATTCTGTCGGCGCAATACAGGGCCTGTCGGCTCAGCGGGCGTCAGATGATATAATCCGCGCCTCTCAAAGCAAGGTGTGCTCATGTCTGTCGTACTGAATTTAAAAACCCATATTTCCGAATTGTTTGCACACGCGCTGGGCGTGGTCGCGCCGGAGCAGGCGATCACCATCCTGATCGAACGTCCCAAGCAAGTCGCGCATGGCGATTATTCCTGCAATCTGGCGATGCAGCTGGCCAAACCGTTGCGTAAGTCGCCGCGTGATCTTGCCCGTGCACTGATAGACGCATTGCCGCTATCGGCTGTCATCGAAAAAGTCGAGATCGCCGGCGCAGGATTCATCAATCTGTTCGTGACCAAAGCGGCCAAGCAGCAGATCGTCCATGCGGTGCTGCATGCGGGTGCAGGCTACGGGCACATCCATCAGGGGCGGGGTCGCAGCGTGCAGGTGGAATTTGTCTCCGCCAATCCGACAGGTCCCTTGCATGTGGGTCATGGCCGGGGTGCGGCGGTGGGGGATTGTCTGTGCAATGTGCTGCACGCGGCGGGCTGGAAGGTCACGCGCGAATTTTATTACAACGATGCGGGCGCGCAGATTGAAAACCTGATGCGTTCGGTGCAACTGCGCTGCAAGGGGGTTACGCCTGACGATCCGTCCTGGCCTGAAGGCGGTTATCGCGGCGATTATATTCTTGACGTGGCGCGCGCCTATATGGCGTGCGAAGCCGTTGAGGCGGATGACCAGCGCACGACAGGCAAAGGGGATGCGGAAGATACCGAGTCTATCCGCCATTTTGCGGTGGCCTATCTGCGTCGCGAACAGGATCTCGATCTGCGCGCCTTCAACGTGGAGTTCGACGTGTTTTCGCTGGAATCCGCGCTGTATAGCGAGGGTAAGGTGGACGAGACCGTCAGCCGGCTGATTGCCAGCGGCCATACCTATGAGCAGGACGGCGCACTGTGGCTGCGCACCACGGATTTCAGCGATGACAAGGATCGCGTGATGCGCAAGACGGACGGCGGCTATACCTATTTTGTGCCGGACGTGGCCTACCATCTGGAAAAATGGCGGCGCGGCTTCGTGCGCGTCATCAACGAGCAGGGCGCGGACCATCACAGCACGATCACGCGCGTAAGAGCAGGCTTGCAGGCGCTGGATATCGGCATCCCCCAAGGCTGGCCGGACTATGTGCTGCATCAGATGGTGACGGTGCTCAAAAACGGCGAAGAGGTGAAAATTTCCAAGCGCGCGGGCAGCTATGTCACGCTGCGCGATCTGATCGATGAAGTCGGTTGCGACGCCACGCGCTATTTCCTGGCGGCGCGTCATCCGGATTCTCAGCTGGTGTTCGATATCGATCTGGCAAAGTCCAAGAGCAACGATAACCCTGTATATTACATACAGTATGCGCATGCCCGTATCAGTACGGTGCTGGAGCTGTGGGGTGGAGACAGACTGGATTTGATAAATGCGGATGTCAGTTTGCTGGACAGCGAATATGAAACCGAGCTGTTGCAGCAAATTATTGACTACCCTCAGGTAATTGAAAGCGCCGCAGAGGATCTGGCGCCCCATCTGGTCGCGTTTTATCTGAAGGAATTGGCCGCCGCGTTTCATAGCTACTATAATGCCTCGCGTTTTCTGGTGGATGACGACGCGATCAAGCGCGCGCGCCTTGCACTGATTGCGGCGGCCGCACAGGTGATGCGCAACGGGTTGGCGCTGCTGGGTGTGGGCGCACCGGAGAAGATGTAGTTGGATGGTTAAACTGAACAATTTAATAACTGGATAAGAAATATGAGCAGACCCACTAGCAATAAATCCGCTGCACCCAAGAAGAGCGGCAGCCCGATGCTGCTGGGTATCCTGCTGGGTATGATCGCCGGCGTGGCGCTGGCGGCGGGTCTGGCCTGGTTTCTGATTAAATCGCCCAGTCCGTTTGTCAACAAGGAGCAGGTGGTGAAACCCGCAGCGGTGGAGATCATCAAGCCGGATGTCGTCGTAGCCAGGCCTAAGCCCGCACCTGCACCTTCGCTGAATCCCGCCTCCGCTGTCGAGGAAGCCAAACCACGCTTCGAGTTTTACAAGGTGCTGACGGATAAACCGGACACAACGACAGAGGTCGCCCCCGCGCCTGCCGATAAACCGAAAGCGGCTGAGAGCAAACCCTCGCCCAAAACGACTTACCTGCAAGCGGGCGCGTTTTCGAATGCGGCCGATGCGGAGAACCTCAAGGCCAGTCTGGCGATGAAAGGGCTGGAGGCGTCCGTGCAGACGGTGACGATCGCGGGCAAGGGTGAACTGCACCGGGTACGGGTCGGACCCTTCCAGAACGAACAGGAAATGACCAGTGCGCGCGGTACATTGAAACTAAATGGCCTGGAAGCCACTCCAACGCACTGATTTTCTGTCGCTGTTAATTTTAAGGAGCATTAAATGAAAGCTGGATTTAAAAGTCTGATCTTCGCAGTCGTCCTGCTGTTTTCCGGTGTGGCTTTTTCAGCGCCGCAGTTGGGTACAGATTACACGCTGCTCAACCCGTCGCAGCCGGTGAGCACCAAGAAGATCGAAGTCATGGAGTTTTTCTTTTATGAGTGCCCGCATTGCTTTCATTTGCACAATGAATTGATTAAATGGGAAAAAACGATGCCGAGTGACGTTGAGATGGTGTATGTGCCGACCATCTTCCGCGATTCGACCGAGCCACTGGCGCGCACCTATTACGCGCTGCAAGCGATGGGTAAAATCAAACAGCTGGATGATGCGATCTATCAGGCGATTCATGTGAAGAACATGGATCTGCATGATCTTGATTCAATCTCCCAATTTGTTGCCAGCCAGGGCGTGGACAAGGCGAAGTTTGCGTCTGACTATAATTCGTTCACGGTCAGCAGCAAGATTGTACGCGCCAAACAGATGATACGCAGCTATGCCATCAACGGCACACCGACGCTGGTGGTGGATGGGAAATACGTGATCACCGGTTTACAGCCAGTCGACACTTTGCGTGTGCTGAATGAAGTCATCGCCATGGCCCGCAAGGAACACAAACATTAATGAGGATTGAGGATTGAGGATTGAGGATTGATGATTGAGTATAGCGTTAGCGGCGGGACAGATGGTTTCTCTCAATCCCAGTTCCTCATTCCTCAATCCTGTCTGCGAGTTGTTATTACCGGTGCATCGGGCGGTCTGGGGCTGGCGCTGGCGCGTCATTATCTTGAAAACGGCGCCGTGGTTGCCGCGATTGCGCGTCGCGGCGAATTGCTGCAGGAACTCGCCGCTGAATTTCCCGGCCGGGTTTTTACTTACGTGCTGGACGTGTGCGATGCCGCAGCGTTGCTACAGGCGGCAGGCGATTTTGTCGCGCGGGCAGGCGTGCCGGATATCGTGATTGCCAATGCCGGCGTCAGTGCGGGTACGCTGACGGAGTATGTCGAGGATATCGACGCTTTTGCACAGGTGATGGAGATCAACGTGCTGGGCATGGTGAAAACCTTTCAGCCGTTTGTAGCCAAGATGCGCGATGCAGCCCTCTCCCCCAATCCCGCTCGCGGGAGAGTGGGAAAATACACGCTGGTCGGTATTGCCAGCGTGGCAGGCTTTCGCGGCTTGCCGGGCGCGGGGGCTTATTCCGCTTCCAAGGCGGCAGCGATTTCCTATCTGGAATCGCTGCGCGTCGAGTTGCATGGCAGCGGTGTAAAGGTCGTGACGATCTGCCCGGGCTACATCAAGACGCCGATGACGGCGGTCAATCCTTATACGATGCCGTTCATTCTGGAAGCGCCGGAGGCAGCGCGGCGTATTGCTCGTGTCATCTCGCGACAAAAGGCTTTTGCGGTGATTCCGTGGCAAATGGGGCTGGTGGGAGCGCTGCTCAGGTTGTTGCCCCGCTGGCTGTATGACCGGCTGTTTGCACATGCGCCGCACAAGCCGCGCGGATTGCTTTAACAACACATGCGCCTGTACCGGAAGTTTCTTGATGGCGTACCGGACTATCTGGCGCGCTATTACTGGTGGGCTTATCTGTGGTCGGGCGGTATCTGGCTGTTCGATCACCAGTTCATCATCAACGCCATTCTGTTCGGTCAATACGACAAGCTGCTGAATAAAACGCTGGCGCAGGTTGATCGCAGGCAAGCGGCACGGCTGCTTCAACTGACCTGTGTGTACGGCAAACTCACGCCCACGCTGCTGTCAGTTTGCGATGGCGACGTGCATTTGTGCGATGTGGCCGAGGGGCAGTTGCAGCTGGCCCGGCGCAAGACCCGCGAGCTTGCCGTGCGCTGCCCTTTGGCGCGTATGAATGCCAGCAACCTGGGCTATGCGAATGACGCTTTCGATCAGGTCGTGGTGTTTTTTTTGCTGCACGAGATGCCTGTTGATGCGCGCCGCAGCACGTATGCGGAAATTGCCCGCGTGGTGCGGGCAGGCGGGTCGGTGTTGCTGACCGAATATGCCTCCACCCCGCGTCATCATGCGCTGTACCGGTTTCCTCCTTTTCGCTGGCTGCTCGGCCGCCTGGAGCCGTTTCTGCCGGGGTTCTGGCAGGAGGATGTAGCAGCGGAGTTGGGCGCAGCGCTGCGTGAAAATGGCAAGACCCTGTACGGCGCGCCTTCGAGTGAATATGTCTTTGCCGGTTTTTATCGCGTCATGCGTTTTGATGTCGGCATCCTGGATTGAAAATTCGTTTGAAAATGCCGGAAGCGAGAGTCAAAAAAATGCCCCTGAACCTTCAAGGTCAGGGGCGAAGTTCTTAACAATTTAGGGAGAGTTAAGAGACCCATTCAGGGGGAGAATGGGTGATAGCTTGCGCTAACTGTATACTCAGGCAAGCGTATTTTCAAAAAGTTCATCAAAATATAAAATATTTTGCTACCAGCTACCAGCTACCAGCTACCAGCTACCCGCTACCCGCTACCCGCTACTTGCCGGCGACTTCGCCGCCCAGCGCTTGGGTCAGGTCGGTCAGTAATTTAGCCAGTTCGCCGGTCATCAGCGTGAAATCGAGATCGAACATTTCCTCGTCCGTATCCGCCAGCATGCCGGACTCTTCCTTGATGATCTCCAGGAATTCGAGCCGCTTGATTTGCAGTTGTTCGGTCAGCACGAAAGAGATGCGGCTGTTCCAGGTCATTCCTAAGCGGGTGGCACGTTTGCCTGAAGCGATGTGGGCCTGAATCTCCTCGCCTTCCAGCGCATGATGCGCATAACGCACGGTGGCGCGGCTCTCGCCGGTGGCGCGCAGTTCCAGTTCGCGATCGATGCTAAAACCTGCCGGGGCATTGTCGCCGGCAAGCCAGTCGGTCATCGCGGAGATGGGGGATAGTTCGGTGTGGAGCGCTCTGAGGGGCAGATCATCCAGCGTCTTGTTCAGAAACTCCAGCAGTTCCTCGGCGCGCGCGCTGGATGCGGCATCGATGATCAGGCGTCCATTGACAGGGTCCAGCCAGGCATAGGTGGTGCGCAACAGCGCAAAGGCTTTCGGGAGCAGTTCTTCGGTGACGGCTTCCTTGATTTCCTTGAGCTCACGGCGTCCGACCTTGTATCCCTGCTGTGCTTCGATATCCGTGACGCGTTCTTTGGCAAAGCGGTTGATGACGGAGGCGGGCAATAACTTTTGCTCGACGCCCAGCGCAAACAAGATCTGCCCGTTAGCGGTATGCACCAGCCTGTCATCACCCCGGCACGAAACCCAGCCGCGACTCTGTTTGTCGAGGCCGCTGCAGGGTTGTAATGGTTTCTCTGCCAGTTTTGCAGCGAGTGTTTCGACCGTAATTTTGCAGTCGACAGGCAGTCGATAGATGAAGATATTTTTAAACCACATGCAGGAATTCCCCAGTAAAACTGGCGATTATACAGAGCAAATAATCTCCCGGTCCTGATTTGATAAATTGAATCCGCGCGCAGGAGCAGCGCCTGCAGGTGTATGGTATGCTCGTTGCCAGTTTAGTTTGTAGCGATTCCCCGATGAAATTCCTTTTGCTGTTCCTAATGCTGGCTGTCAACACCGCGTGTGCCGATCAGGACGATGATTTCCTGGCGGCCCGTGATGCGTTCCGCGTGGGTGACGCCGGCAAGTTGGCCATACTGGCCCAGCGCTTGCAGCGTACGCCGCTGGACGTGTATGTGTCGTATTACCGGTTGAGGTTGAATCTTGAAACCGCGGATGTCAGTACGATACGCGAATATCTGGCGCGCCCGGATGATACGCCGCTGATCGATAAGATGCGCGCGGAGTGGTTGCGTATCCTGGGTAAAAAACAGCAATGGGCGCTGTTCGACAGCGAGTATCCCCGATTGATCAACGACGATATGGAGCTTACCTGTTACGCGCTGCAATCGCGTATGAGCAAACAGGAGCCGTCGGTGCTGCGTGCGGCACATGATTTGTGGTTCAGCGCGAAGGATCTGCCGGCGAGTTGTGGCGTGCCGTTTGAGGCGGCGATTGAGGCGGGTGTGATCAGCGCTCAGGATATCTGGCAGCGTTTTCGTCTGGCGCTGGAGGCGGGTAATGTGTCGCTGGCAAAATCGCTTGCGGCGCGGCTCACCGGACACCACACAGTATCGTCCGTTGACCTGGAACATGCGGCAGACAATTCGGGTCGTTATCTGGACAAGGCATCCTTGCATAACGCAGGGCAGCGGTTAGTGGCGTTGTTTGCCTTGCAGCGCTTGGCAAAGCAGTCGCCGGACATCGCCATGTCGCGCTGGGAGAAAATAAGCGCGCATTTTACCGTCAGCGAGCAACATTATTTTTTCGGCTGGCTGGCGTATGAGGCCGCGCGTAAACAGGACGCGCGGGCGCTGAAATGGTATGAGCAGGCGGGCAATGAAGCGTTGAGTGATCAACAGTCCATCTGGCGGGTACGTGCCGCACTGCGCGCCGGGAACTGGCGCGAGGTGTTGTCTTCGATTGATGCCATGAACGAAACCATGCAGTCTGATGCGGCATGGCGCTACTGGCGCGCACGCGCGCTGCAAGCGCTGGACCGTCGCGCTGAGGCGGTAAAGATTTTGGTGCCTTTGAGCGCGGAGCATACTTTTTACGGCCAACTGGCGGGCGAGGAGTTGTCCGATACGCCGGTGTTAAGCGCGATAGAGCCCAACTATCTGCCCGACAAGCAGGATATTGCCAGCATGGCCAAGCTGCCCGGTGTACAGCGTACGCTGGCCTTGTATCGCATGAATCTGCGCACCGATGCGCTGCGCGAGTGGGCCTGGGTGATACGCAATTTCAATGATCAGGAGTTGCTGACGGCGGCGGAAATCGCGCGCCGCAACGAAATGTATGACAGGGCCATTTACACGGCCGATAAAACCGTGCGGGTGCATGATTTCAGCTTGCGCTATCTTGCGCCTTACCGTTCAGCGATGCGCGCGCATATCCGGGAAAATAATCTGGATGAGGCCTGGGTATATGGTCTGATGCGTCAGGAAAGCCGTTTTGTGACTTCTGCCAAGTCCGGTGTGGGGGCCTCGGGGCTGATGCAGATCATGCCGACCACGGCGCGCTGGATCGCCAAAAAGCTGGGGTTGAAGGACTATCGTGAATCGCTGCTGCATCAGCTCGATACCAATTTGACGCTGGGTACGTATTATATGAAAAACATGTTGACCTCGCTGGACGGCAGTCCGGTGCTGGCGTCAGCGGCCTATAACGCGGGTCCGGGCAGGGCGCGGCGCTGGCGTGCGACTATCCCGCTGGAAGGGTCGATTTATACCGAGACGATTCCTTTCGATGAAACGCGTGACTACGTGAAGAAGGTGATGAGCAACACCATGTTTTACGCGCGGGAATTCGGTACGACCTCGCAATCGCTGAAACTACGTCTGGGCACTATCGCCGCCAAAACGACCACGAGCGACGGACCCGATGACAAGTCGCCCGGAGGCAATCCATGAGCGATGCCGCAAAAATCTACTGTGTGGGCGGTGCGGTGCGCGACCGTCTGCTGGGTTTGCAGGTTTCAGATCATGACTGGGTAGTGGTGGGCAGCACGCCTGAGGCTATGGCAGCGCAGGGCTATGTGCCGGTCGGGAAAGATTTTCCGGTATTCCTGCACCCTGAAACGCACGAGGAATACGCGCTGGCACGCACCGAGCGTAAAACGGCGAGCGGCTATAAGGGGTTTGCCATCTATGCCACGCCTGAGGTGACGCTGGAAGAGGATTTGATGCGTCGCGACTTTACCGTCAATGCCATCGCTGAAGACGGGGATGGCAATCTGATCGACCCGTATCACGGCGTCCAGGATTTGCGCGCCGGCATCTTGCGTCATGTCAGCTCGGCGTTCAACGAGGATCCGGTGCGCATCCTGCGGGGGGCGCGTTTTGCCGCGCGTTTTGGTTTTACCATCGCGCCCGAGACACTGGCGCTGATGCGTGACATGGTGAACAACGGCGAGGTAGACGCGCTGATTCCCGAACGCGTCTGGCAGGAGCTGGCGCGCGGCCTGATGGAAAAAAATCCTGCGCGGTTTTTTGAAACGCTGCGCCTGTGCGGCGCGCTGCAAAAAATTATGCCCGAGGTGGATGCCTTGTTCGGTGTGCCGCAGCCGGTAAAGCATCATCCGGAAATCGACTGCGGCGTCCACACCCTGCTGGTGGTGGATGAAGCCGCGCGTAACGATTACGCGCTGGAAGTGCGTTTCGCCGCATTGACTCATGATCTGGGCAAGGCGACCACCCCCAAAGCGGTTTTGCCGCGCCATATCGGGCATGAAGTGCGCGGGGTGGAACTGGTCAACTCGCTTGCACAGCGTGTGCGGGCGAGTAGTGAATGCCGCGATCTGGCGCTGCTGGCCGCGCGTTATCACGGGGATATACATCGCGCGCAGGAGCTGCGCAGCGATACCGTCATCAAACTGTTCCAGTCTACCGATGCCTGGCGTCGCCCTGCCCGCTTCGAACAGTTGCTGCAAGCCTGCAGGGCGGATGCGCGCGGCCGCTGGGGACACGAGCAGGATGACTATCCACAGGCAGATTACCTGCTGGCATTGCTGGCAGTTGCACGCGCGGTGGATGCCGGCGCGATCGCCGCTGCGTGCACGGATAAAGCGGCCATTCCCGCCGCCGTGCAACAGGCGCGCATTCGTGCCATTGATCCGCTGGTGAAACAGGCGTAGTTACGTTCCTGGGAGGCATAGGTGCGTCCATTCCTGAGCCGAAATCTGTTAGGATTCACTGCTAAGCAGGCAATCGATCAGGCATGACCAGATCATAAATATAATTTTTTGATTTCAAAGCGTAACCATGACAGACACGACACGCGCCGCCAACCTGCTAGCCCAGCTTGATCACCTGAATGAGCAGCAATTGCGTCGCCTGCTGGTGGAGCATTTAACCCGCCAAAAACTGGGGCTGTACTGGGAAGCGAATGCGATCGAACGCGATGCGGCGCTGAATGCCGATCTGGTGCTGCCGAGGCTGGTGGAGGGGTGGAGTTGCCGGCCTGCTCCCTCATCCCCTGCCCTTCCCCCGGAGGGGGAAGGGAGTCACCTCCCTCTCCCGCCGGGAGTGGGCTGGGGTGAGGGTGACTTCACCCACCGCAACCTCATCATCGAAGGCGATAACTACGACTCCTTGCGCTTGTTGCGTGCCACCCACGCCGGAAAAATCCGCGTCATCTACATCGATCCGCCGTACAACACGGGGAACCGCGACTGGGTTTATAACGACCATTACGTCGGCGCGAACGACCGCTGGCGGCATTCGCAGTGGCTGGAGTTTCTGTACCGGCGGCTCGCGCTCGCCCGCGACCTGCTCACGCCGGAAGGCGTGATTCTGGTATCCATCAACGACGAAAACCGCGCGCGACTGGAACTGCTGATGGACGAGGTGTTTCCGGGGATGCGGCTGGGTAGTTTGGTATGGCGCACTAAGGATACGGGTAACGATTTGTCACAACGCTTCAGTCATGTGCACGAGCATGTGCTGGTATATGCCAATGCTGGATTCAAGTTTAATGGGCGTGCTACGGATCGAAGTAAATTTCGTAATCCAGACAATGACGAACGCGGTGATTGGTCTCCCCAGCCATTAACCTCGAATAAAACACTCATTGAACGTAAAAATACCTACTATCCGATTCAAGACCCTGACACGGGCTACTGGTATCCGTGTGACCCAGATACCGTTTGGCGTTTTTCATCGGAAAAAGAAATTTGCAAGCGACTGAATGGTGATGAGGCAGCTATTGAGGCTGCATTGAAAGGCTTGCGCAGTGACACCATCGAACAATTGATCGAAAAGAAACTCATCTACTTTCCGCCGTGCAAACCGTCGGAAGTCATGCAATTCGCGAGCCGCGAGGAGCTGCTGGCAGCGATCAAGGCTGGCAAGGGGCCGATACTGCCCAAGAAGAAAACGCCACTACTACGCGCGGGCCTTCCTGACTTGGATTTTTGGGTGGGCAAACCGATTGCCACCGGGCGCCCCTCGCGCAAGGAGCTATGGACAGCCAAGCCAGAAGAGGATCGCCTTGCGCCGTTGAGCAGTTGGATTGCGGGCATGAATGAAGAAGTTAGCACGCTGGAAGAGTACGAAGATGACGAGCCGGTTGTTTTGCGTAGTACGCGCGGCGGTGTTGCCACAGACGAAGTAAAAGCGGCATTGGGCAGCAAGAGCTTTCCCCATCCAAAACCGCTTTCGCTCATCAAAGGCTTGCTCGCCCAAGCCACGCAGCGCAACGACATCGTGCTTGATTTCTTCGCCGGTTCCGGTACCACCGGGCAAGCGGTGCTGGAACTGAATGCCGAAGATGCTTCGGCAGGCTCAGCACAGGCTGGCCAGCGCCGTTTCATCCTGTGTTCCAGTACCGAGGCCAACAGCAAAGAGCCGGACAAGAATTTGTGCCGTGATGTCTGCGCGGAACGGATGCGCCGCGTTATCAAGGGTTACAGCGGCAAGCCGGGTTACACATTGGCGCAGGGCGGCGAGTTCGCCTATCTGCAACTGGATAAGGTGGAAGCCGCCGATGCGCATTTTGATGTCGATGCGGCGCATGCCTTTCAACTGCTGGCGTTGAAGCGCTTAGGCGTAGTGCGTAGCGCTACGGCGGGCGCGGTGCAGCGCCTCGGGCGGGTGGAGGATTGCGAGTTGCTGGTGTGCAATGAGGTGAACCCGGACACGATAGAAACGCTGGCCGCCTGGCCGCAACAACATGGCGCAGCCAGGCTGGCGATCTATTCCAGTCGCCCGCAAACCTTGAGCGAGCAACTCGCTGCGCGCGGGGTAGAGGCGAATTGCTACAGCCTGATGGATGCTTTGATGAGCGGGCAGAGGGGGAGTGCGATATGAGCATCCGCGACATCATCGCCGCACAGTCGGCCGCCATTGAGCCGGAAGCGTTTCAAAGCGCGATTGTGGAGGGCATGACGCGCGCGTTGTTGCGCGATTCCGCGCCACCCTGTTTGCTGCGCGCGCCCACCGGCTCAGGCAAAACGTTCATCATTTCGCGTGTACTGGAATCGGTGAGCGCTGCGCGTCCCACGCTGTGGTTATGGTTTGTACCGTTCGTGAATCTGGTGCAGCAGACCGAGGATGCGCTGGCGGCGAATTGCGCCGGATTGATTCCGGTGATGTTGGCGCGCGGACGCAATCAGGATGCCCGTCCCGGTATGGTGTTGCTTTCCACCGCGCAAGGCGTGGCAAAAGCGACCGACCGCAAGACGGGTTACAACTCGAATGCCGATGACGATACGCGCACGCTGGCAGCGTTTGTGGCGCGGGCAAAAGTGCAGGGTTTGTCCATCGGGCTGGTGGTGGACGAAGCGCACATCGGGCTGGACAAGACCACCGAATTTGGCAAATTTGCGCAATGGCTGAATGCGGATTTTCTCATCATGGCGACGGCAACGCCAAAGGATGAACGGCTGCTGGAATTTTTGCAGCAGGCGGGCAAGAGCGCATTCGAGAATTTTGCGGCCAGCCGCGACGAGGTGGTGAATGCGCGACTGAACAAGCGCTACATCGAGGCCGTGATATACGATTTGCGCCAAAGCGTGCAGACAGTGGCAGACTTGAAGCGCACGGTATTGCGCCAGGCATGGAAACGTTCGCAACGTATCAAGAAACAGTTGCAGGCGGCAGGTGTGCAGCTGACGCCATTGTTGCTGGTGCAAGTGGCGAACGGCGACAAGACGGTGGAAGAGGCCGAGCAGGATTTAATCAAGCTGTGCGGGGTGCATCCCGCCGCTATCGGTAAACATTCTTCGGATGATCCCGATCCGGTGCTGATGGCGGCGATTGCCAACGACAGCAGTAAGGAAGTGTTGATTTTCAAGCAGTCTGCGGGCACGGGCTTCGATGCGCCGCGCGCCTTTGTACTGGCCTCGACCAAGTCGGTGAACGATGCGGATTTCGCCATGCAATTCATCGGGCGTGTGATGCGCGTGTCGCGTCCTATTCGTGAGGCATACCCTAAACCTGCGCCGATACCGCCAGACCTGGATACGGCCTACGTTTATCTGGCGAACGCGGACGCGCAGCGCGGCTTTGAAGCAGCGGTGCAAGCCAGCAGCGCGGTGAAAAGCCAGTTGGAAGGACAAACCGAAAAACTGCTGGTGCGCAAAACTGAATCCGGCGCTGTGGTGCTGACCAACCGCGAAACCTCGCAAACTCCTTTGATGTACGATTTACCCCTGCCGGATAGTACGACTGCAACCGACCTTCCGGCGCGCGAGCCTGCGCCTTTCGCTTCGTCGGGGCCACAGCAATCCTTGTTCGGAAATTCCCCCGGTGAAGCAGATGATGGCTATAAGCTGGATGAGGTGTTGTTTAATCTCGATGCAGCGCTAATCGCATCAACCGCAAGTGCGGCGCCGCGCAAATCAGAGACGCCACGTTGTGAGGCGGATTTGCTGGAATTGCTGAAGGAGAAAGGCATACGCGCATATCCTCGCCATACCCATGTCCGCAATTTGCCGCTTGCGCTCAAGCGTGAGCAACGCCCGCAGATGCAGGATATGAGCAGGGTTTCGGAAGCAGTGGCAACGCGCTTGCCCATACAGGATGAGCTGAAACGGAATGCGGTACGTGCGGCGTTGAACCGGCTTCGCGAAAAAGAGGTGCATACCGAATTAACGCTAGGCGCGCGCCATGAGGAAGAGGTGCTGATGATTACCGATCGCAGTGCGCTGGCGCGTGAGGCAATCGGCATTCTGCGTAATTTGCCGCAAGTGGAAGACGAGGACGTGCGCATCATCGTCGATGTGCTGGCGAGCCGTTTGCGCAGTGTGATCGAAGAAGAGTTTGAACAACTCGACGAAGAAACGCGTCCACCAGCGTCTGAACTGAAGCGTTTTGCGCGCGATGCCGCGCATTGGGTTGTTCGCCGTGAAGCACAGAACATCGCAGAACTGATGCAAAGTATTGTCGCCGAGTTTACTACGCTGGAGGATGCGGCCCCACTGCCGGATTTGATGGTATTCCCATCGGAATTGAGCCTGGCGGCATCGCGTAAAAATATCTACGGAGTAATGCCGCCATCGGAAGATGATTTAGCGAGAATTGAAACCTTGCTGATGGTGGATGAACGCGAGTGGCTGGCTGACCGTAAGATGTTGTTGGCGGGCGGGTTGTTAAGCATTGGTAAATATGACAGTTTGCTCAAACTGAACGGCGAAGAGCTTGAGTTTGCCCGTGCGCTTGATCGTGCGGATTTTGTGGAGTGGTGGCATCGCAACCCGGATCGAAAACCTTACGCCGTGCGGTTAGTGCGGGGCGAACATCAAAATTATTTTCACCCGGACTTTGTGGTTTGCCTGTCGCATGTGTCAAGCGGGCATGGCAAAGATGCTGCTCTTGATAACCGCCATGCCCGCTTCCCTCTCCCCAACCCTCTCCCGCAAGCGGGCGAGGGGGCAAACGAACGCTTGCGCGAATTTAAAGTTGACGATGAACCTGTGATACGGCTAATCGAGACGAAAGAAAATACGAAGGATGCCGAGCGAAAAGCACGGCGTATTCCGAAGTTTTATGGGAAGGTGCTGTTTCTTACAAAAGATCAAAGCCGTTTGCGTGTGGTAAATGATGACGGCAGCCTGGGTGTATCAGTTGATTGGGACGATTTGCTGCCCGTACAAGATTGGCTACGCACTTCCAAACCGACAATACAATAACAGCCATGTCCATGATAGATCTTACTGAAGAGCAGGCCGAGCCACGGATCAAGATTTTGCTTTCGTCCAGCGAGAGCCGCACGCTCGATTTCAAACGTGTGTCCGGCAAGATGGTGGGCAAGGCGCTGGAAACATTGTGCGCTTTTGCCAATACCGAAGGCGGTATTCTGGTGCTGGGTGTTGCGGATGAGCGGCATGAGAAAGGCAGCGCGCGGTTCTACGGTACCCAGGAAAACCCGGAAGCGCTGGATGAACTCACGCGGAAAGTACGTACACAGTTTCATCCCGCAATAGATGCTATTCGTTTTGTTCGCTTGCCATGCACTTTACGCGATGGAAGCGCAGGACATCTGGTGCTGGTGCAGGCGATGAAAAGCGACAAAGTGCATTCCATTGTCGATGACGGTACCTGGACACGGCTGGATGCGGGCAACCGCGAGATGACCGCTGCGGAGAGCACAGAGCTGTCCTATCGGCGCGGGGTGCGTAGTGCGGAAAGCGAGCCGGTGTCAGTGCCTTTATCCTTGCTGGAAACTGATACCTGGCGCAGTTTTGTGGCGGCACGCGGGTTAAGAAGCGGCAGCTTTGCGGAGCAGTTGCAGCGCATAGGGTTAGCTGTGCAGGTAGGCAGTGATGTGCTGCCTACTCGTGCAGCCGTTCTGCTTTTTGCGGAAGAGCCGGGTGGGTTGCTTGCTGCTCATGGTTCGCGAGCCGATATCCGTTTGATGGTTTATGACGGTAAACAGGCTGTACCGGGTGCAACGCCAAATTTACGCAAGACGCCAAAGTCGATACGCGGCCCGTTGATCGAGCAGATTGATGCAGCGGTGAAAGCTGTATTGGATGAGCTTGCGCAAGGACTGACGCTTTCCGGTAGCGGTTTTAAGACGCAGCATTTATATCCAGAACGTGTGGTGAAAGAAGCGATCGTAAACGCGGTGATCCACCGCGATTATCGTCTAAACCGGGATATGTTCATTCGTCTGTTTGATGACCGCATTGAAGTGGAAAGTCCGGGCGTGTTTCCGGGAAAGATTACACCTGCCAATGTAGGTAAGGCTGGTTCAAAAGCACGTAATCCGCTGATTGCGCAAAATCTGAGGGAATTTCCGGTGCCTCCCAATATTGATGCCGGCGAGGGGGTGAAAATGATGTTCGCTGAGATGGCGCTTGCGAAACTTTATCCTCCACAATATCGGCAGAACACCGAGGCGGCGGTGGAGAGTGTAACGGTAACGCTCTTGAATCATGAACGCCCAACGGTGTGGGATGAAGTAAGCCACTGGATTGATGTCCACTGCGCTATCGCCAATTCCGACCTGTGTAAAATAGCCAATGTTGACACGCTGGCTGCGTCGCGGATGCTCAGGGCCTGGGTAGAACAAGGTGTGTTGGAACCGCTTCCCAATCGAGCCAAACGCAACATGGCTTACGCTAAGCCTGCACATCCTGCCGAGCAGCTGGATTTATTATCTAATGGGCTAGATAACAAACTTTATGAAGATTAAAAATCGTTATAAATCAAATTAATGGCGTGATTGTTATTATCTTTTCGCATGAACCACAGGTGACAAGTTCGCCTACCTTGACCACAAGCCCAGCGCGTATGCCATACCGCGCTAATTGACCGCTATTGGCAGGCATGGATACCTGCTGTCTCGATTGTGCTGCTTGGCGAAGAATTGCAATCGGTGATAAAAATTTGCCGTTCGTTGTTCAGAAATGCTATGTTTATAACCCTGCGGGAGAGGGTGAATGGCGTTCTGGCAGGGCATCCTGAAAATGGATGTGCCGTTGTGAAGGCTGAAAGCGTTGAAATTTCAGAAGAATTCTCAATAGTTTCTGTGCAGTGATAATCAGGGTGATCAAATGAGTAAATGGATTTTGGGCGTTTTATTGGCTGCCGCGCCGTGCGTTGCGATGGCGGCGGAGCAGGCTGTGGTTCACAGTCAGAAGGAAGAGGATGCCAAATTCGAGCAGCTTTTCCGCGCGCTGGATGTCGATAAATCGGGCAAATTGTCGCGCGCGGAAGTGGCGCAGAAGGTGCCCGTGCTGGCGGAAAACTTCGATCAGATTGATGTCAATCACGATGGCGGGCTGACCCGCAGGGAAATCAAGGACGCTTTTATTGCGGCAGCGAAAAGGCAGCGCGAATTCAGCGAAAATCTGGCGAAGGCGGACACCGATCATAACGGCAAACTATCGCGGGAAGAGGCTAAAGTGCTGCCGAATATCAGTGCGCATTTTGACGAGATAGACAGCAATCACGATGGTGAACTGGTCATCAAGGAGATTGCCGATTATGTGCGCGCGAATGCCAATAAGGCCTCAGAACCAAAGTTGTCGGACGCCGCATCGGCCGCCCCGGTTGCACACACGCCTTAAAGCCGTCGTGACAAGTCTCCGCTGGCGAATCCGCATAGCGGGGGCGCATAGTTTTTACTGAAGGCGATGACCTTGAATAATTCGCCCATTTCAGCGGGGCTGGTCAGTTTTTGCAGCTCGGCGGACAGCGGCAGATAGGTTTTGAGATCGTCGGGGGACGTGTCTTCCAGTAATCCGGTAATGCCGCAGTTGATCAGAAAAAATGCCTGACTGGTGTAACCTGCCAGCGCCAGGCCCGCGTCCAGCGCGGTTTCCGCGATGTCGGTGAAATTGACGTGCGCCGTGATGTCCTGCAAACCGGGCAGATAAAAAGGGTCGTCGTGAGCGCGGTGGCGGTAGTGGCACATCAGTGTGCCGTTGTTGCGCTGCGGATGATAAAACTCGCGCGCGCCGAAGCCATAGTCGATGAACAGCATCGCGCCTTGACCCAGGCGCTGCGCCAGAGAATTGATCAGGCCGCGCGCGGCAAGACAGATTTCACTGACATAATCGTCCGGCACGTCGATCTTTTGCGCGGCTTGCAGCAACGCAGGGTCGGCGATGGGGCGCTCATTCCAGATAAAACCGGAATTGTTCAAGGAAACGCCAAACTCAGTCAGCCCGCTGTCCTGCCAGTGCACACGATGAACCGGCAGGGCGTCGAGCACCTCGTTGGCAATAATCGCACCGCTGAATTGTTCAGGCAACGTATCCAGCCAGTGGAACCGCTGGTACAGATGCGGCAGGCGTTGTTGCAGCGCCGTCTGCTGACGTGCGCGCAGATCGGCGCTCACTTCAAGGATGCAATAGGTCTCCGGCAGTTGGCCCTGTTTTTCCAGTTCCGCCAAGAGGTCGCCGGCAAGTTTTCCGCTGCCCGCGCCCAGTTCCAGAATGTGCGGAGAACTGTGTGTCATGATCTCGGAGACCTGACGGGCCAGCGTGCGTCCGAACAGCGACGAGAGCTCGGGGGCGGTGACGAAATCGCCGGCTTCCCCGAATTTATGCGATCCGGCCGTGTAATATCCCAGCCCCGGTGCATACAAAGCCAGCTCCATGTAGCGTGCAAAGGAAATCCAGCCGTCATTTGCGGCGATCTCATCACAGATGGCATCAATCAGACGCGCGCTGTGCAATGACGCCTCAGGTGCGGGAATCGGGAGCGCGGCGGCGGGTATAGTCGGCATGGTCAGGTATAATTCGCAGGAATACGAAGTTTAATGGAGGGTGCGGTGCAAGGTAAAGTGATATTGGTGACGGGGGGTAGTAGACGCGTGGGGGCGGCGATTTGTCGTCGTCTGCACGCGGCGGGGGCGAATATTGCGCTGCATTATCGCAGTTCGGCAGAGGAAGCGCAGGCATTGCAGGATGAACTGAACGCGCAGCGTCCGGAGAGCGTCGCGGTATTCGCGGCCGATCTGCTTGATCTGGCCGCATTGCCTGTGCTGATCCGACAGGTGATGGCGAAATTCGGCCGCCTTGACGGGCTGGTCAATAACGCTTCCAGCTTTTTTCCGACGCCGCTCGCAGGCGTCAATGAAGCGCAATGGCACGATCTGCTCGGCACCAATCTGCGTGCGCCGCTGTTTCTGGCGCAGGCAGCCGCCGATGAGTTGCGCCGCCGTCAAGGTTGCATCGTCAATATCGTGGATATCCACGCGGAGCGTCCGATGCACGGGCATCTGTTGTACAGTGTGGCCAAAGCGGGTCTGGTCGCGCTGACGCGTGCGCTGGCGCAGGAAATGGCGCCTCAGGTGCGCGTAAACGCGGTCGCCCCGGGCGTGATTATCTGGCCGGAAGGGGAGGGCTGGGAGGATGGCGATGCGCGCCGCAAAATCATCGACCATACCCTGCTCAAACGCGAAGGTGAGCCGGACGATATCGCCAAAACGGTTGCCTTTCTGGTGCAGGATGCGCCTTACATCACAGGTCAGGTCATTGCGGTCGATGGCGGCAGAAGCATCAATCTATAATCCGGAATTTTTATGAACGCAATCGCACAGGCAGTCCATTTCGACCATTCAGGCAATTTCAACAAGCTCAAGGGGCGGCTGGAACATCAGGTAGGTAAAGCCATCTTCGATTTCAATATGATAGAAGAGGGCGATTCGGTGATGGTATGTCTCTCGGGAGGTAAGGATTCTTACACGCTGCTGGATATCCTGCTCACCCTGCGCAAACGCGCGCCGATTGATTTTCGCATCATCGCGATGAATCTTGATCAGAAGCAGCCGGGTTTTCCGGCCGATATTTTGCCGGCTTATCTGAATGCGCTGGGCGTCGAATACCATATCGAAACGCAGGACACCTATTCCATCGTCAAGGAAAAAATCCCTGAAGGAAAAACCACCTGTTCGCTATGTTCGCGTCTGCGGCGCGGTATCATTTACAAGGTGGCGGGGGAACTGGGGGCGAACAAGATCGCGCTGGGCCATCACCGCGACGATATGATCGAAACCCTGTTCCTGAATCTGTTTTTTGCCGGAAAGCTGAAAGCGATGCCGCCCAAACTGGTGACCGACAAGGGCGATCACATCGTGATCCGTCCGCTGGCGTACTGCGTTGAAAAGGACATTGCCCGCTATGCGCGCGGCATGGAATTTCCGATCATTCCGTGTAATCTGTGCGGTTCGCAGGAGAATTTGCAGCGCCAGAACATCAAGGAAATGCTGAATGCATGGGAGCGCCAGTACCCGGGGCGCAGTCAGACCATTTTTACGGCGTTGCAGAATGTTGCACCCTCCCATTTGCTGGATGGCAGTTTGTTCGATTTCAAGGGGATGCAGCTCGGGCAGGCGATCGCGGAGGGTGATGTGGTGTTTGACGAGAATTAGAGGCGCAGCCAAAATCAACGGGGTATACCGCACCCTCAAGTAATCAGGTAAACGGGGCGCAAAACAGGTATCCTGAGGGTGTTCTTTGGATGACATTGAGTTTAAACGATGCGATATGAGAGACGATCCTAGTAGAGAAGCCGTGCGCCTCCTGCAGGCGCTGGTGGCGCGCGAAACCGGTGAGCCGCTGACGCCGTCGGCTGAGACGGAAATGGCGGCTATTGTTGAGCGCGCGCTGGGGGGCGAGGCCGTAATGCTGCCCTTTACGCATTCCTTCGTGCGTCGCGAGGTGACCATACTGATTGCCGATTTGCGCGGCTTCACGGCAATCACCGCGGCATTGCCGACCGAAACGGTGATTGCCATGCTTAATCGCTGCCTGGGCTGTATGAACGAAGTGGTATTCCGCCATCACGGGGTGGTCGATAAATTCATGGGCGACTCCATTATGGTGTTGTTCGGTGTGCCGGATGAGCACCCGGAAGACGTCAGACGTGCGTTGGCCTGTGCGATCGATATGCAGCTTGAAATGCAGGCGCTTAACAAGCAAAACCAGCAGGAAGGCATCGCTGAGCTGTTCATGGGCATTGGCATCAATAGCGGCAGCGTCATGGCGGGTAAATTCGGTTCACATCTTTATTCTGAGTATACCGTGATCGGTGAGGAAGTGAATCTCGCCTCGCGCATCGAATCATTCAGTCTGCGCGGGCAAATTCTGATTGGTGAAAACACCTACGATCGTTGCTGCGACTTTGTGACGGTCAGCGCAGCCATGGAAGTGTATGTCAAAGGCAAGGCTCAGTCGGTCAAGCTGCGCGAATTGCTGGCGATTCCATCCCTGCAACTGGAAGTAAAGCGCAACGATTCGCGACGCAGCCACCGCGTTGCGGTTAACCTGCCTTGTTCATTCATGCGGCTTAAAAATAAAATTGTGATGCCGAATAAAACCAGCGCCTTGGTGTGCGACATTGGCTATAACGGTATGTTGCTGGAATTTGAAGGCGATTTGAATAAGCTTGACGACATCAAACTGGAATTTGATATTCCGCTGGTTGGTTTTAAAATATCCGAGGTCTACGCGAAAGTCGTACAGTTAAGGGCGGCGGACGGCCGCAGGTATGCCGGGGTTGAGTTTACGTCGCTTAACACGGATGCAAACATGAAAATACAATTCTTTGTACAGATGCTGCTGACAGCCGAGCAGGAGTTGAAAACAGACTTGCAGGTAAGTTGAGGCGCAGGAAAAAATATGACCGAATCTTCTGCTGAAATTACAAAAAAACTCTCTGCTGCCGTGGAGAAAATGCCGGCGTTCCCAAAAAGCGTACAACGCGTACTGGAACTGACGCGCGATATCAATTGTTCGCCCAAGGAACTGGTGATGGTCATTGAAAAAGACCCGGTGCTGACGATGAAGTTGTTGCGTATCCTTAATTCCGCGTATTACAGCTTTTCAAAACAGATTACCTCGGTGAACCAGTCGGTGGTGTATCTGGGTCTGAATACGATCAAAAACCTGGCATTGTCATTTGCGGCGATGGGTACGTTGCCGCAGCAGAATGCGGCCGGATTCGATGTGCAGCATTATTTGCTGCATTCATTGACCACGGCAAGTCTGGCGCGCACCTTGTGTCAGAAATACAGTCAGGATGAGACGGATCCAGCGGATTGTTATATCGCAGGTCTGTTGCATGACTTCGGGAAAGTGGTGTTCGCGCAGTTTCTTGCGCCCGAATTCAGGCAGGCGCTGGCACTCAGTACGGCGCAATCGATTTCTCTGCATCTGGCCGAGCAAAAAATCATTGGCACGGATCATACCGTGGTCGGCGGGATGCTGGTGGAAAAATGGCAATTCCCCAGGCAACTCACTGACAATATTCGTCTGCATCATAGTGAAATATCACCCGGCAATACGGTGCAAAGCTGTCTTTTTGTAGCGAATCAGATCAGCAAAAAACTGGCGTTGGGAAACAGCGGAAACCCGGTGGTGGAAGAGATGCCGGCAGTACTGGCTGAGCAATTCGGCAGTGATTTGCAGGACGTCATCGCACGTCTGGGGGATATTTCCGTGCTGGTGAGTGAGGCGCAGGCTTTTGCGCAAATTGCAAAGGCAGGCTGAATATGAAATTGAAATTCTGGGGGGTGCGCGGATCCATTCCATCGCCGGGTGAAAACACCCGGCGTTATGGCGGTAATACCACCTGCATCGAAATTCGCAGCGATGACGGCAATCTCATTATTCTGGATGGGGGTACGGGCATCTTCCCGCTGGCACAAACGCTGCTCAAGGAGCTGCCTGTCACGGCGCATATTTTCAATACCCACAGCCATTGGGATCACATACAGGGGTTGCCGTTTTTTATTCCGGTTTTCATCAAGGGCAACACGATCAAGCTCTACGGGGCGTTTGACCCGGTTACGGGCAGCGGCCCTGAACGCATCGTCAACATACAGATGCAATACAGTTTTTTTCCGGTGCGTGAAGCCGAGATGCAGTCGGGATACGATTATATTGCGCTGATGCCGAATCAGTCGGTCGAGATCGGGTCCACCATCGTGACGCCGCTGCTGCTCAACCACCCCGTTATCGATTTCGGCTATCGCATCGAATGCAACGGCAAGTCGATCTTCTTCACCGGCGATCATGAGCCGCATTACAATATTTATGATATTGGTGACGAAGGTTATGAAGAGTATCAATCGTTGATTGAGGAGCAGCGTTTGTCCATTATCGAGGCGATGCGTGGAGTGGATATTCTGGTGGCGGATTCATCCTATACCCGGGAAGAATATGCATCCAAAAAAGGCTGGGGGCATGGTACGTTTGACAGTTGTATCGAGTTGGCCAGAGATGCGGGCGCCAGAATGCTTTTCTGCACCCACCATGAGCCGACCCGCAGCGATGATGAGCTGGAGCGCGTCTTTGCTGACGCGCTGACGCGCTATGCGGATGTCGCGGATCAGCTCGATATCCGGCTGGCGCGGGAAGGTCTGGAAATTGTGATCTGAGGCGGGAGTGGATCCGCCGTCATACAGACTGGCGGATGTACGATCGTCGCGGAGTTAAATCCTGGCTGTTTTTCTGCGGCGACCGGTGTAGGTCATCAGGCCCAGACCGGCGAGCAGCATGGTATAGGTGGCCGGTTCCGGTACATGCGCGAAAACCAGTGCATCCTGCTGGGTGGGGCTGCTCCAGACGCTGATGGAATAGCTGGCAGGGGAATAATTGCCGAGATTATTCAGCCAGGTTTGTGCCTGTGTGGTGACCGCGGAGGGGCTGGTCATCGCGAATGCACCTGAGGCGAGGCTGTAGGTGCCGGAATTTTCGAAGGCAATTTCCCAGATGGCGGCCTGAAACGCTGCTGACGTGGTGGCGTTGTTGATAGACGTATAGGCCTCGGATGCGAGGCGATTGAGGTTGTCTACTTTCGCCTGGGTCAGGGTGACTTTTCCGGCGTCCAGTGCCAGTCCGACCGGAGATGACTGATAGGTGTAGTTGCTGCCACCCAGCCATTGCCAGACGTCTACGCACCAGGCCAGAAAACTGCTGCCCGAATCGATGTGGACATTAAAACCACCTGTGCTGGGGGTTGCCGTGACGGGTGCGTCTAGCGGTGCGCTGGTGCTGACGGCGGTGGTGACCGATTCCCATTTGAAGCCGTCATAGGTCAGCGTGTTTGCGAACGCAGACTGCGATGCCAGCACAGCCAACAATGCGGTCAGTCTGAATGTGTTCAAAGTCTTGGTCATGGCAGAAAACTTTCCAAAAAGTTGTCAAATGGAAAAAGCATAAGAGTTCGATAATATTAGCATGATTATCGGTAATATCTTAAAAATATTTAGGGATTTCCCTAGTGTTTTTTGTATTTTTCTTAGAAGACTATGCCGGTCTTGTTGCGTGGGCGAAAACTTGCTCAGCCATTCGTGGTTGAAGGCCGTTGCAGCAGGGGCGTTTGGCGCTTATTTCTGCCGGTAAAACAATTCCAGCCGGTAGCCGACTGGTCTGAGTTCGCCTGTATAAAGCGGAAGTTTGAGGTTGACCTCATGGTTGCTCGTGAAACCGGATTTTTCGCTTTCATCGGCGGGCAAATATTCAGCCGGCAAGAGTAAACGGCGCGCTAAGGGTTTGTCATCGCTGTCGTTGAGTGTGAGGGCCAGCGTGGGAAAAGCCATCGCGTAACTGGCCCGGTTACGCAACAAAGCGGTCAATGTGACCTGGTTTTCGTGCGCAGGATCAGCGTCCAGGCTGGATGATTCGATGCTCATCAGTGCGGTTCGTTGCGGTAGCGGTACGCTGCAACCGAATAGCTGGCAGAGTTCAGTTAAGCCGGGTTTGACAGCAGGCCAGTGTGCGGCAAGGTCGGTGCGAAAGAAATAGGCCGATTGTCCTGTCAGCAGCAGTGCCGCGATCAGTGAGGTCGAAGCCCAGAGCCAGCTACGCCGTTTTTCCGGTACTGCTTCGCTGAATATCCCTTGTGTTGCCTGTTCGGCAGGCTGCGCATGCGCCGCATCATATTGTTCCTCTGCGTGGATCGCTTCGCTAAAGGCGGTGTGTGCTGTTTCTGCTGCGACTTCGGTTTTTGCTGCGGCTTCGGTTTTTTCAGTCACTTCTAACGCCGTAGACTCTTCCGTTTTTGTGTGGTCTTCAGTCTTGGTCAGCGTAGCCTGCCTGAAATCCAGTGTGTCGTCCGGCTCAGACAAGGAGAGGAAATCCGCTTCGTCGAGCGAAGATGAGGGGGGGGCTGTGTGTTCTGATTCGTCGGGAATTTCAGCAGGTATTTCGATGGAAATTGAATATTCGTGCAACTCAGGCGCGGCATGCACAGACGGGACGGTGGATTGTTGCGCGATAATTTCTTCAGTATGTTCGACGAATGTATCGATAGGCAGTTCGAGTTGCGGGGCAGGCTGATCCGGAATGAAGTCAGGATATGCTTCAAAGGCTTGCAGGCAGTGACCGCAGCGTACCCTGCCATGATGTGCGGCGAGTTGCGCTTCCGTAATCCTGAAACGCGTATCGCAGTGCGGGCAGCGCGTTGTACCATTCATTTCAGACATTTGAGCGCTTGCGACCCGACAGGCACGACCAGCCGTCCTCGAAAACCGGTTCGTTCAGGTCGAACCATTCCTGATAGATGTTCATCACATCCGGTGCCTGCGCTTGCAGTATGCCGGACAGCACGATTTGACCGCCAGGCCGTGTGGCGTCGCTCAGCAAGGGCGCTAAAAGGCGCAAGGGATTTGTCAGAATATTGGCGACCACCAGATCATATTGCGCACGTTCCGCTGTATCGGGTAAATGGAAGGTGACGTTTTTAACCTGATTGGCAAGGGCGTTGTCACGACTGGCGGTGACGGCCTGTGCATCGACGTCCACTCCGACGGCGCTGGCTGCCCCCAGTTTGAGCGCGGCAATGGCCAGGATGCCGGAACCGCAGCCATAATCCAGTACGCGTTCTCCGCCTTGCAGATGGCTGTCCAGCCAGCGCAGGCACAGGCGTGTGGTCGGATGACTGCCGGTTCCGAATGCCAGGCCCGGATCCAGCACAATATTGATGGCGGAAGGGTCGGCTGCGGTATGCCAGGTCGGCACGATCCAAAGTCTGTTCGATATCTGTATCGGTTCAAACTGCGATTGGGTCAGGCGCACCCAGTCGTTGTCAGCCAGCGCTTCGATGCGGTGCTCGGGCAGGGGGGCAAGACCGATGTCGCTGGCCGCGGCTTGCAGTATGCCGACGACATCCATGTGTGCATCAAACAGCGCGCTGACACGATTGTGTTGCCAGACGCCGGGAGGCGGTTCGCCAGGTTCGCCGAAAATGGCCTGTTCATCCGGCGTGTCAGCATCCGCGTCCAGCAGGTCCACGGACAACGCGCCGTGTTCCAGCAGGGCATCGCTCAGGCTTTCGGCATGTCGTGCATCTGTGTCTACGATGAGAGTCAGCCACGCCATTACTTGTCCTTGTTACGTTCTGCCAGACGTTCTTCCAGGTAATGGATGCTGGTGCCGCCGCCCATGAAAGCGGCATCCAGCAACAAATCGCGGTGCAATGCGATATTGGTTTCGATCCCTTCGACGGCCATTTCGGACAGCGCGGTGCGCATCCGCGCCATAGCCTGTTCACGCGTGTCACCGTAGGCGATGACCTTGCCGATCATCGAATCGTAATGCTGAGGCACGTAGTAATTGTTATAGGCGTGTGAATCTACCCGTATGCCGGGGCCGCCGGGCGCGTGCCAGGAAGTGATACGCCCCGGGGAAGGCGTAAATTTGTAGGGGTGTTCTGCATTGATGCGGCATTCGATGGCGTGTCCCCTGAACTGGATGTCGCGCTGGCGGAAAGACAGTTTTTCACCGGCCGCAATGAGAATTTGCTGCCGTACGATGTCGATGCCGGTGATCATCTCGGTCACGGGGTGTTCCACCTGTACGCGGGTGTTCATTTCGATGAAGAAAAACTCACCATTTTCATAGAGAAATTCGAACGTGCCTGCGCCCCGGTAACCGATCTTGCGGCAGGCTTCCGCGCAGCGCTCGCCGATCTTGTTGCGCAGGCGCGCGTTTAGCAGCGGGGCCGGTGCTTCCTCGATAATTTTCTGGTTGCGACGCTGCATCGAACAATCGCGCTCGCCAAGATAGACGGCATTGCCATGCTGGTCGGCGAGCACCTGAAATTCGATGTGACGCGGATTTTCCAGATACTTTTCCATGTACACGGTGGGATTGTTAAATGCCGCCTGGGCTTCGGACTTGGTCATGGTGACCGCGCCGAGCAGCGCCGCTTCGGTATGCACCACACGCATGCCACGCCCGCCCCCGCCGCCGGAGGCCTTGATGATCACCGGGTAGCCTATGCTGCGTGCGATCTTGATGATCTCGGCGGGATTGTCCGGCAGCGCACCTTCAACGCCGGGTACGCAGGGAACGCCGGCTTTTTTCATGGCAATCTTGGCACTGACCTTGTCGCCCATCAGACGTATGGTTTCAGCGCGCGGGCCGATGAATACGAAACCGCATTTTTCCACGCGTTCGGAAAAATCGGCGTTTTCTGACAGGAAGCCGTAGCCGGGGTGTATCGCCTGGGCGTCGGTGACTTCCGCTGCGCTGATGATGGCAGGGATGTTCAAATAGCTCAGGTTCGATGGTGCGGGGCCAATACAGACCGATTCGTCGGCCAGCTTGACGTATTTGGCATCGGCATCCGCTTCGGAGTGTACGACAACGGTCTTAATGCCCATCTCACGACAAGCGCGCTGGATGCGCAAGGCTATTTCACCGCGATTGGCGATCAGAATTTTTTCAAACATGGTGTGCTCCTGCGGTGAAACAGCTGCGACTTACAGTCGCAACGCTATTTGGCTTCGCCGCTGCGTCGCAAGCTGGCGACTGGTCACCGCGATTAGCGATCAGAATTTTTTCAAACATTTTTATACCTTGAGTATCTGAAAATTGAAACGTGATATCCCCTCATGCCTTCAGCGGATAGCTCAGCGCAGACGAGTTACCCAATTACAAAGAGCGGCTGACCAAACTCGACCGGTTGGCCGTTTTGGCTGGAGTTGCGCAGCTGAATATTTTGTAAATGTGTCAACGCCGAAACGGCCAATATCATGATGTAGGTATTATTCATGGAATTATCCTATAACGAATAACGGTTGACCAAACTCGACCGGTTGGCCGTTTTCAACGAGAATAGCCTTGATAACCCCGGTGTAATCGGCATCAATTTCGTTGAGCAGTTTCATGGCTTCAATGATGCACAGGGTATCGCCGCTGTTGACGCTCTGGCCGATATCCACAAACTGTCTGGAGCCCGGTGACGGTGAACGGTAAAAGGTGCCTACCATGGGTGATTTGACGACATGTCCTTCCTGGACGGCCGGGGCGGCGGGTTCTGTGACGCCGACCGGCGCTGCGACGGCAACGGTCGGAGCGGGTTGTTGTGGCGCATGCGCATACATTTGCTGTACAGAAGCTGCCGTGCGCGTGATGCGCACGCGCTCTTCACCCTCGCTGATTTCCAGTTCGGCAATACCGGAGGCTTCAACCAGCTCGATCAGCGTCTTGAGTTTGCGTAAATCCATAATTGTCTCCTGACTTAGTTTTTATAGTTCAGTGCATATTGCACTGCGTATTCGTATCCTGATGCACCCAGTCCGGCAATGACGCCCACGGCGAGATCGGAAAAATAGGATTCGTGGCGAAAGGCTTCACGGGCATGCACGTTGGACAGGTGTATTTCGATAAAGGGGATGGCAACCGCCGCCAGCGCGTCTCGCAAGGCTATGCTGGTATGTGTAAAGGCGGCCGGGTTGATAACGATGAACTGTGTGCCGTCGGTACGTGCCAGATGTACGCGCTCGATCAGCGCGGATTCCGAGTTGCTCTGAAAGCTGGACAGATTCGCGCTTTTTTTGCTGGCTAAGTTGCTTAATTGGATGTTAATTTCTTCTAAAGTCATGTTGCCATACACGCCTGGTTCGCGGCTGCCGAGCAGGTTAAGGTTAGGGCCGTGAAGTACGAGGATTGCTTTCATATGCGCAGTTTGCCGTAAATTCGGGTCAATTGTCTACAGTTTTTACGTAGATAAGCAAATGATATTATAGGCCGACGAAGTTTAAAGTGGCCAAGAATTGTGGCGTGTCCTGCACGCCGACCAGTCGAAAATCACTTAATTCATGTCCTTGAGCGTCGAAAAAAAGGATGCCGGGCGGGCCATACAGACCGAATTTCTTGAGCAGATCCTTGTCTTCCTGACTGTTTGCAGTGACATCAGCTTGCAGCAGAACGGCCGATTTGAGGCGGGCTTGTACCGCAGGGTCGGCAAAAGTGTTGCGTTCCATTTCCTTGCAGGAAACACACCAGTCGGCGTAGAAATCCAGCATGACGATTTTGCCGCCCGAGTTTGCAAGTTGTTTTTCCAGTCCCGGTAGCCCCTTGATGCGCGTAAACAAGGATGTTGGCGAGGATTGTGCCGTTGCGTGTGATATTGATCCTAGCGGGCGCAGCATGTCGGTCGCGCCGGATAAGGCGCCGATCAGATAGGCGATGCCCAGCAACAGCGCCAGCAGTCCAACACCTTTCATCAGCTTGTGTCCGCCACGCGCATTATGCGGCAAGGCATCCAGTGCATTTGAATAGATAGAGGAAAGAATCAGCAAGGTGCTCCACAGCAGCATTTGTATACTGAGTGGTAATAATGGCTGAATAATCCAGATCGCCAGTCCCAGCAGCAGGACGCCGAAAAAGCGTTTCACACCGTCCATCCAGGCGCCGGCGCGAGGCAGCAGTACACCAGCGGAGGTTCCGATCAATAATAACGGTGCACCCATGCCCAAAGCCAGCACGAACAGGGCGACGCCACCTAACACGGCATCATGCGTTTGTCCGATATAGAGTAAGGCGCCTGCCAGCGGGGCTGCCACACAAGGCCCCATGATGACGGCGGAAAGTGCACCCATCACGAACACGCCTGAAAGATGGCCGCCGTGCAGACGGTTGCTGGTGTCAGAAAGTTTGCTCTGCCAGGCGGTGGGTAATTGCAGTTCATAAAAACCGAACATGGATAAAGACAACAGCACAAATACCGCCGCAAAGCTGCCTAGCACCCAGGGCGTTTGTAATGCGCTGGAAATCAGGTCGCCTGATAGTCCTGCGGCCACGCCGGCTGCGGCATAGGTTAAGGCCATACCCAGTACGTAGGCGAGTGACAGCAGGAAGGCATGCATCTTGGTTATCTTGTGGCCGCGGCCCACGATGATGCCGGACAGTATGGGGATCATCGGAAAGACGCAAGGCGTCAGAGCCAGTAGCAGACCTGCGCCGAAGAAAAAGGAGAGGATCAGCCAGAAATTGCCGTGTTTGAATAAGGCGGCAATTTTCAGATTCTCAGTATCGCCAGGTGTTGAAGATGAGGCCGTGACGGGGGGTGTTGCAGCGGCTGTTGCGGCGCCGAGTTTGTCCGCGTGCGGCAAGTCAAGTTTAAAAACCTTATCCTGGCTGGGGTAGCACAAACCCTGCTCGCTGCAACCCTGATAGGAGGCATTCAGTGTGACAGGTGCGGCGGCAGCGCTTGTTCGGTCCAGCAGAATTTCTGCCTGAAAGGGTTGATGAAACACCTGGGTGTCGCCCAGATTCTGGTCATGTTTGGGCTCGCCCTTGGGCAGGTTGATGGAGGTGATTTTGGCATTTTCACCTTTCAGGGTAAAACTGATTTTGCTCCGGTACAGATAATACCCGGGCGCGACGTTGAAGCGGGCTAGCAAAGTGTGTGCATCGCGAACCTGTACGTCCAGCATAAACGCCTGATCAGGCGGTAAAAAACTGGGCGGGGTAGGTCCGCCAAACGAGGGAAGTTTATCCAGAAAACTGCCCGCCTGGCTGGCGAGTGTTGTGAAACAAAGCAACAGGATCAAAATAAAACGCATGGTTATTCCTTGCAAGAGTGGGATTCCTGTTTCACCCAGTTGAGATAAGCGGGCAAACCAGCAGACAGTGGGACAGCGATAATTTCAGGAAGTTCGTAAGGGTGTGCAGCGCGTATCATGGCCTCCAGGCGTGGATAGGCATCTGACGTGGTTTTAATCAGCAGGGGTATTTCGCTGGCAGTTTCAATTTTGTCCTGCCAGCGATACACCGAGGTGCAGGGGGCGAGCAGATTCACGCAGGCAGCAGTGTGCGATTCGATGATTTGTTGTGCCATCTTGAGGGCGCTTGGGGCATCCGGCATGTTGGTGATGACCAATAAACATTCGCTCATGATTTTGCGAAGCGTAAGCCAAGTTGCAATAATTCATCCCAAATGTCGCCATGTCGCAACCCCTTGATTATTTTATCAAGCTTTGCTGCATGTGCGATTGCGCGCTCGATGTGCGTGAATTTCAGGCGGCGGGCGGCATTTTCGACCAGTCCCAGCTTTTCACGGCGAACACGCACTTCGCGCAAGGCGTTCTGGAGATTGCCGGTGCGGCGGGCGGCGTGCAAGAGTTTGCCCAGCGTACGAATTTCCTCGCTGAGCGCCCATAACACCAGTACGGTCGCCGTGCCTTCAGAGCGTAAGCCTTCGAGTATATGTGCGTATCGGATGGTATCCCCGTTCAGCATGGCTTCTGTCAGTTTAAAAATGTCGTAGCGCGCCACATCCATGACCGCGTCTTTTACCTGTTCAAAAGATAATTCGCCTGGCGGAAACAGCAGTCCCAGTTTCTGGATTTCCTGAAAGGCAGCCAACAGATTGCCTTCGCAGCGATCAGCCAGAAACTCAAGCGTGGATCGGTCGGCTGTTTGCGCCTGACGAGCGAGGCGCGTTGCCAGCCAGGCCGGTAACTGATCGCGTGGGATGTCATCGGCGCAAATCAGAATGCCGTGTTGTGTCAGCGCGCTGAACCAGGCGGATTTTTGGACCGTCCAGTCAAGTTTAGGCAGCGTGATCAGTGTAATCACGTCATCCGGTAGACGGCTGACGTATTCCTGTATTGCCTGTCCGCCCTCGATGCCGGGCTTGCCGCCGGGTATCCGTAAATCGATCACGCGACGTTCGGCAAACAGGGAAAGGCTTTGCGCGCAGTTGCGCAACGCGTCCCATTTGAAATGCTGCTCTGCAATCAATATCTCCCGTTCGCTGTAGCCGGCTGTACGCGCCGCTGTACGTATGTTGTCCGCAGCTTCGGCGACCAGCAGCAGCGCGTCGCCATACACCACATACAGGGGTTTAAGTCCTGATGCCAGATGGCGGGGGAGCGCTTCGCAGGTCAATTGCATTATTTTTGCAGCGCTTTCTCGGGTTTTGCGTGGCTTAAGCGACGCATGATTTGTTGCGCCATCTCGACGCGCATGTTCTGGTAGAGTTGTTCTTCTTCTGTGGCCTTGGCGAGCAGCTGGGTGTCGTCATAGGTAAAGTCGCGGCTCTGCTTCAGATTCTCGGCGGACAGCCATTCGTTTTGCTGGTTGTCATAGGCGCGCAGCGAGACACGATAGTGCAACTGGTATTCACTCACGCGCCCGTTGCCGCCCAGCGACAGAATTTGTTTGTCGGTCTGTTCCTGCGCGATGTTCAATATCACCTCGGCTTGGTCAGCCTTTGCGGGTAACTCGATATGATTGGCTTTCAGGTTACTGCGCAGTTCGCTGATTAAGGGCGAATTCGGATTGACAGCTTCGATATAGATTGACTTGAACGGCATTTGGGCCGCGCCGCGCAGGTGAAATCCGCAGGCGGCGAGCAGTGCTGCCAGTGACAGCATCAGCAGCGTTTTACCCAGTTTAACCGGATGAATGAAGGAAGATTTCATGGTCTGCGTATCCTTTATGCAACAATGTTAATCAGGCGGCCGGGGACGATGATGATTTTTTTGGGCTGTGCGCCGGCAAGTTGTTTTTGTACCGCTTCATGCGCCAGCGCCAGCTGCTCCAGCGTGGCCTTATCTGCGGTTTTTGCTACCGTGATATTGCCGCGCAGTTTGCCGTTGATCTGTATCACCAGTTCAATTTCATCCTGCACCAGCGCGCTTTGATCCGCAGTCGGGAAGGACTGATCCAGCAAGTCGCTGCCCGGGCGCAATCCTGACCATAGCGCCTGACAGGTATGCGGCACGATCGGATTGAGCATCAGCGCGATGGCTTCCAGCGTTTCCTGCACGATTGCGCGACCGGTTTCGCTCTGATCGTTGAATTTACCCAGCGCGTTGAGCAGTTCCATGTTGGCTGCGATCGCGGTATTGAAGGTCTTGCGACGGCCGATGTCGTCATCCACCTTCTGTATGGTCTGGTGTAATTGCAAGCGCATTGCCTTGGCCGCCGCGCTCAATCGGATGCCCGGGCAAACGTCCTCCGGCTCACCGCTTTGGTATGCCGTGACCACGCCTTGTTCGACGTGGTCGTGAGTGGCTTTCCAGACGCGTTTTAAAAAACGGAAAGCACCTTCCACACCGGCATCGGACCATTCCAGAGACTGTTCGGGGGGCGCGGCGAACATCATGAATAGGCGGGCGGTATCTGCACCGAACTCATCGATGATGGATTGCGGATCCACGCCGTTGTTTTTGGATTTCGACATCTTTTCTGTGCCGCCGATGGTCACAGCCAAGCCATCGCTGCGCAACGTCGCGCCAACCGGGCGGCCGCGTTCGTCGTTTTGCACATCCACGTCGGCCGGATTGATCCACTGCTTCTTGCCGTTGGCGTCAGTGCGGTAAAAAGTCGGTGCAATCACCATGCCTTGGGTTATAAGATTTTTAAAAGGTTCGTCAAGGTTCTGTGCCGCGTTGCCTTCGCCAAATACCCCGACATCGCGCATCAGCTTCTGGAAGAAGCGCGCATACAGCAGATGCAGGATCGCGTGTTCAATGCCGCCGATATACTGGTCCACCGGCAGCCAGTAATTGGCGCGTTCATCCACTAAACCTGTTGTGCAATCCGGGCTGGTATAGCGCGCGTAATACCAGGACGACTCCACGAAGGTGTCCATGGTGTCGGTCTCGCGCCGTGCGGCTCCCTTGCATTTCGGACAGGTGGTTTCATAGAATTGCGGCATTTTTGCCAGCGGTGATCCCGCGCCATCCGGGACGACTTCCTCGGGCAACACCACCGGCAATTGGTCGTCCGGTACCGGCACATCGCCGCATTGTGCGCAATGGATGATCGGAATCGGACAGCCCCAGTAGCGCTGGCGCGAAATGCCCCAGTCGCGCAGACGGAACTGCACTTTTTTCTCACCCAGGCCTTTTTCAGCAAGGTCGGCAGCGATGGCGTCCACCGCCTGATCGAAATTCAATCCGTCATATTTGCCGGAATGAATGCAGACGCCCTCCTTGCTTGCATACCATTCCTGCCAGGCTTCAGTGGAAAAGTGTGAAATCCCCTCTTCGCCCCCCTTTTGCAAAGGGGGGGTGGGGGGGATTTGAATAGATTGCCTGATCGGCAGGTCGTATTTTTTCGCAAAGCCAAAATCCCGTTCGTCGTGTGCCGGAACCGCCATCACAGCGCCCTCGCCGTAGCCCATCAGTACATAGTTGCCGATCCATACCGGTATCTGCTCGCCGGTCAGCGGGTGGGTCACGTTAAAACCCGTCGACATGCCTTTCTTTTCCATAGTCGCCATGTCGGCTTCGGCCGTGCCGCCTTGTTTGCATTCGTCGATAAAGGCGGCAAGGGCCGGATTGTTCTGCGCCGCACGGGTTGCCAGCGGATGTTCTGCCGCAATTGCAACGAAAGTCACCCCCATGAGGGTGTCAGCTCTTGTGGTATAGACCTTAAGGACAGGATTGAGGATTGGGGACTGAGGATCGGATGCGGCGCTACTCAATACTCGATCCTCGATCCTAAATCCTATTTCACAGCCGAAACTCTTGCCTATCCAGTTCGCCTGCATGGTTTTGACCTGCTCCGGCCAGCCGCTCAAGGTGTTCAGGTCTTGCAGCAATTCGTCTGCGTATTGCGTGATACGGAAAAAATACATCGGGATGTCGCGCTTTTCGACCAGCGCACCGGAACGCCAGCCGCGCCCGTCGATGACCTGCTCGTTGGCCAGCACGGTGTGATCCACGGGATCCCAGTTCACCGAGGCGGTTTTCTTGTAAATGATGCCTTTTTCGAACAAACGGGTGAACAGCCACTGTTCCCAGCGGTAATATTCGGGCGTGCAGGTGGTGATTTCGCGTGCCCAGTCTATGCCTAATCCCAGGCTTTTGAGCTGGCGGCGCATGTAATCGATGTTGTCGTAAGTCCATGCAGCGGGTGGTACGTTGTGCGCCTGTGCGGCATTTTCGGCAGGCAGTCCGAACGCATCCCAGCCCATGGGTTGCATCACGTTATAACCTTTCATGCGGTGATAGCGGGCAAGTACATCGCCGATGGTGTAGTTGCGCACATGTCCCATGTGCAGCTTGCCGGACGGGTAGGGGAACATCGACAGACAATAATATTTTGGCTTGTCGCTGGTCTCCTTCGCGCGGAACGCGCCGGTATCATCCCAGTGTTGCTGGGCTTGTTGTTCGAGGGAGGCCGGATGATAGTTGGATTGCATGGTTTACAGGTCGCAGACGGGTTTTTCAGATTCGGCATTATAGCGGCATCGACCCTGTCGCGCGAAGGTGGCTTGTGCGTTGCGCTTGTCCATTGTGAGTCTGGCAGCGCAAAAACGCAGGGTATTTAAGTGAATATTGGCCTATTTGTGGCTGAAATTGCGGTGAGCAGTAGTGGTAAGCGAAGGTTTGATATAAAATCGGCGCCCATAAAAAATTTAGTTCAGGAGAGGTCATTATGTCAAGCAAGCATCCCGTTATTGCGGTTACCGGTTCTTCGGGCGCTGGCACCACTACAGTGAAGCGCGCATTCGAAAATATTTTTCGTCGCGAGAAGATCACCGCCGCAGTAATTGAGGGCGACAGCCTGCACAGTCTGGATCGCATGGCATTTCGCGCGGCTGCGGCCGCTGCCGCCAAGGCAGGCAACAACACGTTCAGTCACTTTGGTCCGGAAGCGAATCATTTTGACAAGATCGAGGGCATGTTCAAGGAATACGGCAAGACCGGCATGTGCAAGCGTCGTTACTATGTACACAGCGAAGCTGAAGCCATCGAACACAACAAGCATTTCGGGCTGACCGACTTGACGCCCGGCGTGTTTACGCCCTGGGAAGATATTGAAGCCGACTCGGATCTGCTGTTCTATGAAGGCCTGCACGGTATGGCCAAAGATGAAGCGCAGGGTATCGATGCCGGAAAATTTGTCGATCTGGCGATCGGCGTGGTGCCGGTCGTCAATCTGGAATGGATACAGAAAATCCATCGCGACAAGGCGGAGCGCGGTTATTCGGCAGAAGCGACGGTGGATACCATCATGCGCCGCATGCCGGACTACATTAAATACATCACGCCACAGTTCACTTATACCGACATCAACTTTCAGCGCGTTGCAACGGTGGATACCTCCAATCCGTTCATCGCGCGCGACATTCCGACACCGGACGAGAGTTTTGTGGTGGTGCGTTTCCGCGAACCCAACGGTGTGGATTTCCAGTACATGCTGGCGATGATCCCCGGTTCGTTCATGTCACGCGCTAACACGCTGGTGGTTCCCGGCGGCAAGATGAGTCATGCGATGGAAGTCATTCTGGCGCCTGTCATGCACGACATGATTGCCAAGAAGAAAAAGAAGTAATACCGCCATGCCGGATGGATTCCGGCTGGTTTGAAAGGGGGGCAGGCGATGGTCTGCCCTTTTTTATGTCTGGCAAAATGATGCCGATAACGAATATTCAGTTTGAGGATCGGATGACGCGGCGCCAAGAAATCCCCGCTGACATAAAATCCGGGATAACCCCTTCTCCCAAAGTAGCCACAACGCTGAAATAAAATCGACTCTGGAACCTTTAATTTAGTTATTTTCTGTATGAGACTTTGCAATATGCGGCATATTTGCTTTGGATGAAGTATAATCATGCAGCTGATTTTATTGATTTAATTGATTGTCGCCTCAGCGCTGGCTTGGAAATACGACCTTTCATTCGCATGTCGTGGATTCGAAGCCTGCTCGGGGAGACAGGCATAGCAAACAATCAGGCCATCCTTTGCGATGGCCTTTTTTTCGAGCGGATCAGTCTCAGACCGCCAGCGACGATGTGTTCAAGAACGACCCGGACGCAAGTATGTTCGCTTCGACGCGGTTTTGGCAGTCCAGAAATCCAGCGGGTGATCCCTTCCGCGAGGGGCGAATCCAGTGGGTTCAACTAATTTTAAGGAGCAATACCCGTGACCAACGCACAACGCAAAGCACTCAGCCGCATGGCTCAAATGAATTCATCAAGTAACGACAGCAAGCCTGAACCTACGCTCAGCAGCGCATTTCGCCCTCATGAGGCAGGCGCGTATTACCTTGCGACGGTGGGGACTGCAGGCAAGATCATTAAGCTATTCGCCAAGGAAATCGAGCCGCCCGTTTACACCTACGCCATCACCACCATTCATTTTGAACAGGATGCCGATACCGGCAAATGGATCTGGTTTGATGGTCGGGAAAAGTTATCCCCGCGCAAAAACCAGAATGATTGGCGTCTTGGCAGCAAGAAGTTATATGACACACGCGAAGGCGCAGAGGCTGAGCTTCAGCGTGTGATGATCAAAAACGGTGACCGGGTGACCGAGGTGCATGACCTGCCAGACTGTATGACTCAACTGAAAAAGATTCGTAGTGCCCACCATCCGGACCGCAACAACCCCGATTCCAACCATGATCTCTATCAGGCTGTTATCGAGAAAATTGACAGGATGCGCGCAGTGAGTGTGTGAACCACAGACTGACCGAGTAACCCACCTTTGCCAGGTGGGTTTTTTTAATAGTGAAACATTGCATGTTGGTACGCGAATAAAAGTACTACACCGTTTACGACTGGCTTTATTGCTACACGACGGACTTTATTCCTCGCCATCAAAAGTTGATAACGAGGAATAAAGTCTGTCGGAGAATAGATTTTAACTCATTGATTTATAATGTCTCGAAAATTAGCAAAATCCTCGCAAAGTCTGTCGAAAGCCTTGTTTTTTGCCAAAATCATTAGGTGCTTGGGAATATAGTCTGTCGAACCCAATAGACATAAGGCTTTATTCGTAGCTAATCACCTCATTTTTAGCGGTGGCATTGATGTTGTAGAATGCTGAAACATACTGCCATCCAAAAACATATGACACGCTCAGAATTGATTGAACGCCTTGCCGAGTTGCATTCACAACTCAAAATAAGTGATGTAGAACTGGCGGTAAAGATTATTCTCGAATCGCTGTCGAGTACCTTAGCAAACGGTGCTCGTGCTGAAATACGTGGTTTTGGCAGTTTTGCATTGAATTATCGCCCTCCTCGTAAAGGCCGCAATCCAAAATCTGGGAGTAGTGTCGCAGTTCCGGCCAAATACGTTCCTCATTTCAAGCCGGGGAAGGACTTGCGTGAGCGGGTCGAGGCAAATGCAAAATGACATCCACAGTTAAAAAAGTTAAAACCAAACCGTCATGGGTTGATGTCAAGGCGAAGCTTGCCGACTTTGACCATGCTGGACTAATCCAGCTTGTCGCTGATCTATACGCTGCAGAAAAGGTGAATCAATCTTTCATGCATGCACGATTTTCCATTGGTGGTGACCCACTGGAAATATACAAAAAGCGCATTCACAAGGCATTGTTCCCCAACGTAATGGGACGCAACAGTGATGTCAAAATCACGGATGCCAAAAAAGCAATTTCTGAATATCAGAAGGCAATCGGATTGCCGGGGGGAATGTTGGAGTTGCACCTCTATTTCTGCGAGGTTGCAATGGATTTTTCCATGGACTATGGCTACACATCGGACGGGTTCTTCGATGCTGTCTATTTGCAGTTCAAGAAGGCCGTAGAAGCGCTGGGTAAAGTATCCGGCGAAATCAAGGAGGATGCCTTGGATAGGCTGTATGACCTACACCATATTGCTTCAAATGTGGGTTACGGGCTGGGGGATGATATGGGGGATTTTTTAGCTGAGGCCAATCCAGATGATGGGCGCAACCGTGGTTGAACTGCCGGGCGTACTTCCAACTGAAAAGCTGCAACGACCGCTTTTTGCCGTGCAAACCGGCATAATACGCATTAACGATCAGGTGTCATCATCTGACGTTGTTCAATGCTTCACCGGGAACGCACCCTATTCGGTCTTATGTAGCGCGCTACATAAGGCCGATTATGTAGACTGCTCGATTATGTGGACTTGATCCTGTGGATACGCGCCAACCGCTGATGGGCAGAGGTCGACGCGTTTTTTGCTCTCCACATAATCAAAGCGTCTTCAGAAAGTCGATCAGCGAGTCAGGCGCACGGTAGCGTTGAAGCTTGACGTCTGGCTCGTGAAGTCTGGCCAAGGCGTGTTCCTTCATTGTCAGATCGGCCTCAACGTAATGATGAGTTGTGGCCGGACTCTCATGACCGAGCCAGAGCGCGATGACGCTGATGTCGACGCCCGCCTGCAACAGATGCATTGCCGTAGTGTGGCGGATTGTATGTGGCGAGACGTGCTGTTGAAGCAGACGGGGATGCTGCTCCGAGGCCATTCGTACTGCCAGCATCAGTCGCTTATTCACATTCGAGCGTGTCATTGCGTTTCCGTCGCGGCTTGGCAGCAAAGTCGATGCTGCCTCGAACTGGCGATTGAAACGTAACCAGGCCCGCACTGCCTTTACAGTCGAATGCCACAGTGGCACGCTCCGCAGCTTTCTGCCCTTGCCGTGGAGATGGACGCAGGCGGCACTGTCATCGAGTACCACGTCGCCAACCTTGACCCCGATGATCTCCGACACGCGCGCCCCGGTGTTGTACATCAGCAGAAACAGCACATGATCCCGTTGGCTCAGCCATGACTCGCTCGGTGTGCCGATTACCGCCAGCACCTCCTCGCGCGACAGATAGCCGAACATCGGACGCTCGAACCGCTTTACAGGAACCCCCAAGGCACGCTCTATCACCTGGAGCGATGCCACGTCTCGATGCCCCGCAAATTTCAAGAACGACCGCAGCGCCGCCAATCTCGCATTGCGGCTACGCACGGAATTGTGCCGCTGGCGTTCCAGATGATCGAGGAAGGCCATGATCAATTCCGGTGTAATGTCGGCCAAGGCCATTGTCTCTGGCGACTTGCCCAAACGTACCTCGGCAAAGTTGAGGAACAGGACGAAGCCATCTCGATAGACAGCAATGGTCTGCGGGCTAAGCGCCCGTTGCTGGGTCAGGTACTCGGTGAAGTAGGCTTGTACAAGCGCGGCAAATGAGGGTAGTGACTTTGTTTGCTTACTCATCGCAGCCTCCTACCAGATCAACGTATCGCTCGAATTTACCGCCGGCCAAGGCCATTAGTTCCGGCACAGCCGTCAGATGTTGCCGGTCGTGTAAATCCGCGCAATTTTGGCGCGCCCTGAGTGTTTTGACGGCAGGCAGCACAAAGGGCACGTAAGTGCCCTTTGTCTTGTCTTGTCTTGTCTTGTCTTGTCTTGTCTTGTCTTGTCTTGTCTTGTC
>CAMTUO010000016.1:0-12076 GCA_947084955.1 uncultured Gallionella sp.
CTCCGATCGGGAACCACCGCTTTGCGGGATTGCGTTTTGCCTGCTAATCGAAGATTATCACAAAACGGGAATCCAGACCTGGATCCTCGCCTTCCCTCCTTCGCTAAAGCTACGGACGGGCACAGCGCGGGGATGACATATGCCTCGCAATGACAAATGATCAACAACCTGCTAGAATCGAATTAAATCATTTTAATTCTGGATTCCCGCCTACGCGGGAATGACAAAATCGAATAAATCAGTGGCTCCCTACCTGAGCAGCTCGCCGTTCGCCAGCAGCGGACGGGTCAGCTTGTCGAAATCCCTGGGCGCCACATATTGCAGCAGGGGTTTTTCCGCACCGCCCAGCGCGATATCCAGTCCCAGCTCAGGGTACAGCCAGTGCACGACGCCGCTTTTCTTCTCACGGATGCGCATCGCCGGTTGCCCGAAACGCTTGGCGAAAACCGCGTCATCCAGACGCACCAGCGGCATATAAGTCAGGCTGCTGACCGGCATGACAAATACGCGCGCGATGTCATCAGGTGTCAGGGTGATCTCCTTGCCGCTGCTGGTGGCATTCATGCGCAGGCCGCGCTCGAACATGCCCGGCAGTTCGTTTTCCGGCACCGCAATGCTCAGCACCACGCGCGCCTTTAATCCGGCCAGATTGACCTGCTCAAAGAAAACCTCCACCACCAGATGACCGTCTGGCGCCTTGAACAATATGGGCTTGGCTTCTTCCTTAAAATGCTGCTGCGCCTCACCCGTATTGCTCTGCCCCAGCGTAATGCCGAAGATCCGGATGGTGCCCGCAGTCGGGTGCTCGATATGCCACGGGAAATCCGATTTTTCAGGCGGCTGGTCGCCCTTGATAAACGCCCAGCCTATGATAGCCACTGAAACGATCGCAATCAGCCAGTAAAATTTACGCGCCATCGTGATTACCCAAAGAGTCAGACTGCTGAGCGATTTTCAGCTCCGGATGAGAATCGACGAAACTTTCGGGCAGTTTACCGGTGCGCGCCAGATGTACCGATTCATTCCCCAGCACGACCAGAATCAGCAGAGCGACCATGAACGGCAGCAACCCCACGCCGCCGATCAGCGCGATGGTCGGGATTTTGGACCAGCCCATCATTTTGGACATCCACAGCCCGCCCACAGTGATGACACAGGGCACCGACAGCAACAAGATAAAAAGCCGGTTGCGTCTTGCGCATATCTGCCAGTGCGCCTTGACGAATCCGCTTTCATGGCCGGCAGACACCTGTTTCGATTTGATAAGTATGTAGCCGATAATACAGACGGAGATAAGCGGCACCAGCGCGGGGAGCCAGGGGAAGGAGCCCACCACCGCGACGGTCGCCACGAAGATGAAGATGTGATTGAAGATCAAGTTGATCAGAAAAATTTCGTGCGGCCACTTGGCGCGTCTGGCCTCGTCCGTCGTTATGTTGAACTGTTGATTCATCCGCTCACCTCTGTTTTGAACCCGCATTGTATTAACGCCCGTCAGTGCCCCATTCTAACCGACATGCCGCAAGCACCGTCACTGAGTATGCAATGTTTTTCGCAGGGATATTGCTCTTGGGTAATAAATCGCAAAGTGCTTGCGTCGGTCGGTTCCCTCACCCGAACCCTCGGAGAAACAACTTGCCATTCGACTAAGCCCGCAAGCGGGCAAGTCGCTGGTTATCCCGGAAGGCGAGGGGACAAACGAACCGCTTCGCGGCTTTCATAATAATGCAAACCGCCATGCAAATAGTGCGTGGCAGGGACCAGACTGCTATCATTGAACATCTGAGATGAGAATGATGACGATGAAAACCTGCTTGCCGGAAAATTTCACCTGCAACACGCGTACCTTACCGACCGGTATTTCCGCTTGAAACTGCCCGACCTGAATATCTTCATGGCCTGGCTGCTGATTCCGCAAACCGTGGCGATGGGCTGGGTCGCTTTTGCCGGCCGCATGGTGCTGGAACTTTTCGGCAAGGTGACGCCTGAAGAAGGCATCCCCGGGCGCGTCATCGGCGCGTTGCTGTTGCTGATTGCCGTCTTTATCATCCGGCGCCTGCTGGGCGGCACGCTGCCCATCACCGGAAATCCGGACGGCAGCGGTTACCGTTTCGGGCAGCGTTTGATTTTGACCGGCAATATACTGGCCGCCGCCCTGTTTGTTTTCCAGATAAGCTGGCACTGGCTACCCGACCCGAATGTGGTGATGCTGGCAGCCCGTTTTACGGAGGCTTTCGGCTACTGGGTGATGCCGATATGGGCGATTGGATTTTCCCTGCTCTACCAGTCAACGCAACCCCAGGGAGCTTTGCGTTAGAATCAACAAATAGCTTGTTAACAGAATGCTGGAAATATTATGTTATTAATGATCGACAATTACGACTCCTTCACCTACAACCTGGTGCAGTATCTGGCCGAGCTGGGCGCGAAAGTTGAGGTGCACCGCAACGACGAGATCACCATCGAACAAATCGAAAAAATGCATCCCGAGCACATCGTGGTGTCTCCCGGCCCCTGCACGCCGAACGAGGCGGGTATTTCGGTTGCCGCGATTGAACATTTCGCCGGTAAAGTTCCCCTGCTCGGCGTGTGTCTGGGCCATCAGAGCATCGGTCAGGCGTTCGGCGGCAAGATCATCCATGCCAAACAGCTGATGCACGGCAAGACGTCGTTGATCCACCACGCTGGCAGCAGCGTATTCACCGGGCTGCCCAATCCATTCACCGCGACACGCTACCACTCGCTGGTGATCGAACGCGAAACCCTGCCGGAGTGTCTGGAAATTACCGCCTGGACGGACGATGGCGAGATCATGGGCGTGCGCCACAAGACACTGGCCGTGCACGGCGTGCAGTTCCACCCCGAATCCATCCTCACCGAACACGGCCATGAGATGCTGGCGAATTTCCTGAAGGGCGCCAGATGATGAACTATCCCGCTACCCTGACCCGGCTGATCGACGGTCACGACCTGGCCTTTAGTGAGATGCGCGAACTGATGGAAAACATCATGGGCGGCCAGCTCACGCCTGCTCAGATTTCGGCGGTACTGGTCGCACTGCGCATCAAGGGCGAGACGGTCAGCGAAATCGCCGCTGCCGCTGCCGTGATGCGTGCATTATCCAACAAGGTTGCGGTGCAAAATACGGCACATTTGATCGACACCTGTGGCACCGGTGGCGACGGCATCAGCACATTCAACGTCTCGACTGCCAGCGCGCTGGTCGCGGCGGCGGCCGGAGCGCGTGTCGCGAAACACGGCGGACGTTCGGTGTCTTCCACCTGCGGCAGCGCGGATGTACTGGAAAAACTGGGGGTGAATGTGAACCTCACGCCGGAACAGGTTGCACACTGTGTGGATACCCTCGGCATCGGCTTCATGTTCGCACCCAACCACCACAGCGCGATGAAATACGCAGCGCCGGTGCGCCGCGAACTCGGCGTGCGCACGCTGTTCAATCTGCTCGGGCCGCTGACCAATCCGGCCGGCGCGCAGAATCAGGTAATGGGCGTGTTTAATGCGTCGCTGACCGGCAAACTCGCGCATGTGCTCAATGAACTGGGCAGCCGTCATGTGCTGGTGGTGCACGGCATGGACGGTATGGATGAGCTCTCCATCAATGCAAAAACCTGTATCGCGGAGTTAAAGGACGGCAAGGTTGCCGAATATACCGTCACGCCTGAACAGTTCGGCCTGACCTCGGCTTCCAACGAATTGCTGCGCGTGGCCAACGTGGGTGAGGCCTGCGACATGCTGCTCGGCGTGCTGGATAACCAGCCCGGTGCACCGCGCGACATCGTGCAGCTCAATGCGGGCGCTGCAATTTACGTGGCAGGCTTAAGCAACACACTGGCAGACGGCGTTAGTCGCGCGCTTGAAGTAATCGAAAGCGGAGAAGCACGCGCCATGCTGGACAAGCTCATTCATTTGAGCCGGCAATTAGCCCAAAAACCCGCTTGAACCTCCCCGTCCTGTACTCCTTTCGCCGCTGCCCCTATGCGATACGCGCGCGCATGGCGCTGCATGCAAGCGGCATTGCATACGAATTGCGTGAAGTCGATTTGAAAAACAAGCCTGCGGCCATGCTGGCTGTCTCACCCAAGGGCAGCGTGCCCGTGCTGGTGCTGCCCGACGGACGCGTGATCGACGAAAGCCGGGACATTATGCAATGGGCGCTGCAACAGCATGATCCGGAAAACTGGCTGGGCGAGCAGGATGACTATTTTCTGGCAGCCCAACCTTTGATTGAGATGAACGACGGCCGTTTCAAACAGGCGCTGGACGGGTATAAATATGCCGACGGCACAACGGCGCGCACGGATTTCAGAACGCAGGGCGAAGCATTTTTGCTTCAGTTGGAAGCGCGTCTGACAGCGAATTCGTATTTGCTCGGCAACAGGCTGTCCATCGCCGATGCGGCGATTTTTCCCTTCATCCGCCAGTTTGCCGCAGTCGATGCTGACTGGTTCAGCGCATCATCCTATTCTGCGCTGCGCACCTGGCTGGCGGCGATTGTGAATTCACCGCGTTTTGCAGCAGTCATGCAAAAACATCCCGTCTGGCAACACCGCCCTGAATCCTGCATCCTGCATCCTGAATCCCGAATCCTGATTCACGCCTCTTGAAATTCTGCAAATCTGCTCCATCTATCCGCCACTCTTTCAAAACGTAATAAAGGACAGACATGACTGAAAATACGAATCGCGAAACCATGGGATTTCAGACGGAAGTTAAACAGCTTCTGCAATTGATGATTCACTCCCTGTATTCCAACCGCGAAATTTTCCTGCGCGAACTGATCTCCAATGCATCCGATGCCTGCGACAAGCTGCGCTTCGAAGGCCTGCACAATGACGCGATGTTCGAGAACGACTCCGATTTGCAAATCAACATTGGCTACGACAAGGCAGTGCGCACGCTGACCATTTCCGATAACGGCATCGGCATGAACCGTGACGAGGTAATCAACAATCTGGGCACTATCGCAAAATCCGGCACCCGTGAATTCTTCTCAAAATTGTCCGGCGACCAGCAAAAAGATGCGGGCCTGATCGGTCAGTTCGGCGTGGGTTTTTATTCCGCGTTTATCGTTGCCGACAAGGTTGTGGTAACTACCCGCCGCGCCGGTGAAAATACCGATCAGGGTGTATCCTGGGAGTCGGATGGCGGCGGCGAATTTTCCATCGAAATGGTTGAAAAAGCACAGCGCGGCACCACCATCACGCTACATCTCAGAGAAGATCAGGACGATCTGCTCTCAGGCCATAAGGTTCGCTCCATCATCCGCAAGTACTCCGATCACATCGTTCAGCCTATTGTGATGAAAAAGGAGGAGTGGAAAGACGGTGAACAAATCGTTACAGACGAAGACGAGACCGTCAATCAGGCATCCGCCTTGTGGGCGCGTTCCAAGAGTGAAATCACCGATGACGAATACAAGGCGTTCTACAAGCATGTCGGCCATGATTACGATGATCCGCTGGCCTGGACGCACGCGCGTGTCGAAGGTCGTCAGGAATACACCCAGCTGCTCTACATCCCGGGCCGTGCTCCGTTCGACATGTGGGACCACAAAGCGCAGCACGGCATCAAGCTGTACGTGAAGCGCGTTTTCATCATGGACGACGCGGAACAGCTGCTGCCCTCCTATCTGCGCTTTGTGCGCGGCGTCGTCGACTCCAACAATCTGCCGCTGAACGTGTCGCGCGAGATTCTTCAGGAATCCAAGGACATCAAGGCGATTCGCGAAGGTTGTACCAAAAAGGTGCTGGGACTGCTCGAAGATATGGCGGCCAACGATACCGAAAAATACGCCAAATTCTGGGGTGAATTCGGTCAGGTGATCAAGGAAGGCGCAGGTCAGGATTTCGCCAACAAGGATAAAATCGCAGGCCTGCTGCGTTTCGCCTCGACCCATGCGGATACGTCAGCGGAGACGGTATCGCTGTCTGACTACATCGGCCGCATGAAGGAAGGTCAGGACAAGATTTACTTCATCACTGCCGAGACGTTCAACGCGGCGAAGAACAGCCCGCATCTGGAGGTGTTCCGCAAGAAGGGCATCGAAGTGCTGCTGCTCTCGGCCCGCGTGGACGAGTGGGTCGTGGGCGCTGTGACCGAATTCAAGGAAAAATCGCTGGTGTCGGTTGCCAAAGGCGGTCTGGATCTGGGCGCACTCGAAGATGAAGCCGAAAAACAGGATCAGGAAAAGCAGGCCACCGAGTACAAGGAGTTGACTGACAAAATCAAGGTAAGCTTGGACGGGCGCGTCAAGGATGTGCGTATCACGCATCGCCTGACCGATTCGCCTGCGTGTCTGGTGGCGGACGAAGAGGACATGAGCGGCAACATGGCGCGCATGCTGAAAGCCGCCGGTCAGAAAATCCCGGAGTCTCAGCCGTTCCTGGAAATCAACCCGCAACATCCTGTAGTGATGCGTCTGAAAGAAGAAACCCTGCATTTCGATGACTGGGCGGCGGTCCTGTTCGATCAGGCTCTGCTGGCTGAAGGCGGTCAACTGGATGATCCGGCAGGCTTCGTGAAGCGCATCAATCACCTGATGCTGGAGATGCGCGCCAGCTAATCTGTTGTATCAGCCGTAATCAACAGGGCCGGAGCTAATCCGGCCTTGTCATTTCTGCAAGAAAATCTGCGACGGTCGGGTATTGCAGCCTGACTTTCAGTTCCTGCTTCATGCGGCTATTGGACAGCCTTCGCGACTCGTTCATGAACGAGTACATTACCGGCGATACGGCAGACTGTACCTCGGCGCGTGATAATCGCGGCGCGCGCGGCAAAGCGAATGCATCGGCCACCGCATCGAAATACCTGCCCATCTTCAACTGACTGTCGTCGCTGGCGTGATAAATGCGGCAGGATGTCGCGTGGTTCAGCGCCGCCACCGCAATCTTCGCCAGATCGTCTGCATGGATATGATTGGTATGGCTATCCTGCTCATCCACGATACACGGGGCACCCGATTTGAGGCGCGCTAGCGGCAGACGGTCTGCGGCGTAAATACCCGGCACGCGCAAAATACTTGCACATACACGATTCTGTCGCGCCCAGTCGCGTATCTGATTTTCTGCATCTATCCGCCTTTGTCCACGCGCGGATTGCGCAAGCACAGGCCGCGTCTCGTTGACCCATGCCCCGCCACAATCGCCATACACCCCGCTGGTGCTGATGTACACCATGCGTTCCGGCAATGTTCTCTGCGACAAGGCGCTCAGCAGATTACGCGTGCGCGTGTCGATATTGCCGGTTGAGGGCGGCGGCGCGAAATGCAACACGGCATCAGCCAATCCCGCGATTCGCGCAAGACTTTTACGGTCATCCAGATCGCCCAACAGGGGCGTGACGCCGAGTTTGCGCAACTTTTCGCAATAATCGGGATTACGAACCAACGCATAAATGCGATAGTGTTTTGTAAGCAAAGGAATGCCGCGCAGCGCTACGTCACCGCAACCGATAATCAGAATTCGTTTCATAGGCGAATTATGCGTTAAAATCCGCACTTTCGCATAAAGCACCATCGGCATATGACTTATCAGACTACCATCCAGCCCAGCGGCCACCAGTATCCGGTCGAGGAACATGAAACGCTGCTCGAAGCCGCAATCCGTCACGGCTATGCACTCCCTTACAGCTGCCGCGACGGCGTGTGCGGCGCGTGCAAAGGCAAGGTTTTACAGGGACAGGTGGATTATGGCAAGCATCAGGACAGCACTCTAACGGAGGTGGAAAAGGCTGCCGGCATGGCGCTGTTCTGCTGCGCCACACCGTTGTCGGATGTGGTGATCGAATGCAAGGAAATCAGTGCGGTCAAGGATATCCAGATCAAGACCATGCCTTGCCGCGTGCACAGCATGGAAAAACCGGCTTCAGATGTCATGGTTCTCAAGCTCAAATTGCCTGCCAATGAACGTCTGCAATTCCTGGCCGGTCAATACATCGACATCCTGCTGAAAGACCAAAAACCGCGCAGTTTTTCACTGGCCAATGCGCCACATAACGACGAGTTTCTGGAACTGCATATCCGTAATATTACAGGTGGCGCTTTCACGCACCATGTGTTCGAAGAAATGAAAGTGCGTGACATCCTGCGCTTCAAGGGTCCGCTGGGCACTTTTTTCCTGCGCGAAGATACCGAAAAACCGATCATCTTTGTAGCCTCCGGCACCGGCTTTGCGCCGATCAAGGCGATCATCGAACACGCGCTGTATATCGGCATGAAACGGCCGATGCATTTCTACTGGGGCGCGCGCCGTCTGTCCGATCTGTACATGCTGGAGATGGCTAAACATTGGGAATCACAAGGAATCGTTTTCACCCCGGTGCTCTCCGATGCCGTACCGGAAGATGCGTGGTGCGGCCGCACAGGCTTCGTGCACCGCGCCGTGATGGAAGACTACAGCGACCTGTCCGCGCACGAAGTTTACGTGTGCGGCGCGCCCGTCGTCGTCGAAGCCGCGCATACCGACTTCACCGCCGAGCGCGGTTTGCCGAACGAGGCCTTCTTCTCGGACGCCTTCACTTTCGCGCCCAAAACCACGACCTGATCAGGCATGGAATGTGGCGGCGTGCCGCCACTGACTTCCCTTGCAACAAATTTGCCACGCCGCTGCCCTGTCCAGTAACACCCGAGGTTAGTCTCGACTTGACAATACCTTTATTGGGTTTTAACATGCCCGTTATGGGTATTTATGCAGATGCATTGTTTACAAAGACACAACAGCGGGTACTGGCGGTGCTGTTTGGTCAGCCACACCGTTCGTTCTACGCCAATGAAATAATCTCATTGGTGGCGTCGGGCTCAGGTGGCGTGCAACGCGAATTAGCGCGACTGGAAGCAGCCGCCTTAGTGACAGTGCGGCGAGTCGGCAATCAAAAACATTACCAGGCTAATCACGACGCACCGATTTATTCAGAGTTGCGTGGCATCGTCCTGAAAACCTTCGGCGTGGTCGATGTGTTGCGCGTCGCGCTCCAACCGCTGTGGTCACAAGTTGAACTAGCATTTGTCTACGGTTCGCTGGCCAAAGGCACTGAGCAGGCCGGCAGTGATATTGATTTGCTGGTGGTCGGTGCGCTACCGTCAAATGTGCAATTGCTTGAGGCCCTGTTACCAACCCATACGCAGCTGGGTCGCGTGGTAAACCCGACACTCTATACGCCAGACGAATTTGCGCAACGTGTACGCGATGGTAAATCGTTTATCATGCGCGTGCTGGAACAGCCTAAAATCTTTGTCAAAGGATCGGAACATGATATTGCAAAACTCAGTTCCACTGGCGAATCTGGCGCGCATCGGCAAGCTCAAGGCTGAACCGCCTGATGCACGTGAAAGAGCGGGCTTGTTGCACTCCGCTACTGTTCGATTAAAGGATGCCAGACAACCTATCCGCTCATTGGAAAGCCGCTTTGATCTTGCCTATAATGCAGCACATGCAGCCGCATTGTCTGCACTGCGTTGGCATGGTTATCGCAGCGAAAATCGCTATCTGGTATTTCAATGCCTGGAACATACACTTGGATTCACGCCGGAACAGTGGCTCCTGCTCAACCAGGCTCACAACAAACGGAATCTTGCCGAATATGAAGGTGAACTCGATGTCACAGCAGGTTTCGTCGAGGAACTGATTAAAAATGTCGCTCATTTGATCGCTGCATCTCGGTCGCTTGAGATCGTCAGGCGCACATCAATGTGACGCTGCGTGAATTAAAAAACTGACACAATGTTCAAGGCTATGTCACAGTTACTTATTGGTGTTGCGTAACAACATGAATTTATGTGTTATTTGCAGGGTGGAAAAAGCGTAGCGTTTGCACCGAAAAGCAATGGTGCGTGGTGGATACGCGCTTGCGCTTTATCCACCCTACCCGATGTTCAACAATTAACTGTGACATAGTCATGTTCAATCTAGACTCGATGCAAACCAAGGCACTCAAGCTTGAACCGCCTTGGTTTGCGACAATTTGGTGCATGGAATGCACCCTACGCTTACTTGCATAACCCGCAAGCAGCGGGTTATGCAAATACATGGAACGTTAAACTGTCCGACACTACGAACACTTACCCCTATATCAGCTCTTCCGGCACCGACATTCTGATTGTCTCTTCAATGTCCTGAGCCGGATAAATCCATTGGGTAACGATCTGATTTTTAAGCGCCTTCGCCTCAGCGCCCAATAGTTTGATCTCGCGCTTCCAGCCCGTTGTAAATAGGGCGGTTTCAGCCCCCAAGTCCAGGCAAGTCGCATATCGTGGCTGCGAATAGGGCTTCATCTCCTTGCCAAACAGCTGATTGACGGCATTGTTTCCCGCAAATTTACCCTGCGGTATCGCATGCTGACAAGACATCACTGCATAGTTTTTCTCATCCACTAAAATCCTGGCGACATCGCCCGCAGCAAATACATTATCATAGTCAGGCAGACGCAGAAAGGTATCAACGCTCAGGCGGCCAAGCCCATCCCGCTCACACTTAAAACCCTCCGTCAGCGGACTTGCTTCCAGTCCCGCAGTCCAGATCACCGTATCGGTCTCAATCGCCTTGCCCGATTTCAATGTGGCCTTTCCCGCTTCAATCCTTGCGATTTCATCACCAAGCAGCAGCTCTATACCGGCCTCTGCGAGCTGCACTTCAATATACTGTCTTGCTTCGATGGAATAATTAGCGGCTAGACTGATCGAACGCTCGATCAAAAAATAGTTGAACTGCGTTCCGGCCGGCGCGTACTGACGCAGCCTGTGCGGCAATGCTGTGACCATTTCCAGCCCCGTAAAACCGCCACCCAGCACGACAAGGTTACGCGAGGCCTGTGTGCGAAAACCATCAGCCGCCAGATTGCGGATGTGCCGATCCAGTTTCGATGCATCCTCAAAGGTATCCACACTGAACGCCCGCTCATAACCCGAAATTTCGTCTGCCTTTAAGCGGCTGCCTGCGGCGAGAATCAGACTATCGTAAACAATCCCCTCTGTCGTATTTTTCAACGTAACACGCCTGTTTTCCGCATCAATCCCGGACACTTCACCCACGATCAAGTCGATATTCAACGGTGAGAGATAGTTGCGCAACGGCACCCTTATACCTGCAAGGTGGCTTTCATAAAATCGGGGCCGAATCGCGTGATACTCATCTTTTGAAATCAGCGTGATTTTCAGTTCTTCGGTTTTCCCCAGCGCCCGCGCTTGCCTGATCGCGCTGATCGCGCTCCAGAATCCTGCAAATCCACCGCCGATAATAATCAAATGTTTCATTTTTTCTCCTTATTAAAGATAAAGACGATAACTATTATCGTAATTTATTCCAAAAAATTTTACTTGCGCGCTTCTCCGTTCAAAAACCACAGGGCAACTTTTTCCATTTCTTGGCTGGGGACTTTTTTACCGACTTCCTGGGCCAGCCAGGCCAGCGTTTTAGCCTGCAGGCTCACTTTAATTTGCGCCTCCACATCCAGCATGACTTTATGGATTTCACAGGGCCCGGACACTAGCCAGTCCGGCTTGACAGGATCATCCCGGTATATCGCACTACCGGAACGAATATTGCGGCATTCAAAAAGGTTGAGCCTGCCTTCCACGGCCGCCACGACATCCCAAAAACTGATCTGCCCTGCGGGTCTTGCAAGCTCATAGCCGCCCTGTGCGCCAATCGATGAACGCACCAACCCGGCTTTTTTGAGTTTTGTAAAGATTTTAGCCAGATAGGTTTCAGATACACCCTGAAATTTTGCAATATCCCCCACCGTCAGGGTGGTAGCACCGGGCGTGTCCGGCAAATAAAGCAGACAATGCAACGCGTACTCAACACCTTTACCGAAAGTAGCCATAGGCCGCACTATAACAGATAATTCGGATATTGTATGTCCAGATTAAAAAAGCGATAACTACAGACGTTTTAGAGCTGTACCGGTAAGCAACTTGACTGTTGTGAACGGTTATTAAGAACCGCGTAAATTTGGCCGCAAAGCCAAATTTTGACCAGGCGCCTGCCGGTCACAGTTTTTATGGATTGTGTTGGGTATGTCAGATCGTTCCGCACAATGATGTGCTGGCAAGGATGAGGAA
>CAMTUO010000017.1:0-41051 GCA_947084955.1 uncultured Gallionella sp.
GACGTGCGGTTTGGTGCGTTCGAATTTGCTCTTTGCCATGATTTTTCCCTATCAATGTCAAAACGTTAATAAAAAAACAATATATTTGGTGCGCTAATCTTTTGGTGCCCATGGCGAGAATCGGACTCGCGACCTCTCCCTGACCAAGGGAGTGCTCTACCACTGAGCCACATGGGCGGAATCTATTCTGGAGCGGGTGAAGGGGATCGAACCCTCGTCGTAAGTTTGGAAAACTTCTGCTCTACCATTGAGCTACACCCGCAAGATTTCCTATCAAACAACGTTATCAAATCTGCAAGTGCACATCAGAATTGAACTGAATACTGGTGGAGGGGGAAGGATTCGAACCTTCGTACTCTGAGAGGGCAGATTTACAGTCTGCTGCCTTTAACCACTCGGCCACCCCTCCAAAACCGGAGCGGCATTCTGCCAACCCGGACCGCTCTTGTCAATCTATTTTTAACTTATTTATGTTCTGTACAGTGCAGATTGTGCATGCGCCTGCAATCCTTCGCCAAAAGCCAGCGTTGCGGCGATCTTTCCGAGCGTCTTTGCCCCCTGCTGCGAGACTTGTATCAGGCTGCTGCGTTTCTGAAAGTCATACACCCCCAGCGGCGATGAAAAACGCGCCGTACCGGAGGTGGGCAGCACGTGATTGGGACCTGCACAGTAATCCCCCAGCGCTTCGGAAGTATATCGACCCATGAAGATGGCGCCCGCATGTTTTAAGCTGGGCAACCAGGCTTGCGCATCCTCTACCGACATTTCCAGATGCTCCGGTGCGATACGATTGCTGATCGCACAAGCTTCTTCGAGACTTGCCACATGGATCAGCGCACCGCGATTTTCCAGCGCGGTCTGAATAATCTCACGGCGCGGCATTTGTGCCAGCAAACGCGCCGCGCTTTGCGCGACCGCCTTGATGAAATCCGCATCGGGCGAGAGCAGAATCGCCTGCGCCAGCTCGTCGTGTTCAGCCTGTGAAAATAAATCCATTGCCACCCAGTCCGGATCGGTTTTGCCATCACAGATCACCAGAATTTCTGAGGGTCCCGCGATCATGTCGATGCCGCATACCCCGAATACCCGGCGCTTAGCCGCAGCCACATAGGCATTGCCGGGACCGACGATCTTGTCCACCTTCGGGATGGTGGCCGTGCCGTAGGCCAATGCGCCTACCGCCTGTGCGCCACCGATGGTAAACACGCGATCCACGCCGGCAAGAAAAGCCGCCGCCAGCACCAATTGATTTTTAAGTCCATCCGGTGTCGGCACCACCATGATCAGCTCGGCCACCCCCGCCACCTTGGCCGGCAGCGCATTCATCAACACCGACGAAGGATAGGCCGCCTTGCCGCCCGGCACATACAGCCCGACCCGATCCAGCGGCGTGACCTGCTGCCCCAGCAGCGTGCCGTCCGCATCCACGTAGCTCCATGAGGCTTGCACCTGTCGCTGATGATAATCGGTTACGCGCGCTGCTGCCGCTTCCAGTGCGGCGCGTTGATCATCCGGCAGCGCATCGAACGCAGCTTGCAGCTCTGCACGCGGCAATTCCATGGCCACCGCATCCGGCAAGGATAACCGATCGAATTTGGCCGTATAGTCCAGCACCGCCGCATCGCCGCGCGCACGCACGTCAGCCAGAATGGCGGCGACCGTTGCTTCCAGCTTTTCATCCGCCGTTGCTTCATAAGCCAGCAATTCATCCAGTTGACGATCAAAGTCTGGTGCAGCGCTTGATAATTGTCTGATTTTCATTTCGCTATCCTAGTTTCCATTTTCTCATTTTAATTGACAACCGCACTTCCTACAAAGCGATTACTCCACCACCTGCCTTTCCATGCTCAGGTTTTCAGTCTTTCAGGCAACCTGCACGCTTCCGGTATACGTCTTAAATCCGTATTTCAGCTTCTTGACCCGTATCGAAAACAAATTTCTAAAACACATAGTCAAAATATTATTTCGCCTATATAATTATATCATGTAATGATAATATATCTTTTATCCAAGGGTTCTTGGTTGTTGTTTCGAGAATCCTGTAGACTGCGCCGGCACGCAGCTTGGTCTATCAATCTGGGAGGTGAGTATGGCATCAACGCAATACAAAGCCTGGTCCATCGTCATCATGAGCACACTGGCCTTCACCGTGTGTTTCATGATCTGGATGATGTTCGCGGTGATCGGCATTCCGATCAAACACAACCTCGGGCTCAACGAAACCGAGTTCGGCATACTGATTGCCACACCTGTTTTGACCGGATCATTGATCCGTTTACCACTGGGCATGTGGACCGACAAGTTTGGCGGGCGCATCGTGTTTTTTGTGCTGATGCTCTCCACCGTTTTTCCGATCTGGCTGATTTCCCGCGCGACCGAATATTGGCAGTTTCTGGTAACAGGACTCTTTGTCGGCGTCGCGGGCGGCTCTTTCACCGTGGGCATCTCCTACTGCGCACGCTGGTTTCCCAGAGAACGGCAAGGCCTGGCGATGGGCATCTTCGGCGCCGGCAACACCGGCGCTGCGCTGACCAAACTGATTGCACCCAGCATCGTTGTGGCATTTGGCTGGACCATGGTGCCACAGGTGTACGCCGTACTGATGCTGGCAACCGCGATACTGTTCTGGTTTTTTACCTATACCGATCCAAGACACCATGTGAGCAGCTCTGTCACGGTGAAGGAGCAGCTCGCCATGCTCAAAGACCCGACCGTCTGGCGGTATAGTCAGTACTACTCCATCGTGTTCGGCGGCTACGTGGCGCTCGCCCTGTGGATGACCAAGTACTACATTTCCGAATACGGTTTCGATCTCAAGACAGCCGCACTGATGGCGGCCGCCTTCAGCATTCCCGGCGGCCTGCTGCGCGCGGTCGGCGGTTTTTTTGCCGATAAGTTCGGTGCGCATACCATGACCTGGTGGGTGCTGTGGGTCTCGCTGGTGTGCCTGTTCTTCTTATCCTATCCGCAAACCAGCTTCACCATCCACACGGTGAGCGGCCCTGAGACTTTCCATATCGGACTGGGCCCTGTCCTGTTCACCGTCATTCTGTTCACCATGGGCGTCGCGTTCGCGCTGGGTAAGGCGTCCGTATTCAAGTACATCGCCAACGATTATCCGGACAACATCGGCGTCGTCTCCGGCGTCGTCGGTCTGGCAGGCGGCATGGGCGGATTTCTGATGCCTATCCTGTTTGGTGCGCTGGTCGATCTGACCGGCATCCGTTCTTCCGCTTTCATGCTGATGTTCGGCGTGGTCTGGGTGTCCTTGATGTGGATGTATTGGACCGAAGTAAGACCGATGGCCACAGCGCACGACGAGAAGCGGGATATGGTTGCAGCGGTGAGCGCGGAAGCGATCACAGAAGACGGACTGACCGGCACGGACGTGATGGATGCGTTACGCCATATACCCGGCTATCTGGATATCACGACCGAAGATTTTCTGACCATCCATCACTTGGCCCACCAGCATGCCGCAACGCGGCTAAATTCAACAGATCAAAAGGAAACGTAACAGCAGCATCCGGAAAAACTTAACGGGAGAGCAGACATGGCTGACATTAAACAATGGGACGTGGAAGATCAGAAGTTTTGGGAAACCACCGGCAAAAAAATTGCCTATCGCAACCTGTGGATTTCGATCCCGAGTCTGCTGTGCGGCTTTGCCGTATGGATGATGTGGGGCATTATCGCGGTGCAGATGCTCAATCTGGGCTTTCCGTTCAGCAAGGAACAGCTGTTCACCCTGACCGCGATTTCAGGGCTCGCAGGCGCCACCATGCGTATTCCCTCTTCCTTCTATATCCGTCTCGCCGGCGGGCGCAACACCATTTTTCTGACCACCGCCATGTTACTTTCACCGGCCCTTGGCACCGGCATTGCACTGCAACACCCCGAGTGGCCGCTGTGGGTCTTCCAGATGCTGGCGCTGTGGTCCGGCGTGGGCGGAGGTAATTTCGCAAGCTCGATGAGCAATATCACCACCTTCTTCCCCAAGCGTCTGCAAGGAACGGCACTTGGTCTTAATGCAGGTCTCGGCAACTTCGGCGTGACGACCATGCAGATCGTCATTCCGCTGGTGATGACGGTCAGCCTGTTCGGCGCACTGGGCGGCGCGCCGATGACGCTGGTTGAAAATTCCGGCTGGATTTTCGGCAAAATTGCGGCAGGCACACCCACCTATATTCAGAACGCCGGTTTCGCCTGGGTCTTATCGCTGGTGCCGCTGGCTTTCCTGTGCTGGTTCGGCATGGATAATCTGTTGCCGATTTCGCCCAACATCGGCGGCACCCTGATGGCCTTTATCAAGATTACCTGGCTGTATACACTGACTTTCATTCCAGCCGGAATCGGCCTGTATCTTTATTTGCCCGCTCCCACCGGACTGGGTGTACTGAATATGTGGATCGCGATGCCGCTGATCATCGCCGGTACGCTGGGCGTCATGAAACTGGCGGCCTTCGGCGCGATGAAGGAAAACATCAAGAAGCAGTTTGCGATTTTCAGCAACAAGCACACCTGGTCGATGACCGTGCTGTATATGCTCACTTTCGGTTCATTCATTGGTTTCTCGATGGCATTGCCGCTCGCCATCACGGTGATCTTCGGCTTCCAGCATGTGCTGGATCCTGCAACTGGCGTGTGGACGCATGCGCTCAAGAATCCCAACGCGCCCTCCGCATTGACTTACGCCTGGATAGGCCCGTTCATCGGCGCACTGATACGCCCGGTGGGCGGCTGGGTCGCCGATAAAATCGGCGGTTCCATCGTGACCCAGATCATCTCGGCAGTGATGGTCCTAGCTTCAACCTATGCCGGTTACATCATGATGCAGGCCTACGGATCCACCACACCGGAAATCTACTTTACCCAGTTTCTGCTCGTATTCGTAGTGCTCTTCGCAGCGTCCGGCATCGGCAACGGCTCCACCTTTCGCACCGTAGGGGTGATTTTCGACCGGGTACAGGCAGGCCCCGTGCTGGGCTGGACGTCTGCCGTGGCCGCCTACGGATCATTTGTCGCACCGGTGGTGATCGGTGCGCAGATCAAGGCAGGCACTCCGCAAATGGCCATGTACGGATTTGCCATTTTTTATGCCTTGTGTCTGATACTGAACTGGTGGTTTTACCTGCGAAAAGGCTCTGAAATCAAAAATCCGTAAAAAGCAGGATTGAGGATTGAGCAGCTTGGACGTTAGCCCAAAAAACACATGGGCGGGCACCCGCCAGACTGAATAAAATTACAGGAGGAAAAACGCATGAGTCACTTTTTAGACCGCTTAAGCTACTTTTCACAACCTAAAGAGACGTTTTCCGAGGGGCACGGCGTCACCACCGGTGAGGACCGAACCTGGGAAGACGCCTACCGGAGCCGCTGGGCGCATGACAAGATCGTGCGTTCCACGCACGGCGTCAACTGCACCGGTTCGTGTTCCTGGAAGATTTACGTCAAGGGCGGCATCGTCACCTGGGAGACGCAGCAGACCGATTATCCGCGCACCCGCTGGGATATGCCGAATCACGAACCGCGCGGCTGCGCCCGGGGCGCCAGCTACAGCTGGTATTTGTACAGCGCTAATCGCGTGAAATATCCGCTGGTACGCGGTCGCCTGTTAAAGAGTTGGCGCGAAGCGCGTCTGACGCATGACCCTGTCGCCGCCTGGGCTTCCATCGTTGAATCCGATGAAAAACGCCGCGATTATCAGAGCGTGCGGGGTCTGGGCGGTTTTGTGCGCGCCAACTGGGATGAAGTCAACGAGATCGTCGCGGCATCGAATGTCTACACCATCAAGCAGCACGGACCGGATCGCATCATCGGCTTTTCGCCGATCCCGGCCATGTCCATGGTCAGCTATGCGGCAGGCAGCCGGTATCTGTCCCTGATCGGCGGCGTGTGCATGAGCTTTTATGACTGGTATTGCGATTTGCCGCCTTCCAGCCCGCAGGTATGGGGAGAACAGACCGATGTACCCGAGTCGGCCGACTGGTACAACGCAGGCTTTATCATCGCCTGGGGTTCCAACGTGCCGCAGACGCGCACGCCGGACGCACATTTTTTCACCGAAGTGCGCTACAAGGGCACCAAGACGGTCGCGGTCACACCTGACTATTCCGAAGTCGCCAAGCTGGCCGACATCTGGATGCATCCCAAGCAGGGGACCGATGCGGCCGTTGCGATGGCGATGGGCCACGTGATCATGAAGGAATTCTACTTCGACAAGCCTTCTGCGTATTTCGACGACTACGCGCGCCGCTATACCGATCTGCCGATGCTGGTGATGCTCAAAGCGCACACCACTGCGAGCGGTGAGGCGATCATGGTGCCGGATCGCTATGTACGCGCTTCGGACTTTGAGGGGGATTTCGGTCAGGCCAACAACCCGGACTGGAAGACCGTCGCCTGTGACGTCAGCGGGCGCGTGGTATTGCCCAACGGCGCGATCGGTTTTCGCTGGGGAGCGGACGGACGCGCCGATCAGGGCCAATGGAATCTGGAAGCACGTGAGGCCCAACAGGGTACGGATGTCAAACTCAGACTCTCCCAGCTGGAAGCCAATTTGTATGGCAAAGATGCAGCCTCTGATGAAGATAACCATGCACGTTTCCCTCACCCCAACCCTCTCCCGAAGGGCGAGGGGGCAAACGAATCGTTGCACGATTCTCTCATCAATGAAATTCATCCTGAAACCGCAAAAGTCGGCTTCCCCTATTTCGGCGGCATTGTAAGCGAACATTTCCCGAACAACCCGAACAGCGACGTGCTGGTGCGTAGCGTACCGGTGCAATCCCTGACGCTCAAAACGGGCACGGTACAAGTCGCCACGGTGTTCGATTTACAGGCGGCCAATTTCGGCATTGCACGCGGCCTGAAAGGCGAGTTTGCCGCTGCCGGTTTTGACGACGATACGCCCTACACACCGGCCTGGCAGGAGAAAATCACCGGCACGCCGCGTGCTCAGGTCATCGCGGTGGCGCGCCAGTTTGCCGAGAATGCCGACAAGACTGAAGGACGGTCGATGGTGATCATCGGCGCTGCGATGAACCACTGGTATCACAGCGACATGAATTACCGCGGCGTCATCAACATGCTGATGCTGTGTGGCTGTATCGGCAAGAGCGGCGGCGGTTGGGCGCATTATGTGGGGCAGGAAAAGCTGCGTCCGCAAACCGGTTGGACCGCGCTGGCTTTTGCGCTCGACTGGATACGTCCGCCGCGCCAGATGAATTCCACCAGTTTCTTCTACGCGCATACCGACCAGTGGCGTTACGAAAAGCTCGGTGTGGAGGAAATCCTCTCGCCGCTGGCCGACAAGAGCCGCTTCGGCGGCAGCATGATCGACTACAACGTGCGCGCCGAACGCATGGGCTGGCTGCCCTCCGCACCACAGCTCAAAACCAATCCGATCCAGGTGGTAAAGGATGCTAATGATGCCGGCATGGACCCCAAGGAGTATGCGGTCAAATCGCTGAAAGACGGTACCTTGCAGATGAGCTGCACCGACCCGGATGCGCCGCAAAACTGGCCGCGCAACATGTTCGTATGGCGCTCCAACATTCTGGGTTCTTCCGGCAAGGGACACGAGTATTTCTTAAAACACCTGCTGGGCACCAAACACGGCGTGCAGGGCAAGGATCTGGGTGTGGATGATGCCAAACCTGAACAGGTCGTCTGGCATGACAAAGCGCCCGAAGGCAAGCTGGATCTGCTGGTTACGCTGGATTTCCGGATGAGCACGACCTGTCTGTATTCCGACATCGTGTTACCCACTGCGACCTGGTATGAGAAGAACGATCTCAACACCAGCGACATGCACCCCTTCATCCATCCGCTGTCCACCGCGGTTGATCCCGCCTGGCAGGCCAAAAGCGACTGGGATATCTACAAGGGCTTTGCGAAAAAATTCAGCGAGGTCTGCGTGGGTCATTTAGGCGTGGAAAAAGAACTGGTGTTGACCCCGATGATGCACGACTCCCCCGGCGAGCTGGCTCAGCCGTTCGACGTGAAGGAATGGGCCAAGGGCGAATGCGATCTGATCCCCGGCAAGACCGCCCCGCAGATGATGGTGGTCGAGCGCGACTATCCCAATGTATACAAACGTTTTATTGCGCTTGGCCCGCTGATGAACAAAGTGGGTAACGGCGGCAAGGGCATCAGCTGGAATACCCAGACCGAGGTGACTCAACTCGGCCAGTTGAATGGCAACACCCTCACTGAAGGGGTGACGCTGGGCATGCCCAGGATCGAGACCGACATCGATGCCTGCGAGGTCGTGCTGCAACTCGCCCCCGAGACCAACGGCCATGTCGCCGTGAAAGCGTGGCAGGCATTAGGCAAACAGACCGGACGCGATCACACGCATCTGGCGATACACCGCGAAGACGAAAAAATCCGTTTCCGCGACATACAGGCGCAGCCGCGCAAGATCATCTCAAGCCCGACCTGGAGCGGCATCGAATCCGAGACGGTCTCGTATAACGCCGGTTACACCAACGTGCATGAAATGATTCCGTGGCGCACGCTCACCGGCCGCCAGCAGTTCTATATGGACCATCCGTGGATGATCGCCTTCGGCGAAGGACTGTCCAACTACCGTCCGCCGGTGGACCTGAAGACCACTGCTGCGATACACGACAAGCGACCTAACGGCAATCCGGAGATATTGCTGAATTTCATCACGCCGCATCAGAAGTGGGGCATCCATTCCACCTATACCGACAATCTGCTGATGCTCACCTTGAGCCGCGGCGGGCCTATCGTATGGCTCTCCGAAGATGACGCCAAAAGTGCAGGCATCGTGGATAACGACTGGGTGGATGTGTTCAACATCAACGGCGCGATTGCCGCGCGCGCGGTAGTCAGCCAGCGCGTCAATCCCGGCATGGTGATGATGTATCACGCGCAGGAAAAAATCGTCAATACGCCGGGTTCGGTGATTACCGGCAATCGCGGCGGCATCCACAATTCGGTGACGCGCACGGTATTGAAACCCACTCACATGATAGGCGGCTACGCACAGTTCAGTTACGGATTCAACTACTACGGTACGATAGGCACCAACCGCGATGAATTCGTGGTGGTACGCAAAATGGCCAAGGTGGACTGGATGGACGAGGCAGCCGCACCGCGAACCGAGCCTGCGACAGGAGAATTGCTATGAAAATACGCGCACAAATCGGCATGGTGCTGAATCTCGACAAATGCATCGGATGTCACACCTGTTCGGTCACCTGCAAGAATGTCTGGACCTCGCGCCCCGGCATGGAATACGCCTGGTTCAACAATGTGGAGACCAAACCCGGCATCGGATACCCGAAGGAATGGGAGAATCAGGACAAATGGAACGGCGGCTGGATGCGCAAACCGAGTGGAAAAATTGAGCCGCGCCAGGGTGCAAAATGGAAGCTGTTGATGCGCATCTTCGCCAACCCGAACCTGCCCGAGATCGACGATTACTACGAGCCGTTCACCTTTGACTATGAGCATCTGCAATCCGCACCGGAAATGAAGGCGGCCCCCACCGCGCGTCCGCGCAGCCTGATTACCGGCCAGCGCATGGAAAAGATCGAGTGGGGCCCGAACTGGGAAGAGATTCTCGGCGGCGAATTTTCCAAACGCAGCCGTGACAGGAATTTCGACGACATCCAGAAGGAGATGTACGGCCAATTTGAAAACACCTTCATGATGTATCTGCCGCGCCTGTGCGAACACTGCCTGAATCCGGCCTGCGTGGCGAGCTGCCCGTCCGGTTCGATCTACAAACGGGAAGAGGACGGCATCGTGCTGATCGATCAGGACAAATGCCGCGGCTGGCGCATGTGCGTCTCCGGTTGCCCGTACAAGAAAATCTACTACAACTGGAAGTCCGGCAAGGCCGAAAAATGTATCTTCTGCTACCCCAGAATCGAAGCAGGGCAACCGACCGTGTGTTCCGAAACCTGCGTCGGTCGCATCCGCTATCTGGGCGTGCTGCTGTATGACGCGGATCGTATCGAAGCGGCGGCAAGCGTCGAACACGACCGTGATCTGTATCAGGCACAGCTCGATGTGTTCCTCGATCCGCATGATCCCAAGGTGATCGCACAGGCAAGAATTGACGGCATACCGGAAGCCTGGCTGGAATCGGCGCGCAAGAGTCCTGTCTACAAGATGACCGTGGACTGGAAGGTAGCCCTGCCACTGCATCCTGAATACCGCACCATGCCCATGGTCTGGTATGTACCGCCTTTATCGCCGATCAGCGCTGCCGCGAATGCGGGTCAGATCGGCAGCAATGGCGAGATACCCGATGTGAGTCAGTTGCGCATCCCGGTCAAATATCTGGCCAATCTGCTGACAGCGGGCGACACCGCGCCGGTCACGCGCGCACTGGAACGCATGCTGGCGATGCGCGCCTATCAGCGCAGCAAACACGTGGACAATCATGTCAATCTGGCGGTTCTGGAACAGGTGGGCCTGACTCAGGCAGAAGTCGAAGAAATGTATCAGGTGATGGCGATTGCCAACTACGAGGACCGCTTCGTGATACCGAGTGCACACCGTGAATACGCGGAGAATACCTTTGACGTGCGCGGCGGCTGCGGCTTTTCGTTCGGCAACGGCTGCTCCGACGGTGCGAGTGATGCCAGCCTGTTTGGCGGCGCCAAAAAACGCACCATACCGATTTCGCTGAAGGTTTAATCATGAAAAACGCGACCGTTACCTTGAGGGTATTTGCGAAACTGCTGTCCTATCCGGATGCGACGCTGCGCCGGCACCTGCCGGAAATGAAGGCCGCACTGCACCTGGAGGCGGCACTGTCATCCGGCAGGCTGGCTGAACTGGATGGCCTGATCAACAGCCTGATGGCAGGCGACGGGTTCGACATCGAGGAAGCCTATGTGGATCTGTTCGATCGGGGGCGCAAGACTTCCTTGCACCTGTTCGAGCATGTACACGGGGATTCCCGTGAACGCGGACCCGCCATGATAGACCTTGCGCAAACCTATGAAAAAGCAGGGTTATTCCTGGCGCCGGGTGAATTGCCGGATTATCTGCCCGCTGTGCTGGAATTCGTCTCCACCCAGCCGCCGCCAGAGGCACGCGCGTTTCTGTCCGAGATGGCGCATATTTTCAGCGTGATCTTCGCCGCCTTGCAGCAGCGCCAAAGCCGTTATGCCGGCATCTTGAACGCATTGCTGGAGCTGGCAGGCGAAACCGTGCAAGCCGTCAACCTTGCGCCTGAACCGCCGCTGGATGAAAGCTGGGCCGAGCCTGTTGTTTTCGATGGCTGTGCTTCAGAGGGGCAGACACGCCCCGGTCAGCCGCAACCTATCCACATCGTCCGCAAGGACCAATCAGCACAAGGAGCGCCGCTATGAGCACGCCGTTCGGTTTTATTTTTGGTGTTTATCCCTATATTTGCCTGACCGTGTTTCTGCTGGGCAGCCTGATCCGTTTTGACCGCGACCAGTACACCTGGAAGAGCGACTCATCGCAACTGCTGCGCACCGGTAGCTTACGCTGGGGCAGCAACCTGTTCCACGCAGGCGTGCTGTTCCTGTTCTTCGGCCACCTGCTGGGCCTGCTGACGCCGCACTCGTTCTACAGCACCTTCGTGCAGGTTCCGGTCAAGCAGATGATTGCGATCTACTCGGGCGGGACTGCGGGAGTGCTGTGCTTCATCGGCTTGACGCTGCTGATCCATCGCCGCGTGTTCGATGCAAGAATCCGCGCCACCAGCCACCCCACGGACATCGCCGTTCTCGTCATCCTGTGGGTGCAACTGCTGGTGGGCCTGATCACGCTGCCATACTCATGGGCCCACTCGGACGGCAACGTCATGCTGGTGCTGGCCGATTGGGCGCAACGCATCGTCACGCTGCGTGCAGTCGATGCACAAGTGCTGGTCGATGTGCCGTGGCCTTACCTTTTTCATGTGGTGCTCGGCATGACCATCTTCCTGCTGTTCCCGTTCACGCGTCTGGTGCATGTATGGAGCGGCTTTGGCACGCTGGGGTATTTGCTGCGCCCGTACCAGATGGTGCGCGCTCGCCGTCTCAACTTACCAGGCAACAGGTGAAATCATGAGCGATGCGATAACGGCACGTATCAACGGCATTCCTCTCAACTCGCCCGATGAAATACTTAGTGATGACGAACTGCGCCAGCGCGCCTGTACCGAGCTGCTGCGCCAGACCGCGCAGAGCCGCGGACTGCTGGCCGCAGACGATATACCAGGTGATGGCGGCGTCATCAGTGAGGAGGCCGTCAGCGCCATTGAAGCGCTGCTGGAGGAGATGCTGACCTTTCCCGATCCGGCCGATGAAGATTGCCGTCGCCATTACGACGCTCACCTTGCCACCTATCACAGCGGCGAAAAAGTGCATGCGCGCCACATCCTGTTTGCGGTGACCGAAGGCGTGAACGTAGTGGCGTTACGCCTGCGCGCAGAGGCCGCCTTGCTGGACGTACGTTGTCATGATGATGCGGCACAAGACGGATTTGCCAGGGCCGCAGAGGAACTCTCCAATTGTCCGAGCAGTACGCTGGGCGGTGATCTGGGCTGGCTGGCCATCAGTGACTGCGCACCGGAGTTTGCGCGTGAGCTGTTCGGAAAATCCGAAGTGGGCGTGCTGCCACGTCTGGTGCACAGCCGTTTCGGCTTGCATGTGGTGGAAGTTTTGCGTCGCGATCCCGGTGTGGTTCAGCCTTTTGAAGCGGTACGCGGCGCAGTTGCCATGTCGCTTCGTCAGAAAGCGTACGTGGCTGCATTACGCCATTACCTGCGTTTTCTTGCAGAGCAGGCCAACATCGAAGGCGTGGAAATGGAAGCATCCGGCACGGCTGCATGAGCCGGTTTACATGCGCCAGCAAAATTGCGGTATATTCAGACGACTGCGATTCTTCACCAGACTGGTCTTACTTTAGGATGACAACATGTTAATTCGTCACTTTTATCTGATTGTTTTTTTATGGCTGGGTATCGTGCAAGCTCAGGCAGCCCCCACAGGCGCCCAACTGTATGATCGAAACTGTGCGGCCTGTCACGGCTCCAGTGGAATGGGCGGCATCGGCGTGCCGCTTGCGCTGCCCTCGTTTCAGGCGAGCATCAGTGATGATTACGTACGCAAAACCATTATGGCTGGCCGCCCGGGCCGCGTGATGCCCGCCTTCAGCCAGTTGCAGCCTGAGGAAATCGACGCACTCGTGCATTTTGTACGCGCATGGAATAAACAGCCTCCTGTGGCTTTTTCATCCGCCAGAATTAAGGGAAACCCCGCCCACGGCAAGAAATTATTCGATCAAAACTGCATCGCCTGTCATGGCGAGAACGCGGAAGGCAGCAAGGGAACCGGCGTCACCTTTTCGCGCCCGCGCGATTTGCCCATCATGGCGCCCGCATTGAATAATCCGGGGTTTCTTGCCGCTGCCAGCGATGCGATGATCAAGGCGACCCTGATGAAGGGCCGGGTAGGCACGCCGATGGTCTCGTTTTACCAGACGGGCATGCCGGAAAAGGACATCAACGATCTGGTCAGCTATATACGCAGCCTGCAGAATCAGCCGTTGCCGGCCAGTGCACAGCTGCTGCATGTGGATAGCCCGGTTATTGTGCGTGATTCGCCGTATGACCTGAAGACGACGGTTGAAAACATCAAGGCCGCGATCACCACCAATAACTTTTTCTACGGCCGGGTACAGAAACTGGAATACGGCCTGACGGCGCATGAGAACGAGAACCCCAATCAGGTCATCGTGTATTTCTGCAATGTCAGCCTGCTAAATCAGGTATTGGGTATTGATCCGCGCGTGGGCATGTTCCTGCCGTGCCGCGTCACCATATTCGAGCAGAATGGCAAGGTCAAAGTCATGACGGTCAATCCCAAGGTCTTGAGCGCCTTGTTCAATAACGCCGAACTCAATGAACTGTGCGATCAGATGAGCCGGAGTTACACCTCCATCCTGGAAGAGGCGACATTATGAAAATTATCTTAAAATCAATTATTTGCATGTGTGCACTGTGCTGCATACCGTTCTCCGCCACGGCGGAAGGTCTGATCATGGCGCGCGCCACACACGAGTTTCCGGAAGCGATGATGATCTTGCAAAACGCCATCACCCGCCACGGCTACACCATCACGCGCTTGCAGGAAGTGAATGAAAATCTGGCAAAACGCCAATTCCAGAGCGATATGTACCGCGTGGTGTTTTTCGGAAAATACCAGGAAGTGAAGGAAATGTCCGCCCGGTATCCGGAACTGATGCCTTTCCTGCCACTCAATATCACCATTTTTGCGGAAGGCGATCAGGCCATCCTGGTGGCCAGCCACCCGAAAATGCTGGAATCACTGTTTCCCGACCCGACCTTAAAACCCATCTTCGATCATTGGGAAACCGATGTACAGGCCATCATGGATCAGGTGAGGGAGTCGAAATAGGCTGCGCCGGCAATCCGGCTTCGCGGATTACCGGTTCAACGCGTGTGCAAACGCATCCAGCATCGGCTGTATCGTGCCGCGTTTGAGCTTTAAGGCAGCCTGATTCACCACCAGACGCGAAGAAATATCGCCGATGTGCTCGACCGCTTTCAGGTGGTTGGCTTTGAGGGTATTCCCGCTGCTGACCAGATCGACGATCACATCGGACAATCCCACCAGGGGTGCCAACTCCATCGAACCGTACAGCTTAATCAGGTCGACATGAACGCCTTTGGCCGCAAAATGCTCGCGCGCCACCTTCACGTATTTGGTCGCCACACGCAGACGCGCGCCTTGCCTGACCGCCGATTCGTAGTCGAAATCATTGTGCGCCGCCACCATCATCCGGCAGCGCGCGATATTCAGATCCAGCGGCTGATACAGCCCTTCACCGCCATGCTCGTTCAACACGTCCTTGCCCGCCACGCCGATGTCCGCCGCGCCGTATTGCACATAGGTCGGCACGTCAGACGCGCGCACGATAATCAGACGCACATCCGCACGATTCGTATCCAGTATCAGCTTGCGTGATGATTCAGGATCTTCCAGCGCGGTGATGCCGGCGGCCGCCAGCAGCGGCAAGGTTTCTTCAAAAATGCGGCCCTTGGACAGCGCGATTGTAATCATATTTTTCACAATAAGTGGTCAATGGTAAGTGGCAAGTGGTGAGTGAGCGACAGGTTGCCAAGCAAATGGCACTGACAACTTACCACTCTCCACTTACTATTTAATACGTCGTATTTTCGCGCCCAGTGCCGACAACTTGGACTCGATATGTTCATAGCCGCGGTCGAGATGGTAGATCCGGTCGATGATGGTTTCGCCCTGCGCCACCAGACCCGCAATTACCAGCGATGCGGAGGCGCGCAAATCAGTCGCCATCACGGTCGCCGCCTCCAGTTGTGCGCAGCCCTGTATCACGGCGGTATTGCCCTCAATCTCGATTTTCGCACCCAGACGCTGTAATTCCTGCACGTGCATGAAGCGATTCTCGAAGATCGTCTCCACCACGATGGAACTGCCCTCGGCAATCGCATTCAGCGCCATGAACTGCGCCTGCATATCGGTCGGGAAGGCCGGATAAGGCGCCGTTCTCACATTGACCGCACGCGGGCGTCCATTCATCGCAAGACTGATGCGATCTTCCGAGACGTCGATAATCGCACCCGCTTCGCGCAACTTGTCCAGCACGCTGTCCAGAATATCGGCGCGGGTATGCGTCAGCGTGACATGACCGCCTGCTGCCGCTGCCGCCACCAGAAACGTGCCGCTCTCGATGCGGTCCGGCATCACCGTATAGCTCGCGCCATGCAGCGATGCCACGCCTTCGATGGTGATCTTGTCGCTGCCCGCCCCGTCTATCCTGGCACCCATCGCAATCAGACAGTTGGCCAGATCAACCACTTCCGGTTCACGCGCGGCATTTTCCAGCACCGTGACGCCGTCGGCCAGCACCGCCGCCATCATCAGATTTTCGGTGCCGGTCACGCTGATCAGATCGAAACAGATGTGCGCACCGCGCAACCTTTGGGCTGTCGCATGAATATAACCGTGTTCAATGTGTATCTCGGCGCCCATTGCGATCAGGCCCTTGATATGCAGATCGACGGGTCGTGTGCCGATGGCACAGCCGCCCGGCAAAGATACGCGCGCCTCACCGAAGCGCGCAAGCAACGGCCCCAGCACCAGTATCGCTGCCCGCATGGTTTTCACCATGTCATAGGGCGCAACCAGCTTGTCGACCTGCGCCGCGTTGAAGGTCGCTGCCTGCGTGCTCTGAGCTACGCGCACCCCCATCTGTTCGAGCAGCCTGACCATCGTCATCACGTCATGCATGTCGGGCAAATTGCCCAGATGCAGCTCGTCTGCTGTGAGCAAACTGGCGCACATGATCGGTAATGCGGCATTTTTTGCGCCGGAGATGCGCACTTCACCGCCAAGCGGGTAACCACCTTGTATTGCGAGTTTTTGCATAGATTGAATAGCGCGTAGCGCGTAGCGAGTAGCGAGTGGGTTTATAGCCCCACTTACCACTCACCACTTACTACTTACCAATATTCTCCCACTCTTCAGGGGTAAAGGTTTTCATGGACAGTGCGTGAATTTCACCCGTCATCCGGTCGCCCAGTGTTTTATAGACCAGCGACTGGCGCTGGATGCGGTTCTTGCCCGCGAATTCATCGCTGACCACGACCGCTTCAAAATGCTGTCCGTCACCGGTAACCGTCAGATGCGTTGTCGCCATGTTTTTCGCGATATCAATTCGGATGCTTTCAGGAGTAACCATGGTAACCTTAAAATTGGATGTAATAAATGCCGGACAAGTCCGGTCTGTTGCGCTAATAACGTGAATCAGTGCGGAAGCATGTCGGCCACACCATACAGGTCAGCCAGGCTCAACAAATCGGCGGGCAGGTTCGCGACCTTCAAGGTGCGCTGCTTACTCTGCGCCGCTCTTGCCCAGCCCAGCAACATGCTGACCGCCGCCGAATCGACGGCTTCCACACCAGCCCAATCCACCGTCAGATCCGCTTCAATCAATTCCTGCAAACCCGCCTCATATACTGCCGGCACCGTCGATATGTTCAACCGGCCGGCAAGCATCAAACGATCACCTTCCCGTTTAATCACTTTGCATCGGCCTTTTTCAGCGATCCATTGGCTGCTCCGGCATTCATGTCAGCCAGCGATTTGATCAGCGCATCAATACCCTGAGCAACGGTGCCCTGCTTCTCGATCTGACTTGCAAAGGTTCCGCGATAGCTGGTCACCATGCTGACACCTTCTATCGTGACATCAAAAACCTTCCACCCGTCGGCCGATTTTTTCATCTGATAATCAACCGCTGTTGCCTGCCCGCCCGTCTTGGAAATTTTGGTCTTGACGGTGGTTTCCGTATCGGTTGCGACAAGTTTCAATGGCGCAACTTCAATACTCTGGTCGCGATACAAGGTGAACGCCTTGGTGTAGGTGCGCACCAGCATGTTACGGAACTCAGTCACCAGGGCGGTCTTTTGCTCGGGCGTGGCCTGACGCCAGTACTTGCCGGCAGCCAGTTGCGTCATGCGCGTAAAATCAAAGTTTGGCAGAATTTTGGCATCCACCAGCGCCAGCAGTTTTTTCTGATTGCCGGACTGAATATCCTTGTCCTGTTTGACGATGGTAATGACGTCCTGAGCAATGCCCTTCACCAGCGCATCCGGCGCAACGATTTCCGCCTGCGCGCTACCGATCACACACAACAAACCTGCAATCATTCCCGCCATTAATTTCTTCATCGCCATTCCTTTAAGTTATTTAGCCGGTTCCGCGGCCTTGCTGTACATGAATTTACTGATCAAATCTTCCAGCACCATCGCCGATTGCGTCTGTTTGACTTCATCGCCGTTTTTCAACATCTCAGTGTCTCCGCCCGGCATCAGACCAATATATTGCTCCCCCAGCAAACCGGACGTCAGAATATTGGCAAACGTATCTTTGGGAAACGGGTAACGTTTATCCAGACTCATCACCACGTTCGCTTCATAGCGCTTTGTATCCAGACTGATTTCAGTCACCCGGCCGACCACGACACCGGAGGCCCGGATGGAGGCTTTGGGTTTCAAACCACCAATATTGGAAAAATAGGCGTGCACTTTATAGGTATCGGACACATTGTATGTCCCGAGGTTCCCGACTTTCAGCGCCAACATCACCAGGGCGGCGATACCGCCCACCACAAATATACCCACCCACAAATCCAGCGTCGTACGTTCCATTCCTCAAGCCCCTCTAAACATGATTGCAGTCAACACAAAATCCAGCATCAGAATCGCCAGCGATGAAGTCACCACCGTGCGCGTCGTCGCCCCCGACACCCCTTCCGCGGTGGGAGGCGCATCAAACCCTTCAAACAGCGCGATCAGCGTTACCACCGTCCCAAACACGATGCTCTTGATCACGCCATTCATGATGTCCTGGCGAAAATCCACCGCCGCCTGCATCTGCGACCAGAACGAACCTTCATCCACCCCGATATTCACCACACCGACCAGATAGCCGCCAAATATACCCACCGCACTGAACATCGCAGCCAACAGCGGCATGGAGATCACGCCCGCCCAGAAGCGGGGCGCGACAATACGCGCGATCGGATTCACCGCCATCATTTCCATCGCCGAAATCTGTTCGGTCGCTTTCATCAACCCGATTTCCGCAGTCATCGCCGATCCCGCCCGGCTGGCAAACAGCAGCGCGGCCATCACCGGCCCCAGCTCCCGCACCAGCCCCAGCGCGACCATCACACCCAGCGCTGATTCCGAACCATAACGCTTGAGCGTCTCATAGCCTTGCAGGCCCAGCACCATGCCGACAAACAAACCGGCCACGATAATGATGATCAGCGACATGACCCCGGTCGAGAACAATTCCTTGATGATCAGATGAAAACGCCGGAAACTGGTCCCGGAATAGAGTATGGTCAGAAAAAAGAAACGCGACGCCACACCCATACGCCATACAGCGTTGACGACGCGACTTCCAATCGATCTGATAGTTTTCGCCACAGGCATAGTTTAAGCTCGCAAATTTAAATCCTGGCGATAATCAACGCCAGGGTAATGGAAAGGTACCGGACCATCCATTTCGCCATGCACAAACTGGCGCACAAAGTCCGTTTCATTGGCACGCAGTTCATCGGGCGTGCCTTCCGCCACAATCACCCCGCTGGCCATGAAATAGACATAATCCACAATTTTCAATGACTCCTGAATATCGTGCGTGACAATAATTGACGTCGCCCCCAGCGCATCGTTCAGACTGCGGATCAGGTCGCCGATCACCGTCATTGAAATCGGATCCAGACCCGCAAACGGCTCATCATACATGATCAGCATCGGATCCAGCGCAACCGTACGCGCCAGCGCCACGCGCCGCGCCATGCCGCCCGACAATTCCGAGGGCATCATATCTTGCGCCCCGCGCAACCCGACTGCATTCAGTTTCATGTTCACCAGACTGTGAATGAGGTCTTCCGGCAAATCCGTATGTTCACGCATCTGAAACGCCACATTGTCAAACACGGACATATCGGTAAACAGCGCGCCAAACTGGAACAACATGCCCATTTTCCGCCGCATTGCATACAGTCCGTCCTGGTCCAGCTCATGCATCACCTGTCCGTCCATCTTGACATATCCCCGGGTAGGCTTCAACGCGCCGCCGATATGACGCAGCAGCGTGGTCTTGCCGCAACCGGACAAACCCATGATAGCGACCAACTTCCCCTTGGGGAAAGTCATGTTGATCCCCTTCAGAACGGGGCGCTTGTCGTAGGTAAAGTTAAGATCGCGAATTTCGACTAAGGCGTTCGGGGACAAAATGGGATTCCAAAAGACAGGTAGCGCATTCTAAACGATTGCGTCAACTATGCTCAACCTTTACCTTCATACGGCTTCCACACCAAAAATACGCATTACAATATATCTCAATGAAATAAACCGCTACAATTGCCGCTGATTTCACCCGTAAGCCAACTAACGAGCATGGCAGCAGCCACCTCAAACCATGATTCACGCAGGTTTAGTGTCCAGTGGTCAATCATTCGCACACTTGCCATGCCCGCTCCCTCACCCAAACCCTCTCCCAGGGGGAGAGGGGACAAACGAGCGCTTGCGCGAATTTCACGTTACAGAAAGGAAAAGCATGAAACCGAACCGGATCGTTGCCACACTTTTAATCACCCTCTCCACGCTTACCGCCTCAACAACTTACGCCGCACCCGATACCCCGACTCAGGTCAGCGTTCAAAAACTCGAAGTCATTCCCGCAGACAAGGACGAGGATATCCGTGTCTTCTTCCCGGACGGACGCATCGTTAAAAGTGAAGAAGCCATCCAACTGATGCAGACTGGTAAAACCGGATTGAATATCTGGCTGGCCGGAAATCAGTTTTTCGCCATGGAAGCGGTTGTGCATGCCTTCCAGAAACAGCATCACGACATCGTCGGCGTCATCACCATGCCCCCCGGCAAGGTAATGAAAGCCATCCTTGCAGGCGGCTGGACATTCAAGGACAAGGACTACGCGATGACGCCGGACACCTTCGGCATGGTTGACATGGGCTCGATGCAAAAACTCAAGGGCGCAGGCAAAGGTCTGGACTATATGACCTATATGCATAACCAGCTGGTGCTGATGGTCGCCCGTGGCAACCCTAAAAACATCAACGGAATCGCCGATCTGGGCCGTCCAGAACTGCGCGTCATGCTCCCCAATCCGGTCAATGAGGGAATCATGCAGTTTTATGCCAAAAAAGTTTTGCAGAACAATGGATTATGGGACAAACTTTCAGCCGGGAAAGAATGCCAGGACTGCGACGGTGCCCCGAATGTGCACTTTACCGTGGTACACCACCGGGAAATCCCGGACGGCATCAAGGCGGGCACCGTGGATGTGGGCATCGTCTGGGCGACCGAATTCCAGAATGCGCTTGCGCACCAGCAACCGGTCGGCGTCGTGAATCTGCCTGAAAAAGACAGCATGAAAAATGAAGTCAATTATCTGGCCGGCAGCGTACCCACTGCACCCCATGCCAAAGCCGCGGCGGAATATCTGAAATTTCTCGGCACGGACAACGCTCAGGATGCCTATGCCCAGTTTGGTTTCATCAAGGCGTCCGCAGAAGAACGCACCGTACGCGCAATCCCGTAACGGTAAGCCTGATTTTTTGGCTCGATGTGATTTGCAATGAGCGCTTCGATTCACGATTTACATATGCCGGGGGCAGCCCGGCGGCTGGTTACTTTTTCTTGCCTCGCCAAGAGAAAGTAACCAAAAAGAAGGCGTCCCCGGTTTACCGCATCGCCTGTCATGCATACTGCAGGCAGGCGATGTTCCCTCGATAGTCAACAAACAAGCGGGGCTGCGCAACTCGCCCTTGTGGCGCACACACAACGTGCTCCACTGCGGAGCTCAAACAGTGCTCGCCTAAAATCACCGCTTTTTGCAGACTATCTTCGGCGGCTCACAGGGGTTAAGGGTGACGTGGAACGTGCCAATTTCATCGTGCGTTGGTGATGAAGCTTTAACTTACCCAAATGCATGGCATATTTCATTCGCTTTCAAACATTCAGCGCAGGATGATCGCCCCGCGGCATATCGAGGTGATAACCCTGCGCCTGATCGACACCGAACTGCCTGAGCATTTCCAGCGTTTCCGCATCCTCAACAAATTCCGCCACGGTGGTCTTGCGCAAGCCGCGCGCCACATCCACGATCGCTTTGACGAACACCTGATTATCGTGATAATTGACCAGATCGCGGATAAACAGACCGTCAATTTTCAGGATATCGGCATTCAGATGTTTAAGATAGGCGAACGAGGAAAAGCCCGTACCAAAGTCATCCAGGCAGACCGTGCAGCCGGTTTGCCGCAGCGCCTCGATAAAACGCTGCGCATCGTGCAGATCCGTCACGGCTGACGTCTCGGTCAACTCCACCAGCAGGCGTTGCGGCGCCACACCATGCGCTTTCAACAACTCGCTGATATATTGCGGCAGAGTAGGCTCATCAAAGGAACGTCCGGAAATATTCACCGCCAGCGACGGAATCGCCGGCGAACTGCCCAGCAGGGCGATGCTGGTGGCGATCACCCAGCGGTCGATATCCAGAATTTTCCCGCTCTTTTCGGCAAACGGAATGAAATGACCGGGCATGATAAAACCGCCCGGCGCCTCCTTATCCCGCATACGCACCAGCACTTCCAGATGCGAGAGCGTGGAGGCATCATCGATGTGAAACACCCCCTGAAAGTGCAGCACCAGCAGATCGTTTTCCAGCGCATGGCTGATGCGGTCATTCCACGACAGTCGCGTCACCATGGCCTGCGACATATCCATATCGGAGCGATAAACACGCCAGGCGTTCTTGCCCGCCCCCTTGGCCTGATACATGGCCGCATCCGCATGGGCGATCAGGTCCTCGCCGTTGGATGCGCTTTCAGGATACAGCGCGATACCGAGACTGGCGGTCAGCCGCAGGTTCTGCGCCTCAAAACGAAACGGAATCTGCGCAACCGCACGCACGATACGTTCAGCCAGCGCCTCGATTTCCCGACGCTCGGCTTCAGGCATCAGAATGGCAAATTCATCGCCCCCGAGCCGACTGAACACCTCATTGCGCCGTATCAGCTTGCCCACTTCGCCCGCGATACGGATCAGCATCGCATCCCCTGCGCCATGACCGAAGGTGTCGTTGACGTATTTAAATTCATCCAGATCGAAGAACAGCAGCGCACCCTGTGATTTGCGCCGGTCGGCATCGGTGATAAAACGGTCCAGTTCTTCCTGAAAACGGCGCCGGTTATACAGGCCCGTCAATGAATCGCGCTCCGCCAGATAAATCAACTGCTCGGCGGTCTGGCGCGCCTTGGTGATATCTTCATACACCCACAAACGTCCGACAAAACGGAAATCCGCATCGCGCACCGGATAGCTGATCTGGGTGACCACCCGCCCGTCGGCCATGTGTATCTCGAAGTTTTCGCTCACTTCATGGGTGCTGGTCACATCCAGCAAAAAGCGCGAAAAATGATCCGGCTGCGACAACACATTGGCAGACAGACTCAGCACCTCGGATGCAGGTTTGCCGATCAGACTTTCCCCCTCGGCAATCATCCACATGCGCAGAAAAGCCGGATTGAAATACACCACGCCATTATCAACGCCGACAAACAGGATACCCTGATTCATCGCGCCCAGCAGTGACACCATGCGTGCACGCTCTCCTTCCGCCTCGGCACGGTAGCGGCGCTGCTTTCCTTCCGATTGTTCAAGCTCACCGACACGCGAACGCACCGCCAGGGTCATCGCGTTGAACGCCACGCTCAGACTGGCAATCTCGTCATCCCCCTGCACCGGCACATGAATATCGAAGTTGCCTTGGGCAACGCCCACACTGGCGCGCGTCAGCATGGACAGATGACGCGTCAGCCAGAGACCGATTCCGGCCAGCAGCAACAGGGAGAGCACGATTTCCAGCGCGGCGATCATTAGACTCTGACGCAGGATGCTGGATTTCGCCTCCGTCAAAAAATGCGTGGATATCCCCAGATGCAGCATGCCATATTCCTGAGCGGCGATCTGAATCGGAATTTGCGTATGGAACACGCCGCCGGGTACAGCCCGCGTCATATCCGTATCCGTCGCTGGCAAGGCCTGTCCGGCGGCCCATCCCTCGGAAGCGACCATTTTCCCGGTATTGTCGAGCAACACCAGATAGGTGATACCGCGATCCTGATGCACCTGCTTCAGCACGCTGTCCATGGTGCCGTAATCCCGTTCGGCGAGGGCCGCCGCCAGTGAGGCATTCAGCAAAGGGCGGATCTCCTCCATGCGCACCCGGGCCTGATCGAGCAGATGTTCCCGCATCACGCGCACGCTGTTGCTGACCAGAAAAGTCAGCATGATCAGTTCGACAAGAAAGCTGGCGAGTATCAGCTTGAAACGCAACGAGCGTGCGAGCGAGAAAGACTTCATGGCACTTCCGCCAGTGATTTTTTAAGCTCAATCACATACGGGTCCAGTGCCTGCATTTCCGTCTCAGTCGGCCGTCTCAAGCCCTGATAGCCGCGATCCTTGATGAACTTCACGCCTTCAGGTGTGCGTTCGACAAAGTCCAGCAAAATACCGGTAAGCTCAGCCACTTCTGGAACGGGCACGTCGCGATTCGCAATAAAAACCGCCGACATGGTTTCGCGGGTTTTTGCCAGAATTTTGACGGCGTTTTTTATATTGTCCGGCATCTGCTCCAGTATATTCCCGGTGGTTGCAGCCGCCGCGCTTTCTCCGCGCAGCACAGACAGCACCGCGCTGTTATGTGATATCGAATAGTGTACGGTAATGTCTCTTTCCGGTTCCAGCCCATGATCACGCAAAGCAAGCAGGGCGACCATGGCAGTGGACGTTATCCTGTCCGGCAACGTGATGACTTTCCCGCGTAAATCTTCGATGTCGTGCAAGGTGCTGTTTTTATCCACCAGTAACAAGCCGACGCCGTTGCTTTTACCTCTCAACATCGGCACATAGCCTGCGTCCAGTTGTGCAAAACGTGCGAAATGCGGTGCGGTCAGCGCAAAACGGTATTGACCTTTTTGCGTACGCTCAACAAAGGTTTTCTGATCAGGGGCAGTGACAAAGAACACCGGTCTGTGCAGGCGTTGTTCCAGATAAACTTGCAGCGGATGATAGGTGGTAAGCAGCGCCTGAGTGCTCATATACGGCCAGATACCGATTTCCAGCGCGTCCGCTGCAAACGCTGCGTGCAGCGACAGCACCATCAGCAACATACCCATCCATAATTTACTCATCAGACTCCCTGATTTTCCGGGTTTTGCTGCCGCGACCCTGCAATCGCCGACAACGGCGGACACGCTGCAACACCTCAAAATACGGCTTCATCCAAACGATAATATCCTAAACCGACTGCAATAACCACGCGTTTTACACGGAACTATGCGTTAAACCATCCTGCAACCTTGCCACAGACAGATATCAAGGCACGCGTTCAAACAGCGCCGCCAGACTCACGTCCGTCTTGTGTTCCAGTTCAGCCGCACAGGTCGCCAGCCATAATTTAAGCGGGTCATCCCCCTGCTCGGCCAGCAGCACGCTGCGATCCAGCACGAACAGATGCAAGAGCTCCGTCGCACGGATATGTTCCGCACTTTTAACCATCAGCCAGCCCTGGCCTTCCACTTTACTCACCAGATTCGCGCTGACCAGACGCTCCATGATTTCTTCCAGCGTATAAAAACCCAGATGCAGTACGCGCGACAACGCCGGGATGGTCATCACGGCACCCTGCCGCATACCGCGCGACATAGTTTGCAACACCCGCAAGGCATCCAGCATTTTGACCACCGCCGGCAAATAGGGCGTCTCCGGTGTGCGCCAGTGCGGCAGTGACGCCGTCACCACAGCGCCCAGCAATATCGTCAGCCAGGAAAAATACACCCACATCAGAAAAATCGGCACGCTGGCGAATGCCCCGTACACCAGTTTATAGGTCGGAAAATGGCTGATGTAATAGCCGAACACGCGGTTCATCGTCTCGAACAGCATTGCGGCCACGACCCCGCCGATCAGCGCGTGTGTGACTGGTACATAGCGATTGGGCACCAGCCGGAACAGCAGGGCAAATGCCAGCGTGGTAAACAACACCGGCAAGGCGCGGAGCATGCCGACCCCGAAGACGGGAATGTGTTTGGCATACCCCATGGACAAGCCGACCAGCCAGGAAGTCAGCGACAGGCTCGCACCCACCAGCACCGGGGCCAGCGTCAGCACCGCCCAATAAACGACCATGCGCTTGAACATGGGGCGCACCCTTGTGACCCGCCAGATGGTATTGAATGCCTGATCAATCGTCTGCATCATCAGCATCGCCGTAACCGTCAGGAAAATCACACCCAGCACGCCCAGCCGCCCCGCACTCTCGGCAAACTGCTCGGTATACTGGGCGATCACCCTGCCGGCCGTGGCCGGCATCAGATTGCCCAGCAGATAACGTTTGATCTCGCTGGAAAAATCGACAAACACTGGAAAGGCCGAGAACAGCGTCAGCGCAATCGTAATCAGCGGCACCAGCGACAAAAGCGTGGTAAAAGTCAGGCTGGCGGCGATCTGTGCGCAGCGTTCCTGATTAAAGCGCGCCATCACAAAGCGCATGAATGTCTGTACGTGCTGACGTTGCATGGTTGATCCCTTATGCGGGCTTGGCAAAGATGCCGCCCCACTGATAAAAATTCTCGCAGGGATTTCGTCTATAAGGCGACAACTTGCAAAATTGCCAAGTCCGTTCCCTCACCCAAACCCTCTCCCTGAGGGAGAGGGAACAAACGAATCGCTGCGCGATTTACTTGTTATAATCTGCGCATGATAACCGACAAAGAAATACTGGTGCTGTATTACAGCCAGCACGGCGCGACCCGGCAAATGGCGCAACTCATCGCGCGCGGCGTAGAACAGGTCGCCGGCGTGCGCGCCCGACTGCGTACCGTGCCGCGTGTCTCCAGCGTATGCGAAGCAACCGAAGCGGCCATACCCGACAGCGGTGCACCTTACGCCGAGCTCGCGGACCTGGAAGAATGCATCGGCCTGGCATTGGGCAGCCCGACGCGCTTTGGCAACATGGCCGCCGCCATGAAATACTTCTGGGATGGCACGGGATCGCTGTGGGTGAAACACGGCCTGGCCGGCAAACCCGCCGCCCTGTTCACCTCATCCAGCAGCCTGCACGGCGGTCAGGAATCCACGCTGTTGTCGATGATGTTGCCGCTGCTGCATCACGGCATGCTGATCACCGGCCTGCCGTATTCCGAGCCTGAACTGATCAGTACGCAAAGCGGCGGCACACCCTACGGTGCGAGCCATGTAGCCGGCGCCGCCAGCGATCAGCCAGTCACCGAAGCGGAGAAAAAACTGTGCATGGCGCTGGGCCGACGCCTGGCTTTGACCGCACTCAAGCTTTCAGCTTGAAGCGGCTTTGAAAAAACCATATTTCTGTACTGGTTTAATTTACCGTAAAGTGCACTCGGCATGATTGAGGGGCAGACTGACAGCGAGGTATTCCAATTTTCTCAACAAAGTTCGCCGCAGTGATTCGAAACGGCATGAGTCGATGGCACGCACTGAGCATGCAGGTCAAACTCGTGCTGCTAATCCAGGGTTCCGTCGCCATCATTCTGTTGCTGGCGCAAAACTGGATCATGAATCGCGGCGAAGAGCGGATTCTTATTTCAGCCGAAGAACGTGCGCTGGCAAGAGCCGACGGCGTCATCAACGGCATGAACATGCTGATGGAAACCGGGACAATCACAGACCCCGCCAACCGCAAGCTGTACATCCGCAAAATGGCGGATTCGAAAGACATCCTGTCTCTGCGCATCATCCGTGCCCAGCAGGTATCCGATCAGTTCGGTCCGGGTCTCCCCGAAGAGCAGCCTGCCGACGAAATTGAACAACAAGTCCTCAAAACAGGGGCCATTTATACGCAGCAAATCGCTGCAAACGGCACCAAAAAAGAACCCGCGATGTTGCGAGTCATCGTGCCGTTCATTGTCAGCCACGACTTCAGGGGTACCGATTGCCTGTCATGTCATCACGTCAAAGTGGGCAGTGTCAACGGCGCGGCCAGCATGCTGCTCGATCTATCCAGCGATCAAAAAAGGATCCAGCAAGTCAAGTTTCGGCTCTGGACTGGCCAGCTTGTGTTGCAACTGCTGTTATCCCTCATTATCTGGTATCTGGTTCGCGCCTACACGCGCCCGATAAAAACGCTGCAGGAAACCATGTCGGCGATAGAGTTGGACGGCGATCTCTCCAGAAGCATACAGGTCACAGGCGACAATGAAATAGCCAGTATGGCCCATGCCTTTAATGCACTGCTTACCCATCTGCAGCAGAGCAAGCAAGCGCGCGACACGGTCGAACAGGCGCTACGCAGCAGTGAGGCACGCAGCAGCGCCGTGCTGAAAAATGCAGGCATAGGCATTGTCGTCATTGACGAGCGGGGTGTGATCCAAACATTCAACCCGGCTGCAGAACGGATTTTCGGCTATTCCAGTCACGAAATGATGGGACATAATATCAGTCTGTTAATGCCCGAACCGTATCGAAGTCAACACGACGGATATCTGGAAAGCTATCTGAAAACCGGAAAATCCTCAGTTTTGTGGAACACCCGTGAAGTAGTCGGCGCGCGAAAAGGAGGTGAGGTTTTTCCGCTGGAACTCAAGGCAACTGAAGTCTGGGTCGCTGGCACGCGCCTGTTCATCGGCTCAGTCATTGATATCAGCGACCGCAAACAAAACGAGCAGGATCTGCGTATCGCGGCTATCGCTTTCGAGACGCGTGAAGGCATACTGATCACAGACCGTGATCACACTATCCTTCGCGTCAATCATGCCTTCTCTGAATTAACCGGTTACAGCGCAGCTGAGGCGATAGGACAGACGCCTGACCTGCTCAAGTCCGGGCGAGAGGATACCGCGCTCAGCTCACGCATGCGGGCAATCATCGCACGCGACAAATACTGGCATGGTGAACTCTGGAGCCGCCGCAAGAATGGTGAAGTTTATCCGATATGGCTGGACACCACGGCTGTGACCGATGCGGAGGGGCAAATCACGCATTATGTCTCGGTGTTTTCCGACATCACCGTGCGCAAGGAAGCGGATGAGCAAATTCACCGGCTTGCTTTCTATGACGCACTCACCAACCTGCCCAACCGCAGCCTGCTGCGTGACCGTCTACAGCTGGCTCTGACCAACGGCGCACGCCACAAAAAGCAGGGCGCAATCCTGTTCATTGACCTGGACAACTTCAAGATACTCAACGACACCAGGGGGCACAACATCGGCGATCTGCTACTGATCGAAGTCGCCAAGCGGCTTCAGGATTGCGTAAGAAGCGGTGACACGGTCGCCCGCCTGGGTGGCGACGAGTTTGTCGTCATGCTCGAAGATCTGGGTGAAGATGCCGCTGTCGCAGCAACAACCGCTCAGGATGTCGGTGAAAAAATACTTACCTCCATGAACCGGCCTTTCACACTCCAGGGGTTTGAACACCACAGCTCGTCGAGCATCGGCATCGGTCTGTTCTGCGGCGACGGGACAAGCATGGATGACCTGTTCAAGCATGCCGACAGCGCGATGTATCAGGCCAAGACCTCGGGTCGCAACACCATACGCTTCTTCGATCCCGCGATGCAGGCTGAATTGGTCATCCGAGCCGCGCTGGCGGATGACTTGCGACAGGCGATCTCTCGCCAACAACTCCAGCTTTTCTACCAGGTACAGGTCAACCTCCAGGGCGCTATCGGCGCTGAAGCGCTGCTACGCTGGCAACATCCCGAGCGCGGATTGGTTTCACCGATACAATTTATCCCGATTGCCGAGGAAACCGGACTTATCGTACCTATCGGCATCTGGGTGTTGCAAACGGCCTGCGCGCAACTCAAGGCATGGCAAAACAATCCACTCACCCGCCATCTGCACCTTGCCGTCAATGTCAGCGCGCGGCAGTTTCGTCAGGCGGATTTCGCAGAGCAGGTACTTGAAGTACTGAAACAAACCGAGATTGACCCGCTCTCCCTCAAGCTTGAACTGACCGAAAGTCTGGTACTGGAAAACATAGGCAATACCATCGAAAAAATGCAGACCCTACGGGCCATTGGTATTCGCTTTTCAATGGATGACTTCGGTACCGGGCAATCCTCTTTGACTTACCTTAAGCGCTTGCCACTGGAACAGATCAAAATCGACCAGAGTTTCGTGCGTGACATCACCACCGATCCAGGCAATGCAACCATCGTTCAAACCATCATCGGCATGGCGGGCAACCTCGGGCTGGATGTGATTGCAGAAGGCGTGGAGACGGAACAACAACGCATCTTTCTTGAACGCCATGGTTGCCATGCTTATCAGGGGTATTTGTTTGGCAAACCTATGCCCATCGATGCATTTGAAGACTTGTTGCGTTCCATGAGTTAAATTCAAGACAACGGCGCTAAATTAATATTTGCGCAACCCCCTCTATTTATGGATAATGCTCGCCCTAGCTTACAACCCGTATGCGCACACCCGCCGCATCCATTCACCCGCAAGGAACAAAAATGAAAGCCAACACACATCCTGATTACCACGAAATCACCGTAACCTGCAGTTGCGGCAACAGCTTCAAGACCCGTTCAGCCATGGCAAAAACCACGCTGAGCATCGAAGTTTGTTCTGAATGCCATCCTTTTTACACCGGCACACAGAAGATCGTTGACACCGCCGGCCGTATTGACAAATTCCGTCAGAAATACGCCACCAAGGCCGCTGCTTAAACTCGCAAGGGAACCTCTGGGCGCAGCAACCTCTCGAAGGGCAGCATTTGCTGCCCTTTGTTATTGTTCGTGACGATTAATCCACCCTTTTGAAACAGGAATGTCCATGCGTTTATTGATATCCGTTTTGATCATTGTCTGGCTCTCGGGCTGCGCGCAAAATCCGGTCACCGGATCGAATGATTTCGTGATGATGTCGGAAAGTCAGGAAGTCGCCATCGGACGCCAGCAGGACGAACTCGTCAAGAAACAATACAAGGTTTACGGCTCAAGAGCGTTACAGGATTACGTCAACAACGTCGGCCAGCGCATCGCAAAACACAGCCACCGCCCCGATCTGCAATATCACTTCACCGTACTGGACACCCCGGATATCAACGCCTTCGCACTGCCCGGCGGTTATATCTACATCACGCGCGGCATTCTGGCCTATCTGAATTCGGAAGCCGAGCTCGCGGCGGTGCTGGGTCATGAAATCGGCCATGTCACCGCGCGCCACGGCGTGCGCCAGCAAAGCGCCGCCGAAGCGGCCAACATCGGCTTGACCATCGCCTCCATTTTTGTTCCTCAAATCAACAATCCAGGCGTCGGCAACCTGATCAACATCGGCGGCGGCGCCCTGCTGTCCGGTTACGGGCGCGAACACGAACTGGAGGCCGACCGTCTGGGGGCAGAGTACCTGGCACGTACAGGTTACGATCCGCAAGCCATCATCACCGTGATCGGCGTGCTGAAAAATCAGGAGTTGCAGGATATACAACTGGCTAAACAGGAAGGCCGTGAACCGCGCCGTTATCACGGCTTATTCGCCACCCACCCGGACAATGACACACGATTGCATCAGGCCATAGACGAAGCGGGTAAACATGCGTCCGCGCAAGCGCATTTCGACGGCCGACGTGAATTTCTGACCGCGACCGAAGGTCTGGTGTTCAACGACAACAGCGAGCAGGGCGTCGTGCGTTACAACGCCTTCTATCACGGCGAACTGGGCATCGCCCTGCAATTTCCGGACACCTGGCAGGTACACAACCTGCCCAACGCGCTGATCGCGGTCGCACCCAACGGGGAGGTGCAACTGCAACTGCTGCTGGACGAAACACCCCGCGTCCAGCCTGCTGATTATGCGCAACGACTGGCGGGCTTCAACGCGCAGATTTCACAACTTAACGTAAACGGTCTGAACGCCGCTTTATTCGACACGCCGGATACAACGGGCGGCGTGATTTTCTTCAGGGATCACGCCTACATTTTACAAGCCAAAGGAAAAACACGTGAGGCGCTGGCCGCCCGACGTAGCGACATCGTCTCCACCGTGAAGAGTTTCCATGCCCTCAGCGCCAACGAGCGACGGCTGGTCAAACCCCTCACACTGCATGTCATCACCGCCCGCACAGGCGACACCTTTGCCTCGCTTGCGCAAGGCTCGCCGCTGGGTCAGTCGGCCGAGAGCTATCTGCGTCTGATCAATGCGCAGTACCCGAACGGCGAACCGCAACCCGGCCAGCTGATCAAGCTGGTCAGATAAACCACGACAGCGAGAGACTACCAGCTCATTCATGTATTTTATCAAACCCACCGACCCTCACCCCATCACGCCCGTCACGGCCGTGCTGCTCGGACTGCTTTGCCTGATCTGGCTGGGCACGGGTCTGGTCGGTCACGACCCGTGGAAACCGGACGACGCCTACAGCTTCGGCATCGTCTATTCATTGTTGCAAAGCCATGACTGGCTGATCCCCACGCTTGCCGGCGAACCCTATATGGCGAATCCGCCGCTGTACTACTGGACGGCCGCACTCTTCGCCAAACTGTTTTCACCGCTATTACCCCTGCATGACGGCGCGCGCCTGGCCAGCGGCTTTTACACCGGCTTGACCCTGCTGTTTCTGGGCCTGGCCGGCCGCAAGCTGTACGGCGAAAATCGCGGCTGGGCCGCGGCCCTCATTCTGATCGGCTGCCTCGGCATGCTGGTACGCGCCCACCAGATGATTACCGATCTGGCATTGCTGGCCGGTTGCGCGATGATACTGTATGGCTTTTCGCACAGCCAGGAACGTGCGCTTCGCGCCGGTTTGTGGATCGGCACCGGTTGCGGCATCGGCTTCATGGCCAAGGGATTTATGGCGCCGGCCATATTCCTGCTGGTAGCAATCCTCCTGCCCGCATTGTTCCAGAACTGGCGGCGTCGCAACTATGCGCTCAGCGCAGCTTACGCCGTGATTTTCGCGCTGCCATGGCTGCTCGTCTGGCCTTATCTGTTGCACCAGCACGCACCCCGGCTTTTTCACGAGTGGGCCTGGTCGTACAACCTGGGCAACTGGTTACGCTATGTCAAAGCGGGGCTGGGCACAGATGCGCTGTACTACCTGAAGAATCTGCCCTGGCTGGCCTGGCCTGCCCTGCCGCTGGCCGCCTGGGCGATCTGGCGCGAACGCCGCCGTCTGGCACAGCGCGACGACCTGCAATTACCGCTCATCACGTTCCTCGTGATGTTCGTGCTGCTGAGTCTGGTGCCCAACATCAGAGAAGTGTTCGCCCTGCCCATGCTGCTGCCCATCGCGCTGCTGGCCACCGCTTCGCTGTCCATGCTGAAACGGGGTGCGGCCAACGCGCTGGACTGGTTCGGGCTGATGACTTTCGCATTGCTGGCGATTGTAATGTGGTGGGGCTGGGCCGGACTGCTGCTGAACAACCACGCCAAAATCACGCTCTGGCTCAAAGACTATCAGCCGGGTTTTGAACCTGCTTTTCATACCGCGCCTTTTATCATTGCGCTGATTTCCACCCTGCTGTGGCTGGTGCTGGTGTGGCGCGTGGGTCGTTCGATGCGCCGCGCGGTGATGAACTGGGCATCCGGCATCACGCTGATCTGGATACTCGCGATGACACTTTGGCTGCCCTGGCTGGACAGCGGAAAAAGCTACCGCGGCATGATCGCTTCACTCAAACAATCCCTGCCCGACCACTATACCTGCGTTGCGCGCAATACCAGTCTGGGGGACAGTCAGCGCGCCATGCTGCACTACTTCGGTAACATCCTCACCCGCCGCGACCCTGATCGCGTTTGCGAGCTGCGTCTGATACAGGGTGACAAGCTCTCCCGACCGCTGATGGACGAAAGCCAGTATAGAAAAATCTGGGAAGGCAGCCGCAAAACTGACAAGAACGAGCAATACCGGCTGTATCAACGTGTCAACTAAGTTGGGTATCACAAATATGAACGAAATCGTGGTAGCTGCGCTGTACAAATTTGTCAAACTGGATGACTGTGCGGTATTGCGTGAGGCGCTGCTGGCGCAATGTGAAACGCTGTCCATCACCGGCACCTTGCTGCTCGCCGCTGAAGGCATCAACGGCACCATCGCAGGGACGCGCACCAGTATAGACAAGATACTGGCGTATTTACGCAGCGACCCGCGGCTAGGCAATCTGCAACACAAGGAATCAGTTGCCTTGAAGCCGCCGTTTTACCGCATGAAAGTCAAGGTCAAGCACGAGATCGTCACCATGGGCGTACCCGGCATCGACCCCACCGAACAGGTGGGCCAGTATGTCAAACCGGAAGACTGGAACGCCCTGATCAGCGCCCCCGATGTCGTGCTGATCGACACGCGCAATGATTACGAGGTGGACGTGGGCACCTTCCGCGGCGCCGTCGATCCGCGCATCACCACCTTCCGCGAATTCCCCGACTACGTGAAGCAGCACATGGACAAGCCGCAGAAACCGCGCATCGCCATGTTCTGCACTGGCGGCATACGCTGCGAAAAAGCGTCCGCCTATATGCTGCAACAGGGATTCCCCGAGGTTTACCACCTGCAAGGCGGCATCCTGAAATATCTGGAAAATGTGCCGGAAACGGAAAGTTTGTGGCAGGGTGAATGTTTCGTGTTCGATCAGCGCGTGGCGGTCGGACAAGGGCTTGCACCCGGCCATTATGAACTGTGTTACGGCTGCTCACGCCCGGTCAGCGCAGAGGATAAGCTTTCCGAAAAATATCAGGCAGGCATTTCCTGCCCGCACTGCTACGACAGCCTCACGCCGGAAAAACGTGCCGCCGCGATGGAACGGCAAAAACAGGTCACGCTGTCCACCCGGCGCGGCGAGCCACACATCGGCCGCAAACGGAAGACAAAAATAGCATAGCAATCAAATACCTGTCTGGCGCCCGATGACAACCTGCACGATCAATATTCAGCCGTACGGCGATACCACAGCCACCACCCAGCCGCCCTGCTCACCGCTCCCTCCCCGCCTCCTGAAATGCCCCGGCGACCGGCGACAGCAAATATTCAAGAATACTGCGTGTGCCCAGATGTATCTCCGCTGTGACTTGCATACCCGGTGTGAGATTGTGGCGCACGCCGCCGGCAATCAGCGCTTGCGTCTTGAGATCGATCAGTGCTCGATAAGTAAAAGGTTGGTTGCTGCCCGGTTTGTTGTTAGGCGCTCCAGACTGTCCTGTGCCTTGCTGAGGCGCATCGCTTGCATCGGCACTCAGGTTGACGACTAGTCCATCTACCATCCCGTACTTCTGGAATTGGTAAGAGGCCAGTTTGAGTTTGACGTGATCGCCGATATGTATGAAGCCGATATCCTGATTACTGACCCACACTTCGGCACGAAGAATTTCATCGTTTGGTACGAGCGTCATCAATATCGTGCCGGGACTGATGACAGTACCTACGGTATGCGTAGCAAGATCTTTGACAACACCTTCCTGCGGCGCTTTGAGTTCATGTAGCCCGCGACGATATTGTTGTTTGGTGACTTCCTGTTTGAGCTTGTCGAATTTGTCGCTGATGTCGGCCCGCTCAACTTGCAGTTGGCGGCGGTAATCTGCGCTGATCTTATCAATACGTTCGCTGCTTTGTTGCAGCGTGGCACGGGAAGCAGCAATGATGTGTTCCTGCGATTTTAGATCTTGTTCTTTTTCGATACGCTCGCGAGCCTTGTCGGTGGCAGACAGTTGGCTGACATAGCCGTCTTTGACTAAATCGCGATAGGCATCGTCCTGAGCGCGGTAGTGCGGCAGAATTTGCGTGAGTTTGCTGCTTATGGCTTGCGCCGATGACAGCTCGCTTTGTGCCTTGTCGTGCAGTGCGTGTTCTTCCAGGAGCGCCGTTTCCAGCGCCTTTCGGTTGGCGAGGTATTGGTTTAGCACCGGGTTAAACAACTCCGGCGCCTCTTTCGGCAGACGCTCAAAATGTTAGTTGGACAGCTCAGCATCAATGCGTCGTAAGGTGATCTGCTTGCTCATGAAGTCAGACTGTATTTCCTTACCATCGGCATCGGTCAGTGTGGTGTCCATGCGCATGAGCACTTGTCCGCCTTTAACACGTTGTCCTTCATTGACAAGGATTTCACGGATGACGCCTTGCTCGGAGGGCTGAACGATCTTCAGGTAACTTTGCGGCAGAAGTTTTCCGTCCGCACTGGCGACAACATCGAGCTTGCCGAATAACGCCCAGATGAACAGCAAGCTCAACAGGATAAGCAAGCCATACAGTACAGCACGGGCGAACGGGGTGGGAGGCTTTGCCTGAATCCGCAGCAGCCCAGGGGAGAAATCGAGCGGATCAACGCCGGCGAGTTGCCGCTTCCAATCTTTTTTACTTCGCATGACATCTTCCTTAACGTGAGACACGCGCAGCGTTTCGTTTGCCCTTTCTCCCGCTTGCGGGGGAAAGTTGAAAAGGGAGAAACGGACATGGCGAGTTTCATTATCAGAGGTGGCAACTTGCCATGCCCGTTAGATTTGCTATTTGTTTGTACTGCGCCTCGGCGGGTGTTGAATATTTTTGTTCGATCAGCGACCATTAGTTTGCGACGGAACTTAGCCCATTATCTGGAATGACAGCGCTATCTTTATCTTCCATGCTCAACAAGTCGCCGCCTGTAAGCTGTCCGGTTTCGGCGCTGAGTTTGAGGCAATTAAGAATCACATCGTTGCGCGCCTTGTTCATGTCACGTAATACTTCGTCCCGTTGTTGCTGCGCTTGCAGCACATCCAGATCGGCTTTGAGTCCGTGCGCTCGTTGCGCCTCGACCGATTTGAGCGCGATGATGGCGGATTTGATAGACTGTTTGCCGGACTGTACACGGGCATAGCTGGATTTCCAGTTCAGCCAGGCTTGCCTTATTTTCAGGTAGGTGTTGCGTCTGGTTGCTTCCAGTTCATAGTTTGCCTTGTCGCGCATGGCGAGTGCTTCACTGACTTTTGCACTTTGCTCGCCGCCGCTGAACAGCGGGACGTTGAGTTGCAAGCCGACGCTGTTCACGATATTGCTGAACCCGGCTTGTCCGCCGATAAGGCCTGAACCCTGAGCCGCGTTGTTATAGGAGGCCACCATATCCAGCGTGGGCAGATGTCCGGCGCGTTGTTTGCTCACTTCCTGATTGGCAGCATCCAGTGCTCGCCGCGCAGCCAGTATGGTCGGGCTGTCATTTTCTGCCTGGAAAATCCACTGCTCCGGCGTGCTCTGGTCAGGATTCAATAGAGAAAAATGATTCGACAATATGGCGTTTGAAGGCGCATCGCTCTGACCGATAATTTGTTCGAGTACGGCCAGTTTGAGGCTGTATTCGGTTTGCGAATTGATTTGTTCGGATAGCGCCTGATCCCGTTTGGCTTGTGCGGCTTCGAGTTCCGCCATGGACATGACGCCTTTCTCCGTCGCACGCCGTGTCAAATCAAACTCCTGTTGGCTTGTCTGAAACTTACTGTCGGCGACCGTGACGATGTCACGCGCCTGACGGATGTCCAGCCACGCCTGTGCGAGCCGAATGAGCAGCTCATTCCTGGCCTCAGCCAATTGGTATTCGGCCTGATTTACCAGCAGGTCAGCCTGATTGAGCGCCAGGTATTTCTCGGCATGCAACAGAGGTTGAGTCAGATTCAATTGTATTCCATAGCTGTTGTAGTGCTCAGGTAGAGTGTTGCCTTGGGCGTTAAGCAAGGAATAGTTACGGCGATTTTCATTGGTATTGGCGCTGGCGGAAATTTGCGGCATCAGTCTGGCGAACGCCTGTGAAGAACGTGCTCGGCTTGCATCCGCATTGGCTTGTGCCGCAAGATAGGTCGGATTGTTATGCAGCGCCTGATCGATGGCGTCAGCGAGTGTCAAAGCCTGAACAGGATTTGTCAGTGCAATAGCGCAGAGGATGGCATTCACGAAAACCCGTGCAGTGGCGCGCGTTATGTATATGTTCAACATCACATCTGACCCGCGCTCACTTCGGGCATACCAAAGTTCAACACCTCGTCCACCTGCAACGCCTTGGGCAGATGGTGGGTGATGAACAACATGGTGACACGGCCCTTGAGTTTGTTGACGGTTCCGGCAAAGTGCTCGGCGTTGGCGTGGTCAAGACTGCTGACGGCCTCGTCGAAGATCAGCACACGCGGGCGTTTGAGCAGCGCCCGAGCGATGGCAATACGCTGACGTTGCCCGCCGGACAGACCAACACCGTTTTCGCCCACTAGAGTCTGATAGCCCTGTGGGAGTTGTTCGATGACAGGATGTATCTCCGCCATCTTGCAGGCATTGACGATCTCATCAAAACTGGCGTGCGGGTTGGCCAGTTGCAGGTTGTAGTAGAGCGTACCGGAAAACAATCGCGTCTCTTGCGGCACCACACCAAAGTTGGCGCGCAATTCGTTGGCGGCAAGGTGGCGGATGTCATAACCGTCGAGCAGGATGCTGCCGTCACTGGGCCAGTAAAACCCTTGCAGCATCTTGGCCAGTGTGCTCTTGCCGCAACCGGACGGCCCCATCAGCAGGGTGAGTTTTCCGGGCGTCAGGGTCAGACTCAGGTTTCGGTACAGGTAGGGATGCTTGTCACTGTAACGAAAGCTGACCCCCCTGAGCTCGACTCGTCCCCCTGCATCGCTGCGCGTGCGAGCCGGAACCAGCGCATGCGGCTCAACCGGAGCATTCATCAGGTCACCCAACCGCTTGACGGCGATATCGGCCTGTTGAAACTCCTGCCACAGCCCGGCCAGTCTCAGCATGGGTTGGCTCATGCGTCCGGCGAACATCTGGAAGGCGACCAGCATGCCGATGGTAAAACCTTCGTTTTTCATTACCAGCAATGCACCCACCACGAGGATGGACAGGGTCATGATCTGTTCCAGCGCGTTGGCGACGACGTTGTAGCTGTTGGAAAGTTGGCGCGTGGCAAATCCTGCAACGAGGTATTGGGAGAGGATGTCGCCGTATTCCTGTTCCAGCACCGGTTCCATTTGCAGGGATTTGACGGTTTCCATCCCCGCGACGTATTCGGTGACGAAAGCCTGGTTTTTGGCGCCCAGCAAAAACTGATGATCGAGCTTGTCGCGAAAAGCGGGGGTCACGGCGAAGCTCAGTGCCGTGATGAGAAACAGCAACAGCAGTGCGATCAGGGTAAGTTGCCAGCTATACCAGAACATCACAGCGACAAAAATAAACAGAAACGGCAGGTCGAGCAACAGACTGACGGTCGCGCCGGAGATAAATTCGCGCACCCTTTCCACGCCGTGCAGGCGCGCGACCAGCGTGCCGGTGGGCCGATGCTCGAAGTAGGGCAGCGGCAGGTGCAGCAAATGACGAAACACCTGACTGCCCAGCACGGCATCGATACGGTTACCGGTGTGCAGTACGAAATACTGGCGCAACCAGGTCATGGCACTGTTAAACAGCATGAACATTACCAGGCCGACTGCAAGGGCGATGAGCGTGCTCTGGGTATGGTGGACGATGACCTTGTCGATGATGACCTGGGTGAACAGCGGGGTCATCAGACCGACCAGCTGAATGGCAAGCGAAGCGATCAGGATGTCGCGCCAGACGAGCTTGTGCTTCAGCAGTTCCGGGATAAACCAGCGGAAGCCGAACGCTCCCTGTTTGCCTGTCTGCGATGTCGACGTGGATTGCTCGGCTTCGAGATCGGCAGCCGTCTGACTGGTGTCGCGCGCAACCAGCAGGATGTCGGAACAGAAGTGTTTGCCAAATTCAGTCAGCAGAATCGTTTCAGGCTGTTGAGCGCCTGCCCGGAAGAACAGCACCCGCTCAGCATCGGCCTTGATCAGCAACACGGGTGCGGCAGTCTTGAGTGCAGGTTCAGGTTCAGGTTCATATTTATCTACTGCATTGTCAGCAGGAGAAGAGGAAGAATCCGTTTCAAGTCTTTGCTTGTCGTCAAAGAATTCGTCATTCCCGCGCAGGCGGGAATCCAGCTTGTTAATCTGACTGGGCTCCCGCCTGCGCGGGAGCGACGACATCCCTGAGGCCTGTTCCGCCACTTCAGCTTCCCGTTCAAACGCAACCACTGGAAACGGCAGTTTTCCCAGCGTGGCGATACCTTCATCGTCCAGTTCCATCTCGCCGACTTTAAAGTCCAAAGCCTGCAAGGCGTTGAGCAGCGCGGTGCGGGAATACGGCGGCGGGAACTGCTGGCTAACCAGATGCGCATCGAACGGCAGACGGAATATGCGGGACAGGCTGCCGATCAGCCATAACATGTCCTGCCCTGAGTAGTACATTGTTTCCATTTGTTTAAATGGCTCAGTTATTGAACCAGCCTGTAAATAGCAAAAACGTCATACCGGCGCATAACCAGTGACTTTGCACATGTTTCATCGTGCTTAGTCACTGCTGTTTCATCAAGCCGGTATCCAGTGAGAAAAACACACTGCGTAGCAGACTACGTTCTTCTCCCCCTCCCTTGCAGGGAGAGGGTGGAAGGCCACCAACTTATTAAAGCAGCTTACAAACCGACGCTGCTATTACAGCGTCACCGCGCCTCCTTGCAGCCCTTGCAACGGATGCAAGGTTTGCGCCTGAGCACCGAATTGCGTAGCGTTCAGCACGTCTTGTGCCGCGGTGAGATTCATGCCCGTTAAGCTGCCATTTGTGCCGTACTGGTGTGCAATATCCCCTCCTATGGCGGCAACATCACTACCGGCGAGATGTGCTGCCAGCAGGCTGTTGGTCGCACTCCAATGCATGAAAGTCTCGCTGGTTCCCCGTGCCTGATCGAAGCTGGCTACAATGGCGGTGAAGTCGAAGTTCTGCACGGCCTGATTCAACAACGGGTCAGTGGAAGTGGCGTTGAAACCCGCCATCGCATCGGCCATCACTTGCAGATTGAGTACGCTCTTGAAATTAGCAGTTGTGTCATACCAGTTCGACAGGGTGAGTTGCTCGCTTGCCTGTCCTGAGCTTGTCGAAGGGCCGACCTCGATAATCAGGTCGTTGTTGACTTTGGATAGTGCGATGTCCGCATAGCTGATACCCTTACCGAGGATGATCGTATTGTCGGTGCCAATGCCGCCGTTGACAACATCCCTGCCATCACCCCGGTTGAAGGCGATAATATCTGCGCCACTACCGGTAGTGATGGTGTCGTTGCCCGTGCCGCCGACGAACATTTCGTTGCCGGAATTGCCGGTCATCATATCCGAACCGGCCCCGCCGATGAGCAGATTTTTCCCTCCGGTATCGCTCAGTGCATCGTTGCCATCTGTGCCTTTAAGTATGTCGTTGCCGGCGAAACCGAATGCAATATTATCCAACGTGCTGCCGTCGTCGAACAGCAGTTTTTCGATCTTGTACACCGGACTGGCATAGTAGTTCTTGATGCGCAACGAGTCGGTTGTGCCGACAACCTTGATGACCAGGTCATTGGTCGGCATACCGTCGCTGCCCAGTTCCCGCGCAAAGCTGATCTGCGAGGGGAGCA
>CAMTUO010000018.1:0-7797 GCA_947084955.1 uncultured Gallionella sp.
CCCGCCACGTCATCCGACTTGACCGTCAGCATTTCCTGCAAGGTATACGCCGCGCCATACGCTTCCAGCGCCCACACTTCCATCTCACCAAAACGCTGACCACCGAATTGCGCCTTACCACCCAACGGCTGCTGGGTCACCAGACTGTATGGTCCGGTCGAACGCGCATGCATCTTGTCGTCTACCAGGTGATGCAGCTTCAGCACATGCTTGTAACCCACGGTAACCGAACGGTCGAACGCTTCACCGGTACGCCCGTCGTACAGGGTCGTCTGGCCGGACAGCGGCAAATCGGCCAGCGCCAGCATGTACTTGATTTCCTCTTCAGAAGCGCCGTCGAATACCGGCGTTGCAAACGGCACACCGGCACGCAAATTACGGCACAACTCGATGATTTCATCATCACTGAATGTGGTGAAATCGACAGACTGACCATTGTTGTTGTTGTAAATCTTGTCGAGGAATCCGCGCAATTCGGTAACTTTTGCATTGGTCTGCAACATCTGATCGATCTTCTTGCCCAGACCTTTCGCCGCCCAGCCCAGATGTGTTTCCAGAATCTGACCGATATTCATACGCGAAGGTACGCCCAACGGGTTCAGCACCACATCGACCGGTGTACCATCCGCCATGTAAGGCATATCTTCCACCGGCACGATGCGCGAGATCACACCCTTGTTACCGTGACGCCCCGCCATCTTGTCACCCGGTTGCAGACGACGCTTGACGGCCACATACACCTTGACCATTTTCTGTACGCCGGCTTGCAGCTCATCGCCCTGCGTCATTTTCTTCTTCTTCAACTCGAAAGCCGCATCGAATTCGACACGCTTCTGCGCCAGACCATCCTTGACCTGTTCCAGTTGCGCAGCCACTTCGTCATCGGCCACGCGGATATCGAACCACTGATGATGCTCAACGCTGTCCAGATAAACTTTGGTCAGCAAACTGCCCTTGGCTAGTTTCTTCGGACCGCCATTGGCAGCCTTATCGAGCAACAATTTTTCGAGACGGGTAAAGGCATCGCTTTCCACAATACGCATCTGGTCAGCCAGATCCATCTTGTAACGGCTCAGTTCATCATCGACGATCTGTTGTGCACGGCGGTCGCGCTGCAAGCCTTCACGGGTAAATACCTGTACGTCGATTACCGTACCGGAACTGCCGGCCGATACACGCAGACTGGTATCCTTCACATCGGATGCTTTTTCACCGAAAATGGCGCGCAGCAATTTTTCTTCCGGGGTCAGCTGAGTTTCGCCTTTAGGCGTGACCTTGCCAACCAGCACGTCACCCACGGCAACTTCAGCGCCGATATGTACGATACCGCAATCATCCAGACGCGCCAGCTGTACTTCAGACAGGTTCGGGATATCGCGGGTAATTTCTTCGGTACCCAGCTTGGTGTCACGCGCCACGACAGTCAGCTCTTCGATATGAATCGATGTAAAGCGATCCTGCGCAATCACGCGCTCCGAAATCAGAATCGAGTCTTCGTAGTTGTAACCGTTCCAGGGCATAAATGCGACCAGCACATTCTGGCCCAGCGCAAGTTCACCCATATCGGTCGAGGCACCGTCGGCCACCACGTCACCGCGGGCAATCACATCACCCACCTTGACCAGCGGACGCTGATTGATATTAGTGTTCTGGTTGGAACGGGTGTACTTGATCAGGTTGTAAATGTCGACACCCACTTCACCGGCGGTAGTCTCTTCATCATTCACACGCACCACGATACGCGCGGCATCCACGTAATCGATGCGCCCACCACGCAGGGCCTGTACCGCCGTACCTGAGTCGAGCGCAACCGTGCGTTCAATACCGGTCCCAACCAGCGGCTTTTCAGCGCGCAGACAGGGAACGGCCTGACGTGACATGTTGGCACCCATCAACGCGCGGTTCGCGTCGTCGTGTTCCAGGAACGGAATCAGACAGGCTGCGACCGACACCACCTGAGACGGCGATACGTCCATGTAATTGATGGTATCCGGTGCCGAGAGTACGAATTCGTTGTGACGACGCGCCGAGACGATTTCATCCGTAAAATTACCGTTTTTGTCGAGCGCAGCATTCGCCTGAGCAATCGTGAAATTGCTCTCTTCAATCGCCGACAGGTAATCCACATCATTCGATACACAGCCGTCTTTTACCTTGCGATACGGTGTTTCGATAAAGCCGTATTCATTGGTGCGTGCGTACAGCGCCAACGAATTGATCAGACCAATGTTCGGACCTTCCGGTGTCTCAATCGGGCAGACACGACCGTAATGGGTCGGATGTACGTCACGAACCTCGAAGCCTGCACGTTCGCGTGTCAGACCGCCAGGTCCCAGGGCTGAAATACGACGCTTGTGCGTGACTTCCGACAGCGGATTAGTCTGGTCCATAAACTGCGACAACTGGCTGGAACCGAAAAACTCCTTGATCGCTGCTGAAATCGGCTTGGCATTGATCAGGTCATGTGGCATCAGGTTGTCGGCTTCGGCCTGACCCAGACGCTCCTTGACCGCGCGTTCAACACGCGCAAGACCCACGCGGAACTGATTCTCGGCCAACTCGCCCACCGCACGTACACGACGATTACCCAGATGATCGATATCGTCGATTTCACCGCGGCCATTGCGCAGTTCAACCAGAATTTTAACGACTGCGACGATGTCTTCATTAGACAGAATCGATGAACCGGTCAGTTCAGGACGGCCAACGCGACGGTTGAATTTCATACGACCGACCACGGACAAGTCGTAACGCTCTTCACTGAAGAACAGGCCGTTAAACAAGCCCTCAACCGATTCTTCGGTCGGTGGCTCGCCGGGGCGCATCATGCGATAGATCGCCACGCGCGCAGTCCACAGATCGGTCGTTTCATCGGTACGCAGCGTTTGCGAAATGTAAGCGCCGTGATCCAGATCATTGGTATACAGCGTGTGCAGCTTAGGTATATTGGCTTCCTGCAGCTTGAGCAGCAGCTCTTCCGTCATCACATCATTGGCGTTGGCGATGATTTCACCGCTTTCCTTGTCCACGATGTTGTTGGCAACCACACGTCCCAACAGGAAATCATTCGATACAGCCAGCTTGTCGATGCCGGCTTCCTGCATCTGACGGATATGACGCATGGTAATGCGCTTGTCCTGAGCCACAATGGTTTTACCGGCCTGATCCAGAATATCGAAACGCGCGATTTCACCGCGCATACGCTCGGCGACCACTTCAAACTGAATTCCGCCTTTCTTGCCTAACTGGAAGGTATCAAACTCGTAGAACATGCCCAGCATGTCTTCATTTGTAAAACCCAGCGAGCGCAGCAGGATGGTGACCGGCATCTTGCGACGACGATCGATACGGAAGTACACGTAATCCTTGGCATCAAATTCAAAATCCAGCCATGAACCGCGATACGGAATGATACGCGCAGAAAACAGCAGCTTACCGGAGGAATGGGTCTTGCCCCGGTCATGCTCAAAGAATACGCCGGGTGAACGGTGCAACTGCGATACGATGACACGTTCGGTACCGTTGATCACGAAGGAGCCGGTATTGGTCATCAACGGCATTTCGCCCATGTAGACTTCCTGCTCCTTGACTTCCTTGACCGTCGGCTTGGACGCTTCCTTGTCCATGATGGTCAGGCGCACACGCGCACGCAGCGGCGACGCATAAGTCAGGCCGCGCTGCTGGCATTCTTTTACGTCAAACGCAGGCATCCCCAGCATATAGCTGACGAAATCAAGGCGCGCATTTTTGGAATGACTTTCAATCGGGAATATCCCGTTAAATGCGGCTTGCAAACCCTCATTTTTGCGTTTTTCCAGCGGGGTATCAGCCTGCAAAAAAGCCGCGAAGGCCTCCAACTGGGTGGATAAAAGGAAAGGAACCGGCAAAGCACCGATACGCTTGCCAAAACTTTTACGAATACGTTTTTTTTCGGTAAAAGAGTAGCTCATATAATCTCCACGACTAGGCAAAAAAGACAGGGGGCGAAAAGCATGAAATCAGACTTTCCGTCCATTAGCTTCTTTAAGCGCCAAAAGGCTGACGGTAAGCCGTCAGCCTTTGGACAACACAATAACTTACTTGACTTCAGCGGTAGCGCCGGCTTCGATCAGTTGTTTTGCAACTGCATCAGCATCAGCTTTTGATACGCCTTCTTTAACTGCTTTAGGTGCTGCATCAACCAGATCCTTGGCTTCTTTCAGGCCCAGACCGGTGATCACACGTACTGCCTTGATCACGCTGACCTTGTTGTCGCCAATTGTGGTCAGGATAACGTCAAACTCAGTTTGTTCAGCAGCCGCTGCGGCAGGGCCGGCAGCAGGACCCGCAACAGCAACCGCTGCAGCAGATACGCCAAATTTTTCTTCCATTTGCTTGATCAGTTCGGACAGTTCCAGCACGGTCATACCGGCAACGGCTTCCATCAATTCAGCATTCGTAATAGCCATATTGTTCTCCTTGTTTCAGTTATATCAAAAATTAAACGGTTTCAGCGGCAGCTTCGGCCGAAGCTTCAGCCGGTGCGTCAACGACACCATTGGCATCGCGAATAGCCGCCAGCGTGCGGACAAACTTCGCAGTCGTCGCATTCATGGTTGCCATCAGGCGAGCAATCAACTCATCACGGCTTGGTGTTGCAGCGAGCACAGCGACTTGTTCAGCTGACATCAGCGAACCTGCCATAGCGCCGGCTTTAATAACCAGACTCGGATTGGTTTTTGCAAAATCATGCATCACTTTTGCAGCAGCGACCGCATCAGCACTCATGCTATACACAAGAGGGCCTACCATGCTGTCACCGAGCACTTCAAAAGAAGTACCCTGAACCGCGCGACGGGCCAATGTATTTTTCAATACATGCAGGTACACCCCGGATTGACGTGCAGTTGCACGCAATTTCGTGATGTCGGCCACTTTGATGCCACGGTACTCTGCCAAAACGATGGTTTGCGATTGCGCAACTTGTGCACTGACTTCCGCTACCACGGCTTGCTTTTCTTGCAGATTGAGACTCAAGTCTTCCTCCATTTTCCAGAACATGCTTGCGCACATTCCAACAGTTACAACAGCGACCATGAGTCAGGAGAACAACCATTCCTGCTCGCGGGCACACCATCTGCGGGGGGTTAAATGCAGGATTGAGGATTGAGGATTCAGAAAACCCCTAATACCCAATTCTGCACCATCAATTAAGCTACCTTTACCCGTTTTATAGATCCTCAATCCTCGATCCACAATCCAGATATGACAGCCCCACCGGTCTTTGATGCTGACAGCCGCCAGCAGTGCAAAGATATTTGGCAGCAGGGCTTGCGCCCTGCCACCGAATTTAAAACTTACGCGTTCAGACTGGTCTGATCGATGCGTACGCCCACACCCATGGTGCTGGACAACGAAACCTTACGCATAAACACACCCTTGGATGCGGCAGGCTTGGCTTTTGCGAGCGCATCAAGCAAGGCCAGCAAGTTTTCACGCAGCGCTTCAGGCTCGAACGAAGCGCGCCCGATTGTGCACTGGATGATACCGTTCTTGTCGTTACGGTACTGAACCTGACCCGCCTTGGCGTTGCGAACCGCGCCGGCCACGTCAGCAGAAACGGTACCCACCTTAGGGTTAGGCATCAAACCACGCGGGCCCAGAATCTGACCCAGCTGACCCACCAGACGCATTGCATCCGGACTTGCGATCACCACGTCAAAATTCATCTCACCTTTTTTGATCAACTCAGCCAGATCGTCAAAGCCAACGATGTCTGCACCGGCGGCGCGAGCTTCTTCAGCCTTGGCACCCTGCGCAAATACAGCGACGCGAACCGTCTTGCCGGTACCGCGAGGCAGTACAACTGAACCACGAACCAGCTGGTCCGATTTACGTGCATCGATACCCAGATTCACGGCCACATCGATGGACTCGTCGAATTTTGCCACTGCATTTTGCTTGACCAGCGCCAGCGCATCAGTCAGGGCATACAGCTTGTTACGATCGACTTTACTTGCAATTGCTTTATAGCGCTTAGACATTATTCGCCCTCCACGGTAATGCCGATACTGCGCGCGCTACCAGCAATGGTACGGACAGCCGCATCCATATCAGCAGCGGTCAAATCAGGCATCTTGGTTGTTGCAATTTCTTCCGCCTGCTTGCGGGTCAAGTGACCCACTTTAGCGGTGTGCGGTGTCGCACTACCCTTCTGGATCCCGGCAGCCTTCTTGATCAGAATGGTTGCGGGTGGCGTCTTCATGATAAAGGTGAAGCTCTTGTCCGCAAACGCGGTGATCACCACCGGAATGGGCAAACCAGGCTCTACACCCTGAGTCGCTGCGTTAAACGCCTTGCAGAACTCCATAATATTCAAACCGCGCTGGCCCAATGCAGGACCGATCGGGGGACTTGGATTTGCTTTACCAGCTGGTACTTGCAGCTTGATATAGCCTATGACTTTCTTTGCCATGCTACTCTCCTAATAAACGGGTAAACGAGATTTTTATCTCTCCCCAATCACGAGAAACAACAAACGGGAAAGCGCGCGTTGTCGTTTGACAAGCAGCGTTTCCCCATTTTAGTTTCTCCCGCTTCAGCCTTTTTCTACCTGGCCGAAATCCAGTTCTACCGGTGTCGCGCGACCAAAAATCGTCACCGCCACCCGTATCTTGTTCTTTTCGTAATTCACTTCTTCTACCATGCCGGTAAAGTCTGTGAACGGACCTTCTTTAACACGCACCGCCTCGCCCACTTCAAACAGCACTTTAGGCCTGGGTTTCTCAACACCTGCCTGCATTTGCCGCATGATAGTCTGAACTTCTTTTTCACTGATCGGCGTCGGACGCATCGCTGAGCCACCCAGAAAACCGGTGACCTTGGGTGTGTTTTTGACCAGATGCCATGACTCATCGGTCATTTCCATCTCGACCAGCACATAACCCGGGAAAAACTTGCGCTCTGAAGTGACTTTTTGGCCACCTTTTAATTCAACCACTTCTTCGACCGGAACCAGAATCTGACCGAACTTATCCTGCATGCTTTCCCGCTGAATACGCTCAGCCAAAGCCCTGGAGACACTTTTCTCAAATTGGGAGTACGTGTGAACAACATACCAGCTCATCGTCATTATTCAATCCGCCCCATCAATTTATTGACCAACATCATCAGACTCGCATCAACCATCCACAAAAACAAAGCCATGGTGATGGCAAACACGATCACCACGCCCGTCGTTTGCAACGTTTCCTTGCGCGAAGGCCAGACTACACGCTTTGCCTCTGCAACTGAGTCCTTGCCAAAAACAAGAAAACGCTTACCCGGCTCGCTGGTGTATGCCACGCCCGCCGCCAGCAACACGCCGGCCAGAACCGACAGCAATCTCAGGACGGCAGGACTGTCATGCAAGAAGTAGAAGCCTGCAATTCCCGCTGCAACCAACAGGAGTGCAATTAGCAGCTTAATTTTGTCCGACATGCTGTTCCGATTTTATAAATACAATTTGGCAGGCCAGGAGGGTCTCGAACCCCCAACCCTCGGTTTTGGAGACCGATACTCTACCAATTGAGCTACTGGCCTAAAATTCAGTTGCTAGTTATTAGTCGCTAGTCGCTAGTTGGTGCTGCTTTAACTAACGGCTAACGACTAGCGTCTAACGACTGCTATTACTCGATAATCTTTGCAACCACACCCGCGCCAACGGTACGACCGCCTTCGCGAATCGCGAAACGCAGACCTTCTTCCATCGCGATCGGATTGATCAGACTGACCGTGATGCTGACGTTATCGCCTGGCATCACCATTTCAGTACCGGCC
>CAMTUO010000019.1:0-37620 GCA_947084955.1 uncultured Gallionella sp.
ACATCAGGGATGACATCGCAAGGCTTGTGGTGGCAGAACAGAAGTCTGGATCGTTTGGTGATCTGATTAAACGTTCCGTTGGACTGACAGAAGCTCACAAGGCATATCAGGGCTCGAACGTGGTGTCGATGATCGGCAGACGCCCCAAGAAATAATGATGTACGCAGATAAGCTGCTTTCTTGTCGCATGTACGCTCGTTGCCATCAGCGCCGCCAGAGCATCTACAGCACCTCTCCAGTACGTCTGAGCCAGTGACCATCACTTGCACAGAAAACCCAGTACAACCCCAGCACGTCTCCAGTGCAGCTGATCTAGTCGTAATTTTTTTTAGACATAGCTAAAGCCGGCCAGCGATATCTTCCGCGCTCTCATTGTAATAAACCATAAGCTGCCGCAGGTCTCGGTGCCCAACTGTTCTGGCTAGTGCCAGAACATCAAGCTTTTTGGCCAGTCGGGTGATGGCTTCATGTCGCGAATCATGGAAGTGTAGCTCATCGACTACAGCCTTCGTTTTCACCTTGCGAAACAGCGCATCAATCTGCGTGGTGCTGATGTTGAACACGCTACCCGATTCGGTGCCGATCTCTTTGAGGATATGGATCGCCTTATCCGATAGCGGCACGTCGCGCTTCGCCGCTGCCGTCTTCCCCTGCGTTTTGCAATAGCGCTGCGCCAGCCTCACATTATTCCAAGTCAATCCGGCAATTTCACCGGCACGCATCGCTGTTTCAATAGCAAACAGAAACGCCTTGCCAACTCGTCCTGTGACAGTTCCAACATCATCCCCGAATACCAACATCAGCCGGTCGATTTCATCCTGTGAGATGCGCCGATCACGCGCCTCAGTAGGTGGCGGCCTACGTACTTCACGCATCGGATTCTCGGTCAGCCACTTCCATTCCTTCACCGCGATGGTGCAGGCATTGCTCAGCAGGTTCCATTCGCGCCTGACGCTGGCTGGTGATACCTGAGCCAGTCGCCGATCCCGCCATGCCGCCACATCGCGCGCATCGATCACCCGCAGATTGACTTTAGCGATCTCATCTCGAAGAGTCAGTCCGATGCGTAGCCGCTCCCAGCGTTCTCCTTTTTTTGTTGGGCTGACCTCATCAGCATACTTGCTCAACAGATCCCCAAATGTCTTGTTTGGAATATCACCGCGCTTTCCTGCTATTATAGCGGCCTCTTCTTTGGCGGCCCATGCAACGGCCTCGGCCTTAGTAGAGAATGTTGCCGAAGTCGATACACCTTTGCGCCGTATCTCGGCTGTCCAAGTCAAACCACGTTTACGGAAGCTAGCCATGTTGTCGCACTCTTGTCGGAAATTTGTCGCACATGATAACGCCAAACCGATACAAACCGCGACAAACCGTGTGTCAATATTGCGACAAGAAGGCAACAAAAAAGCCCCTAAGCCAATTGGCACGGGGCTTTTGCTGTATATTGATGGTGCCCAGAAGAGGACTCGAACCTCCACACCTTGCGGCACACGGACCTGAACCGTGCGCGTCTACCAATTCCGCCATCTGGGCATTGCTTCTTGCTGAAGCCGCGCAATTTAATAGTTAAAGGACAATTTGTCAATGAAAAAGAAAAATAATTTACGTTTGCAGGACCCTTTTCTGGAACGCGAGCGTGAACAATACGAACATCCGCTGCCAAGCCGCGAGTTTATACTGCAGATTCTGACCGAGCAGGGCGCGCCGATGAGCGACAATGAGCTGCTGGATATGCTGCTCATTGAAGAGGAAGAGGAAGACCTGTTTTCGCGCCGTTTAAGGGCGATGGAGCGCGATGGTCAGATCATGCGCAACCGCAAGCGCGCGATTTGCGTGATGGACAAGCTGGATCTGATTAAGGGCAAAGTTCAGGGGCATCCGGATGGTTTCGGATTTCTGATTCCTGAAGACGGCAGTCCTGACATGTTTTTGTCTGAAAAGGAAATGCATCAGGTGCTGCATGGCGACGTGGTGATGGTGCGGCAATCCGGTGTGGACCGGCGCGGTCGCCCTGAAGCGAAGATCGTCGAAGTGCTGGAGCGGGCGAACAACAAGGTGGTGGGTCGCCTGTTTGAGGAACACGGCATCCTGTTCGTGGTCGCCGAGAACCGCCGCATCACCCAGGACATCCTGGTGGCATCCGGTGGCGCGGGTGACGCCAAAACGGGCCAGGTGGTGATTCTCGAAATCATCAAGCATCCGGACAAGCACGCGCAACCCATCGGGCGTATTGTGCAGGTGCTGGGCAACTATGCCGATCCGGGTATGGAAATTGAAATCGCCTTGCGCAAGCATGATCTGCCCTATGAGTTTCCCAAGGACGTAGAACGTCAGGCTAAAGCCATTTCGCCGGTGGTTGCTGCGGCGGATTGGGCGGGGCGCGAGGATATCCGTCATTTGCCGCTGGTGACCATCGATGGTGAGACCGCGCGCGACTTTGATGACGCGGTATTTTGCGAGCCGGTGAAGGGCGGCTATCGTCTGGTGGTTGCGATTGCCGACGTCAGTCACTATGTGCAGACCAATGATGCGCTGGATCGCGAAGCCATACTGCGCGGCAATTCGGTGTATTTTCCGCGCCGCGTGATTCCGATGCTGCCGGAGGAGCTCTCCAATGGACTGTGCTCGTTGAATCCGCAGGTGGATCGTTTGTGCATGGTGTGCGATATGCAAATCAGCGCCAAGGGCGACATTGGGAAATATCGTTTTTATCCTTCCGTGATGCATTCCAAGGCGCGCCTGACCTACAACCAGGTTGCCGAAATGCTGGGTGAACCGGATGGCGAACTGGCGGCAAGCAACGCGGCGGTCGTGCCGCATTTGCAGCATCTGCACGAGTTGTATCAAAAACTGCTCAAGGCGCGCGAGAAGCGCGGTGCAATCGACTTTGAGACGATAGAGACGCAAATGATCTTCAATGAGCAGGGCAAGATCGAACGCATCATTCCCGTGGTGCGCAATGACGCGCACAAACTGATCGAGGAATGCATGCTGGCGGCGAACGTGTGCGCGGCCGGCTTCCTGCATGAGCATGATCATCCCGTGTTGTACCGCATCCATCAGGGGCCGACGCCGGAGAAGCTGGAAGCGTTGCGTGAGTTCATGAAAGAGTTCGGTCTGGGATTGACCGGGGATGACGAGCCGCAGGCCGCCGATTATTCAAAACTGCTCAAACGCATCAAGGGGCGTCCGGATGCGGCTTTGCTGCAAACCGTGATGCTGCGCTCCTTGCGTCAGGCCAAGTACGAGCCTGAAAATATCGGTCACTTTGGTCTGGGGTATGAAGCGTATACGCATTTCACCTCGCCGATCCGCCGCTATCCCGATCTGCTGGTGCATCGCGCGATCAAGGCGGTATTGCAGGGCAAGCAGTACAAACCTGCGCAGAAATGGGCCGAGCTGGGTATCCATTGTTCGATGACCGAGCGCCGCGCCGACGATGCGACGCGTGATGTGGAGGCGTGGTTGAAGTGTTTCTATATGCGCGATCATCTGGGCAGCGTGTTTACCGGTACCGTGTCTTCGGTGACGAGTTTCGGTATGTTCGTTTCGCTCGACGATTTGTATGTCGAAGGGCTGGTACATATTTCCGAACTGGGCAAGGACTACTTCCACTTTGACGCAGGCAAACATCATCTGCTGGGCGAGCGTACCGGGCAGAGTTACCGTCTGGGCGATCGCGTCGAGGTACGCGTGGTCAAGGTGGATATGGAAAGCACCAAGATCGACTTCGTGCTGCATTCTGACGTGGAAGAATCTGAGGAAGCGCCTAAGCCGAAGAAAAAATCCAAGGGACGCAAATAACATGGCGGATCTGCGGCTCATTTATGGTTTTCATGCGGTGACCTCGCGCATCCGGCAGAATCCGGACGGCGTGATGGAAGTGTATCTGCAATCACAGCGTCAGGATCAGCGTATGCGTGACCTGATTAAACTCGCGGAAGCGGGCGGCGTGCGGGTGATACCGGTGGACAGCGCCAGGCTGGATGGTATGGCGGGCGGCGTCCGGCATCAGGGGGTGGCGGCGCGCGTGGATGCAGCGCAGCGCGTGCAGCATCTGTCCGATGTGCTGGAGACGCTCACCGAGCCGCCCTTGTTGCTGGTGCTCGATGGCGTGCAGGACCCGCATAATCTGGGCGCCTGCCTGCGTAGCGCCGATGCGTTCGGTGTGCATGCGGTGATTGCTCCGAAAGATCGCGCGGTGGGTATCACGGCCACCGTTGAAAAAGTCGCCTGTGGCGCGGCGGAAACGGTGCCGTATATCACCGTGACCAATCTGGCGCGCACCTTGCGCGAATTGAAGGAATGCGGCATCTGGGTGGTCGGTATGGCGGGTGAGGCCAAACAGGACTTGCACAGTTTCAAGCATACGGGCGGGCTGGCGCTGGTGTTGGGTGCGGAGGGTGAAGGCTTGCGGCGGCTGACCATGGAAACCTGCGATGAGCTGGTGCGCATCCCGATGCTGGGCAGCGTGGAAAGCTTGAATGTGTCAGTGAGCGCGGGTATCTGTCTGTTTGAAGCCCGGCGCCAGCGGATGGCAGGTAATTAGTTTCATAGGATGGTTGGTCTGAAGACTAAATTGAAGGAGAGCGAGATGAAACTGAATACCTTTGCACTGGCCGTCGCGCTGTTGCTTGTGAATACAGCGCAGGCGAGTGAGTTTGACGGCGCCTGGCTGGGGGCCAAGCTGGGATACAATCAGTCCGATCAGAGTGGGCTGGATACCAAAAGCGCGACGGCTTTCGGACTTGAAGGCGGATATAACTGGAATGTGGATGCATTTTTGCTGGGCGTGAATGGTTACGCCGATTTGAACGGCAAAGCAACACACAATCCGGGGTTAGTGAATTATGGCAGCCGCGCTTATGGCCTGGACGGTAAGTTCGGTTTGCCTTTGGGTGACTGGTTGCCTTATGCCAAGCTGGGGTATGCGCACACAGCGGGCAATGGCGCTGCCAGCGCGCTGTCGGGGAGCGGTGCGCATCTCGGGCTGGGGGTGGAATACAAATTCAATCCCAGTTTGAGTGTGGCGGGTGAGTACACCAGCACCGGTATTAAATCCGGCGCGAGCAAACTCAATAACAACAATTTTACGCTGGGTGTTAATTACTATTTCGGTGTCAGCGAGCCTGTGCAGCCGGTCCCCGTTGTTCGCCCGCTTGAGCCCAGGCTGGTCGAACCTGTCGAAGCGGCCAGACCGGTGGTAACAGCGCCCGTCGTCGTTGAGCAGAAGGAAACCTTCAAGACCTTGCTGGAAGAAAAGCCGGTTACTTTTTTCGGCGTTAACTTTGCGACAGACTCGGCAAGTTTGCCGGATGACGCAAAGCTCAGGCTGGATGAGGTGGCTGAGTTTGCCAAATTGTATCCTGATGCGCAGTTGCATATCGCCGGACATACCGACTATCGTGCCGGAAAATCCAAAAAAGAGTACAACCAGAAATTGTCGGAACGCCGGGCGGCAGCATTTAAGACTGCGTTGATCAAACTGGGTGTCGCCGCTGAGCGTATCACGACGGAGGGTTTCGGATTTGATCAGCCGGTCGCGGACAACAAAACAGAAGCAGGGCGCGCGCAAAACCGTCGCGTGGAGATACGTTCGGTGATTAAAGAAGTGAAACGTATTAAAGAATGATTGGGTTCAGTGTAGTGTGTTGTATTTTTGCAACAGGGCTTGTGGCTTGTAGTGTTTGGGATAGAATGCGCAAGAATCAAGGCGTTGTATCAAGTTCAAGAATTTTAATAAACATAAAAAGGATGACATGATGAAAAAAAATACAATGACAATCGCTCTGGCCGCTGCATTGCTGAGCATCTCTGCGGTACAGGCCAGTGAATTTTCCGGCGGCTGGATCGGCGCCAAAGTGGGTTCCAATAAATCAGACGTATCTGGTGCTGCTACTGCAAATTCCAAAAATGCCAATACTTATGGTTTTGAAGCGGGCTACAACTGGGATATGGGTACAAACTTCCTGTTGGGTCTGGACGGTTTTGCGGATTTTAACCAGAAGAAGACCCACGATACCATTCCTCCTGCAACTATAAATTACGGCAGTGATGTGTATGGCGTTGATCTGAAACTGGGTTTGCCTTCCGGCAGTTGGCTGCCTTATGCTAAGTTGGGTTATGGTTCGGCGCGTTTTACCGGTGGCGTTGCATCGGGTAATGGTTCCGGTGCGCATCTGGGCCTGGGCGTGGAATACAAGTTTGCACCTCACTGGAGCGTGGCAGGTGAATACACGACTATTTCAGACAAGTTTAACAACAATACGCAGAAGCTGAACAACAAGAATCTGACGATTGGTGTCAATTACTACTTTGACAGCCCGTATGTAGCGCCTGTAGCTGCCGCCGTTGCAGCCCCTGTTGTGATGAAGAAACCTGAACCTGCTCCGGTTGCCGCACCTGCACCCGCACCTGTTTACAAGACCATCTTTACTGACAAGCCTGTGACAATCGAAGGTACGAATTTCGATACAAATTCTGCGAAGCTGCATCATACGGCTGATAAGAATCTGGATGAAGTGGTTGATTTTACAGTTAAATATCCGAATTCAAACCTGGCGGTTACAGGTTACACGGATAGCCGCGGCACAGCCAAGTACAATCAGAAACTGTCCGAGAAGCGTGCTGCATCGGTAAAGGCGTATCTGGTCAAGAAAGGTGTTGCTGCTGATCGTATCGCCGCCAAGGGCGAAGGCGAAGCCAATCCGGTTGGCGACAACAAGACCAAAGCGGGTCAGGCACAGAACCGCCGTGTAGAAATCACCTCTGTTGTGCGTGAAGAGTCAAAAGTGCGTGTAAACCAGTAATTCTTACACGTTCTGAATAAGCGGGCTGGAAACAGCCCGCTTTTTTTGCGCCATCATCAGGCAGGCATTACTGTAATATATGCGCCTCTTCGGGAGTCTCGTTAAAACATGAAACTGGCAACTGCACAAATCAATAGCGTACTGGGTGATCTGGCAGGAAATTCCGCCCGCATTTTGCGCTATGTCGAACAGGCTAAACTGGCGGGCGCGCAACTGATGTTGACGCCTGAATTGAGCCTGTGCGGTTATCCGCCGGAAGACTTGTTGTTGCGGCCGGGATTTTTAAAGGCTGCCCGCGAGGCGCTGGTCGATCTGGCCGGCAAAATCTCCGGAATTTCAGTGGTCGTGGGACATCCGCATGAAGAAGGTGGTAAGCGTTATAACGCGGCATCCGTTTTGCAGGATGGACGGGTGGTGGCGACCTATTGCAAGCATTTTTTGCCCAATTACTCGGTATTTGACGAAGCACGCTATTTTGATCGCGGCGTATCGCCTGTGGTGTTTGAGCTGGCCGGCATACGATTCGGCATCAATATTTGCGAAGATGTGTGGCAGACTGAGGCTGTATGGCTGGCCAAGGAGGCGGGCGCACAGGTGTTGCTGGTGTTAAATGCCTCTCCCTACGCGCTGAACAAGCAGGCCTCACGCTATGACACCGTGCGGCAGCGCGTGAGTGAAACCGGTTTGTCGGTGGTGTACGCCAACATGGTGGGTGGTCAGGATGAACTGGTTTTTGACGGTGGCTCGTTTGCGATGGATGGTACGGGCAAATTGACGGCACAAAGTGCGGTTTTTACTGAGCAGCTTTCCTTGATGGAGATTTCCGCTGATGCTGCGCCTGTCGGTGAAATGGCGTCGATGCCGGATACCGAGGCGGGTGTGTACCAGGCGCTGTGTCTGGGTTTGAAGGACTATATCGGCAAAAATGGTTTTCCGGGCGTGTTGCTGGGATTGTCCGGCGGAATTGACTCGGCGCTGACGCTGGCCATTGCGGTGGATGCGCTGGGTCGCGACCGCGTACATGCGGTGATGATGCCCTCGCCCTATACTGCGCAGATCAGTCTGGATGATTCCCGTGAAATGGCGAAAATACTGGGTGTGAAATACGACGAATTTTCCATCGAGCCGATCTTTCAGGATTATCTTGCAACGCTCACGACAAGTTTTGCAGGGCGTGAGGCGGATACCACCGAAGAAAATTTGCAGGCGCGCATACGCGGCACGCTGCTGATGGCGATGTCCAACAAATTCGGCTCGCTGGTGCTGACAACAGGAAACAAATCGGAAATGAGTGTCGGTTACGCGACCTTGTACGGCGATATGGCGGGCGGGTTTTCGGTGCTCAAGGATGTCGGCAAGATGCGCGTGTACCGGTTGGCGCGTTATCGCAATACGCTGGACTATGTGATTCCGGAACGGATTATCACGCGAGCGCCGACGGCTGAATTGCGCGCGGATCAGCTGGATCAGGATAATCTGCCGCCCTATGAGGTGCTGGACGCGATTGTAGAAGGCTATGTTGAGCAGAACTTGTCAATCAATGACTTGATTGCGCAGGGTTTTTCAGAAAACGATGTGCGGCGCGTGGTGCATTTGATACGGGTGAGTGAATATAAGCGCCGGCAGTCGGCGGTGGGAGTGCGCATTACCGAGCGCAGCTATGGCAAGGATTGGCGCTATCCGATTACCGTGCGCTATCAGGATGGATTCTGACGACAGGTCCCGGGTGTTGTATGTGGTACAACTGGTGCAATCGGCGCCCGAAATAAAACAGTGACGGCCGTTCTTTCTTTTGCTGGCATTATTTGATATAATCCGCGCGTTTTACAGATGGGCTTAGAGCCCGTTTTTTATTTGTGGGTTGGAAACTATGGATGTGGAAAAGCTGATAGAAAAAACGGTGGCGGGTCTGGGCTACGAGTTGGTGGATATTGAACGCAGCGGACGTGGTTTGCTGCGGGTGTTTATTGACAAGCCGGAAGGTATTGCGGTCGAAGATTGTCAGTTGGTCAGTAACCAGTTAACGCGCTTGTTTACGGTGGAAAATGTTGATTATGACAGGCTGGAAGTATCCTCTCCGGGTCTTGATCGCGCGCTCAAAAAAGAAGCTGATTTTATCCGCTTTGCGGGTGAAAAGGTGCAGATCAAGTTGCGTATGCCGATTGCAACGCGAAAGAATTTCACCGGTATCATCGGCGCGCTGAGTGCGGGTGTGTTGCAGTTGGATGTGGACGGCGTTCAGATCGAAATTGAGTTGGCCAATGTGGACAAGGCGCGTTTAGTGCCGACTTTTTAGAATTTAATGCCCGCAGTAGCGGGCGTATAGCCGGAGAATGGTATGAGTCGTGAAGTTTTGTTGCTGGTAGATGCGTTGTCTCGTGAAAAAAATGTAGACAAGGAAGTTGTGTTTGCGGCGCTGGAGTCAGCGCTGGCATCGGCGACCAAAAAACGCTTTGAAGATGAGGCCGATGTGCGTGTTGCGATCGATCGCAATACGGGCGAATTCGCCTCTTTCCGTCGCTGGGAAGTGATGGACGACGAAACTTTCGAGACACCGGATTTGCATGTCAAGCTCGAAGAAGCGCAAAAGCGCGACCCGAACGTGCAGATGGGCGACTTTGTCGAAGAGCCACTGGAATCCATTGATTTCGGTCGTATCGGTGCGCAGGCGGCCAAGCAGGTGATCTTCCAGAAGATACGCGATGCAGAGCGCGAGCAGATTCTGGCGGATTTCATGGATCGCAAGGAGCATCTGGTGTCCGGTACGGTCAAGCGTCTGGAGCGTGGCAGCGCGATTGTCGAATTTGGTAAAATTGAAGCGCTGTTGCCGCGCGATCAGATGATTCCCAAGGAAAATATGCGCATCGGCGATCGTGTCAGGGCGCATCTGTTGCGCGTCGATCGTGGTCCGCGCGGCCCTCAGGTGATTCTGTCACGCACTTCGACCGATCTGCTGGTCAAGTTGTTTGAGCTGGAAGTGCCTGAAATTGAAGAGAATTTGCTGGAGATTGTGGGGGCTGCCCGAGATCCCGGTTCGCGTGCCAAGATCGCGGTGCAGTCGCATGATCAGCGCATCGATCCGATCGGCACCTGTGTGGGGATGCGCGGCTCGCGTGTGCAAAGCGTGACGAACGAACTGGCTGGTGAGCGCGTGGACATCATTTTGTGGTCTGAAGATCCGGCGACCTATGTGATCAATTCGCTGGCACCGGCCGAAGTGGACAGTATCGTGGTGGATGAAGAACGTCACAGCATGGATGTCGTGGTCGAGGAAGAAAACCTGGCGCAAGCCATTGGTCGCGGCGGTCAGAACGTGCGTCTTGCAAGCGAGATGACCGGCTGGGAACTTAATATCATGACGGTTGAGCAGGCTCAGCAAAAACATGATCAGGAATTCGACAAAACCCGTGCGATATTCATGGAAAAGCTGGATGTCGATGAAGAGGTTGCCGATATTCTGGTGCAGGAAGGTTTTGCGACACTCGAAGAAGTCGCTTATGTGCCGGTCGAGGAAATGCTGGAGATTGAGACATTCGATGAGGAAACCGTCACTGAATTACGCAGTCGCGCCAGAAATGCCTTGTTGAATGCAGCGCTGGTCAAGGAAGAAAAGCTGGAGCACGGGATAGATGATTTACTCAAACTCGACGGCATGAATGATGAGTTGGCACGTGTGCTGGCAGCGAAAGGCGTGAGCACGCAGGAGCAGCTGGCGGATCTGGATGTTGACGAGCTGGTCGAATTGTCGGGCCTTCCTGCTGAACAGGCAAATACGCTGATCATGGCGGCGCGTGCGCCCTGGTTCGTGTGACGGATGTCCTGAGTTGTAACTGACTGTGCCACACGGGCACAGCACGAATTGTAGATATCATCGGGGCGGCAAAGCCCGTTGGAGTTGTTTAAAGGATGGTAATGGGAAAATTAGACGTAACACAATTTGCAGCCGAGTTGGGCTTGCCGGTAGCGACGTTGCTTGAACAGTTGCATGCTGCGGGCGCCACTCAGACAGGCGCAGCGGATACGGTATCCGAAAAGGATAAGGCGCAATTGCTTGATTATTTGCGTCAGTCTCATGGCGCCGAGCAGGCCGGCAAGAAGATTACGCTGACGCGTCGTGAAACCACGGAAATCCAGAGTTCGGATCGTTCCGGGCGCGCGCGCACCATACAAGTGGAAGTGCGCAAGCGTCGTATCGTTGCGCCCATGTCCATCGAATCTGTTCAGGCTGCGGCCCCGGTGGTGTTGACCAGTGCGGAGCAAGTTAAAGTGCTGGGCAGCGATCAGATGGCCGCCCGTGAACAGGAAGCAAAATTGCAGGCCGAACTGGCAGCGCGTCAGGAGGCGGAGCTGCTGGCTCGCCAGGCATTCAATAAGCGCCGCGCTGAAAAACAGGCACAGAGTGAAGCGCCTGTGGTCAAACCCGTTGAGCCCGCCAAGAAGGTGGAGATTGCTGAAGCTGCGCCCGCACCGCTCGCAGGACAGGTTGTGGATGTTGCCGTACAGGCCGCAGAGTTAGTCGCCGCCAAACCGGCTGTTGAAAAAACGGCTCAGGACAAGGTCGGTCAGGGTACTTTGCACAAGCCGGCGGTGCGTCCTGGTGACAAGGTTGAACGTCCGGACAGAAAGCCTAAAGCCGAAGTCAAGGCTGCGCCTGTCACGCGCGATGATATGCCGGGCAAGCGCACACCGGGTAAACCCGCCGCGCGCGTTCCGCCTAAAACGGCCGCCAAGGATAAATCCTGGTCTATGCCGGTGCGCGCGCCCAAGCATGGCCGGCATGGCAAGCACGAGGCGGAAGAGGCCGCGCACGCTTTTACCCTACCGACCGAAGCGGTGGTGCGCGAAGTGTCTGTGCCCGAAACGATCGTGGTCGCGGAGCTTGCGCAAAAGCTGTCCGTCAAGGCCGTTGAAGTGATCAAGGTGCTGATGAAGCTGGGTATGATGGTGACCATCAACCAGGTGCTGGATCAGGAAACGGCGATGATCGTGGTGGAAGAACTGGGGCATGTGGCCAAGGCGGCCAAGCTAGACGATCCGGATGCGTATCTGATGGACGATGAAGTGCATCACGATGTGACGCCTGAACCTCGCGCGCCGGTGGTCACCGTGATGGGTCACGTCGATCACGGTAAAACATCGTTGCTGGATTACATTCGCCGCACCCGTGTGGTGTCAGGCGAAGCGGGCGGTATTACCCAGCATATTGGTGCGTACCACGTGGAAACGCCGCGCGGTATGGTGTCTTTTCTGGATACGCCGGGTCACGAGGCGTTTACCGCCATGCGTGCACGCGGCGCGAAAGCCACCGATATCGTGATTCTGGTGGTGGCGGCCGATGACGGCGTGATGCCGCAGACCAAAGAAGCCATCGCGCATGCCAAGGCGGGTAATGTGCCGCTGGTGGTGGCGATTACCAAGGTTGACAAGGCGGATGCCAATATTGAGCGCGTCAAGCAGGAATTGGTCTCCGAAGGCGTAGTGCCGGAAGACTGGGGTGGCGACGCGATGTTTGTCGAAGTTTCCTCCAAATCCGGTCAGGGTATCGACCAGTTGCTCGAAGCGGTGTTGTTGCAGGCTGAACTGATGGAGCTGAAGGCGCCGCGCGATTGCAATGCCAAGGGCTTGGTGATTGAAGCGCGTCTGGATAAAGGTAAGGGGCCTGTTGCGACCGTGCTGATCCAGTCAGGTACCATGAAGCGCGGTGATGCCGTATTGATCGGGTCGGTATTTGGCCGTGTGCGCGCCATGCTGGATGAAAACGGCAAGAGCGTGCTGGAAGCAGGTCCGTCGATTCCCGTTGAAATTCAGGGTCTGTCGGAAGTGCCGGAAGCGGGTGAAGCGCTGATGGTGTTGTCCGATGAAAAACGCGCACGCGAAATCGCCCTGTTCCGTCAGGGCAAGTATCGCGGCGTCAAACTGGCGCAGCAGCAGGCCGCCAAGCTGGAAAATATGTTCGATCATATGGCCGAAGGCGAAGTGCGCACCTTGTCTGTCATCGTCAAATCCGACGTGCAGGGTTCGGCCGAAGCGATTGCACAAACGCTGCAAAAGCTCTCGACCGATGAAGTCAAGGTCAATCTGATCCATAGCGGTGTAGGTTCGATCAACGAGTCGGATATCAATCTGGCGTTGGCCTCCAAAGCCGTGCTGATCGGTTTCAACACCCGTACCGATGCGCCGGCTCGCAAGCTTGCTGAATCCTGTGGCGTCGAGATACGCAATTACAGCGTGATTTATGCGATGGCGGATGATATCAAGATTGCCTTGTCCGGCATGCTGGCGCCTGAGAAGAAGGAAAGCATACTGGGGCTGGTTGAGGTTCGTCAGGTGTTTGTCGTCTCCAAGATCGGTACGATTGCCGGTTGTATGGTGCTCGAAGGCGTAGTCAAACGCGGCTGTAAAGTGCGTGTGATGCGTGGCAAAGAGATGATTCACGAAGGCGAGCTGGATTCGCTGAAACGCTTCAAAGATGACGTGAAGGAAGTGCGTGCGAATTTTGAGTGCGGTTTATCGGTCAGAGGTTTCAATGACCTGCAGGTCGATGATAAGCTGGAAGCCTATGAAATCGTTGAGGTTGCGCGTACCCTGTAATGGCTAATTTTGCGAGAACAGACCGCGTCGGTCAGCAGATACAGCGTGAAATTGCCCAGCTGGTGCGTCTTGAAATCAACGATCCGCGCGTCAAGCTGGTGACCATTACCGGTGTTGAAGTGGCGGGTGATTACTCTCATGCCAAGATCTTCTTCACGCGTCTGGATGGGAAGCACGCCGAAGCACAGGAAGGGCTGGATCGCGCTGCGGGTTTTTTGCGCAGCCGTCTGGCGCACAGCATCAAGCTGCGCATCATGCCGCAACTGCATTTTGTGTTTGACGCATCGGTAGAACGCGGCAGCCATTTGTCACAACTCATTGATCAGGCGGTAGCCAGCGACTTGCATCTTGACGACGAAGAACAGTAATCAACGGCGCGTCTGGCGGGAACTGGATGGCGTGTTGCTGTTCGACAAGCCGCTGGAGCTGAGTTCCAATGATGCGCTGCAAAAGGTGCGCCGTTTGTTTCAGGCCAAAAAGGCAGGGCATACCGGCACGCTGGACCCGTTGGCGACGGGTTTGCTGCCGATCTGCTTTGGTGAGGCGACCAAGTTTTCCAACGAATTGCTGGACGCGGATAAAACCTATGTGGCCAGGCTGCGCCTGGGACAGACCACGACCACCGGCGATGCGGAAGGCGAAATTACCTCAGAACAAGCGGTTGTTTTTTCGCAGGCTGACCTGGATGCGGTCCTGTGTCGCTTCCGAGGCGAAATCGAGCAGTTGCCGCCGATGTACAGCGCCTTAAAGCATCAGGGAAAACCGCTGTACGAATATATCCGACAGGGTATTACCATCGAACGCGCCGTGCGGTGCGTGGTGATACATGAACTGGTTCTGAATCACTGGGCGGGCGTTGAGATGGAAATCACGGTGCGCTGCAGCAAAGGCACCTATGTGCGCACGCTGGCGGAGGATATCGGCGCGGCACTGGGCTGTGGCGCGCATCTTATTGCCCTGCGTCGTACGGCCATTGCGCATCTTAATTTGTCCGATGGTCATGATTTGCAGCAGTTGACGGCAATGAGTGAAGATGCGCGCAGCGCCTGTTTGCTGGCGCTGGTGAGTCTGATGCCGGATATGCCGCGACTGAATCTCGGTGTTGAAGAAATCCGGCGGCTGGCGCAGGGACAACGTCTGGGGATGGATACCGGCCTGCCGGATGGCAAGCTGGCGTTATACGGGCCGGAGGGATTCGTCGGGGTCGGAATGCAGCAAGGACGCCGCATCGCGCCCGAACGATTGTTGTCCACTGTGGCACGGCAGGCCGCCCGCATGAATATAATAGAAGTGGTTGAGCAATAAACACATTTAAGAGTACAATGTAGCACTTTTTTTAGGAGAGCAAAACCAATGGCAATTACCGCCGCGCAAAAAGCGCAAATCGTTACCGACTATCAACGTGCCGCCGCCGACACGGGTTCACCCGAAGTACAAGTGGCACTGATCACTGCACGTATTACTTACCTGACTGATCACTTTAAGGATCATGCCAAGGATCACCATTCCCGTCGCGGTCTGCTGCGTCTGGTTAGCCGCCGCCGCAAGCTGCTGGACTACCTGAGAAGCAAAAACGAAGCGGGCTACCAGATACTGATCAAGCGTCTGGCCATTCGTAAGTAATCAAGCGGGCCGCAATTGCGGCCCGTGTTGTTTAGTCTCGTCTATTTCGCGTGATGCGATGGCGCATCATGCATGTCAAAAGAGGTCTATCTTGAGTCATTTCAAAAAAACAATCACGTTTGGTAATCATCAGCTGACCCTGGAAACCGGTGAAATTGCCCGTCAGGCAGGCGGCGCCGTTCTCGTCAGTCTGGATGATACCGTGGTGCTGGTCACCGTGGTGGGCAGCAAGTCTGCCAAGCCCGGGCAGGATTTTTTCCCGCTGACCGTGGATTATCAGGAAAAAACGTATGCGGCCGGCAAGATTCCCGGCAGTTTTTTCAAGCGTGAAGGCCGTGCCAGCGAAAAGGAAATTCTTACTTCAAGACTGATCGATCGTCCGCTGCGTCCGCTGTTTCCGGAAAGTTTTTATAACGAAGTGCAGATCATCGCAACCGTGATGTCCTCAGACAGCGAAATCGATTCGGATATTCCTTCGCTGATCGGTGCATCCGCAGCGCTGGCGATTTCGGGGATTCCTTTCGATGGTCCGATCGGCGCTGCACGTGTGGGTTATTTTGACGGTCAGTATCTGCTCAATCCGACCGCGACTGAGCTCAAGACATCGCAGATGGATCTGGTCGTCGCCGGTACCGACCGTGCCGTGCTGATGGTTGAATCCGAAGCGCAACAGTTGTCGGAAGAAATCATGCTGGGCGCGGTCATGTATGGTCACGAGCAATTCCAGGTGGTAATCGCTGCCATCAATGAGATGGCCGATGCCGTTGGCAAGCCTTTGTGGGACTGGACGCCGCCAGCCAAAAACGAAGCACTGATCGCACAGATTGCAGAGCTTGCCGAAGCGGATCTGCAGCAGGCCTATGCGATTCGTTCCAAGCAGGAACGCACCGAAGCACTGTCTGCCATACACAACAAGGTCATGGCGGCCGTATCGCCTGATCTGGACAAGAACAGCGTCAATGAGCTGTTCGGTGCACTGGAAGCGAAAATCGTGCGCGGACAAATTCTCTCCGGTGAGCCGCGTATCGACGGTCGCGATACCCGCACTGTGCGTCAGATCACCATCCGTAACGGCGTATTGCCGCGTACGCATGGTTCTGCGCTGTTTACTCGCGGCGAGACCCAGGCGATTGTAGTATCGACACTGGGCAGCATGCGCGATGCACAGAAGGTTGATGCGCTGCAGGGCGAATACTCCGACCGCTTCATGTTGCATTACAACTTCCCGCCGTTTGCAACCGGTGAAACAGGTCGCGTAGGCAGCCCTAAGCGTCGTGAAATCGGTCACGGTCGTCTGGCCAAACGCGCGCTGGTTGCCGTGTTGCCTAAGGAAGAAGATTTCGGCTATGCCATCCGTATCGTTTCTGAAATCACCGAGTCTAACGGTTCCAGCTCGATGGCGTCCGTCTGCGGCGGCTGTCTGTCCATGCTGGATGCCGGTGTGCCTTTGACGGCGCATGTGGCGGGTATCGCGATGGGTCTGATCAAGGAAGGCAACCGTTTTGCCGTGCTGACCGATATTCTGGGTGATGAAGATCATCTGGGTGATATGGACTTCAAGGTGGCCGGTTCCGAAAACGGTATTACCGCCTTGCAGATGGATATCAAGATCAACGGCATCACCCGCGAAATCATGCAGGCCGCCTTGAGTCAGGCCAAGGAAGGCCGTTTGCATATCCTCGGCATCATGAAAGATTCGATGTCCGGCGTACGCAGTGAGTTGTCCGAGTTCGCACCGCGCATGATCAAGATGAAGATCAATCCTGAAAAAATCCGTGACGTGATCGGCAAAGGCGGTGCGGTGATTCGTGCATTGACTGAAGAAACCGGTACGACCATCGATATCGACGATGCGGGCAATATCACCATCTCCAGTGTAAACGGGGAGGCCGGTGAATTGGCCAAGAAGCGTATCGAAGATATCGCCATGGATGTGGAAGTCGGCAAGATCTACGAAGGTCCGGTAGTCAAGTTGCTCGACTTTGGCGCGCTGATCAATATCCTGCCGGGTAAGGATGGCTTGTTGCACATTTCACAGATCGCGCATGAGCGTGTCAACAGCGTAGGCGACTTCCTCAAGGAAGGTCAGGTCGTGCGGGTGAAACTGCTGGAGATGGACGACAGAGGCCGCATGAAGCTTTCCATGAAGGCATTGTTGCCTGCGCCTGAAGTGGCCGGCGCCTCGATTGCAGAGTAAGCGCCAAGGAAATATAAAAAACCCGCCTCGGCGGGTTTTTTATTGGGCAAATCAATCCAGAATCGTTTCGTGAATAACCGATTATTATAGGATGGTTGCAATCCTTTATAATTAGTGGTTTAAGAATATTAAATGGTTTCATTGTTATCTGTTGTGGGCCTGCCTGCATCTGGTGGTTTTTTTCGAATCGCTGGCCGGTATCGGCTGGGTGTTGCAGGGCGGGGTGTGACTTCAGGGTGGCCGGGGCAGGTGCCGACCATGATGGTGAGATTTCTCTGTTTTTTTGCGAGAAACTTAATGTCAGGGTGCTTTACAGGTAAAATGCAGCATTTATTTATGTCTGGGAATTAAAACGTGGCTAAAGTGATAGTGGTGACTTCCGGAAAAGGCGGCGTGGGCAAGACAACGACCAGTGCCAGCTTTTCGAGCGGTCTGGCGTTGCGCGGCAATAAAACCGTGGTAATCGATTTTGATGTGGGCTTGCGTAACCTGGATCTGATCATGGGCTGTGAACGCCGCGTGGTCTACGATATTATCAACGTCATCAACGGCGAGGTCAGCCTCAAACAGGCGCTGATCAAGGACAAGAATTGCGACAATCTGTATATCCTGCCGGCGTCCCAGACGCGCGACAAGGATGCGCTCAATCTGGAAGGGGTAGAACGTATTCTGAATGAATTGCGGGAAAGTTTTGATTTTATCGTCTGTGATTCTCCCGCCGGTATCGAATCAGGCGCGTTCACCGCCATGTATTTCGCCGATGAAGCGCTGGTGGTGACAAATCCGGAAGTCTCATCGGTACGCGATTCGGATCGCATCCTGGGCATTCTTGCCGCCAAATCCAAACGTGCGGTGGAAGGTCTGGAGCCGGTCAAAGAGCACCTGCTGGTGACCCGTTACGATCCCAAACGGGTGAATGCAGGCGAAATGTTGTCGGTGACCGATATACAGGAAATTTTGCGCATTCCGTTGCTGGGCGTGATTCCAGAATCCGAATCCGTGCTGCAGGCGTCCAATGCGGGTACGCCGGCGATTCATCTGGAAAAGAGCGATGTAGCGGATGCTTACCGGGATGTGGTGGGGCGTTTTATGGGTGAGGAGTTGCCGATGCGTTTCATGGTTGAGAAGGCCGGTTTCTTCAAACGCCTGCTGGGAGGGTTGTGAGATGTCCATGATTGCCGGTCTGATTGATTATCTGCGGGGTAACGAGAAAAAAACCGCTGTGGTTGCCAAGGAACGTTTGCAAATCATACTGGCCCATGAACGCGCAGGACGCGGCACTGCGACGCCGGACTATCTGCCTGCCTTGCAGGAGGAGTTGATGGCGGTGATTGCGAAGTACATCCATGTGGATCGGGATTCCTTCAAGGTGCAACTGGAAAAACACGACCAGTATGATGTGCTGGAACTGAATATCACCCTGCCGGACAAGGTAAACAGCAGGCAGCGATCAGTGTGACTGAATAACGCGCAGCGCGGTGCCCAGCGCTTCGGTGGTAATTCGGTTGAGGATAGGTGACAGGTAGGGCAGCGAAATACTCAATATGACAAAGCCGACCGTCAGGGTGATCGGGAAGCCGATGACAAACAGATTGAGTTGCGGTGATGCGCGCGTGAGTATGCCAAGCGCCAGATTGGTGATCAGCAAGGCGGCCAGCAGGGGCATGGAAATCTGCACGCCATAGGCGAAAATGCTGGCGCCCCACAAGGTCACCGTATAGAAATTCTTGCCGGACATCATCTCGCCGACAGGCAGGGTGTGGAAGCTTTCTGCGACCAGCGAGAGCATCATCAGATGGCCGTTCATCGACAGGAAGGCGAGTGAGGCGATCACGCTCAGATATTGTGCGATGACCGGCGAATAGGATGAATTGTGCGGGTCGTAGAAGCTGGCAAATCCCAGTCCCATTTGCAGCCCGGAAAATTCGCCCGCCATTTCGATGGCCGCGAACATCAGCTTCATGCTCAAACCCATCGCGGTGCCGACAATGATCTGTTGTACCATGATCAACAGGCCCTGCGGTGAACCGACCGGGACAGCGGGCATGGGGGCGAGCGTCGGCGCGATGAGGATGGCCAGCAATACCGCAAGACCGATTTTGACGCGCTTGGGCACCTGTTTTTCGCCGAAAATGGGCGAACTGGCAATCAGTGCCAGCAGGCGCGCCAGCGGGTACATCAGCGTAGCGAGCCAAAAGTCCAGTTGCGCGCTGGTGACGGTGATCATAATCCTAAATCCTGTATTTCATCCGACCATCCAGGGGATGTTGCCATACAGGCGTTGTATAAAATCCACCATCATGCTGACCATCCAGGGACCTGCAAAGATCAGTACGATAAACACCCCCACCAGTTTCGGGATGAAGGACAGGGTCTGCTCGTTAATCTGGGTGGCGGCCTGGAAAATACTGACCACCAGACCGATGACCAGCGCGCTGAGCAGGAGCGGGGCGGAGAGCATCAGGGTCAGTTCGATGGCCTGCTGCCCCAGGGTCATCACTGACTCGGGTGTCATGGGCGGGCTCCTTAAGTATAGAAACTTTGTGCGAGCGAGCCGATGAGCAGGTTCCAGCCATCGGCCAGCACGAACAGCATGATCTTGAAGGGCAAGGAAATGATGGAAGGGGAGAGCATCATCATCCCCATCGACATCAGTATACTGGCTACCACCATATCGATGATCAGAAACGGAATATACACCACGAAACCGATCTGGAAGGCGGTCTTCAGCTCACTGGTCACATAGGCAGGCACCAGCAGGCGCAGCGGGACATCATCGGCGCTTTGCAACGGTGCACTGTTGGATATCTTGACGAACAGGGCCAGATCCGTCTGGCGAGTCTGGCGCAGCATGAACGCTTTGAGCGGTACGAGGCCTTTTTCGACAGCCTGTTGCAATTCGAGTTTGCTCTCGCTGTAGGGCAGATAGGCCTCGGTGTAGATTTTGTCAAAGACCGGCGACATCACAAAGAAGGTCAGAAACAGGGCCAGTCCCACCATGACCTGATTAGGCGGCGCGGTCGGGGTGCCCAGCGCGGAGCGCAGCATGCTCAGCACGATGATGATGCGTGTAAAGGCGGTCATCATCAGCAGAATAGCGGGCAGAAAACTTAAGGAAGTGAGCAGCAGCAGCGTTTGCAGACTCAGGCTGTAACTTTGTCCGCCACCGGCTGCGGCTTTGCTGGTAATGGCAGGAATGGCCATTTCGGCCCACGCGCCGTGGCTGGCGAACAGCAGCAACAGACCCAGCAGCAACTTACGAGACATCTTTTTTTCCTGTGGTTTGACGCTGTTTGAGCATGGTTCCCAGCAGCGCGCCGAATTTATGGTCCGCAACAGGCTGGGGCTGCGTATCGGATTGCGGTTCTTTTTCCAGCGTGTGCAGGGTGCGGATTTGTCCGGGGCCGACGCCCACCAGCAGCCAGGTATCGCCGACTTCCAGCAATACCACACGTTCGCGCTGGCCGATGGCGACACTGCCGATCACTTTGAGCAAATCTCCCCGGCCTTGTTGCGCAAGATTAAAGCGTTTGAATACCCAGGCGATGGCCATGATGGCGGCCAGCACCAGCAGCAAACTGAGTGTGACTTTGATCATCCCCGAGGTTTCCACTACGGGCGGCGGGACATAGGCGGGACGGGCGCTTTCGGCCGCCGTGGCGATGCCGCGGCTAAACAGCAGCAATATAACGGCAAGATGACGCAAGCCTGAGTGAATAAGCAGCATGGTTTTCCTGTCAGCGGTTTACGCGGCGCAGCCGTTCGGATGGGGTGATGATGTCCGTCAGACGTATGCCGAGCTTGTCATTGACCACGACGACTTCGCCCTGCGCAATCAGGAAGCCGTTGATCATCACATCCAGCGGTTCGCCCGCCATGCCGGCCAGTTCGACCACCGAACCTTGCGCCAGTTGCAGCAGGTTCTTGATCGGCATTTTGGTGCGTCCGAGTTCGACCGTCAGCTGGACCGGGATGTCCAGTATCATGTCGAGATCGTTTTGCGTGGTGCCGCCCGATCCGTCGCCAAATTTTTCAAATACATGGGATTTGGCTGCAGGCGGAGCGGGCGTCTGTTCGGCCATGGCGGCAGCCCAGTCATCCGGTTCAGCCGCAGTGGCTTGTTCGCTCATGGCTGCACCCCAGTCATCGGCGGTGATGGCAGTTTCTTCAGACATGGCTTTCTCCTTCGTTGGTCGTGAGCATTTTTACAATCTTGAGTGCATATTGGTTGTTGAATACGCCGTATTTGCATTCCATCAGCGGAACACCATCTACGGAAGCGGTGATGTTTTCGTCTACATTCAGCGGAATCACATCACCGGTGCGCATTTTTAACACTTTTTCCAGCGTGATGTCGGCGCTTCCCAGCGTAGCGGCCAGTTCGACCTCGGCGCATTGCACCTGTTTGGCGAGCAGTTGCAGCCAGCGTTTATCCACCGCCATGTGTTCGCCCTGCACGTTGTTATAGAGCAAATCCTTGACCGGTTCCAGCATCGAGTAAGGCATGCAGGTATGGAATGCGCCGCCATTGCCGCCCAGTTCGATATCGAAACTGGTGACAATCACGACTTCGTTGGGGGTGGCAATGTTGGCAAATTGCGGATTCATCTCGGAGCGGATAAACTCGAATTCAAGCGGCTGAACCGTTTCCCACGCCTTGGCATAGGTTTCGAAAACGACCGCCAGCATGTTGCGTATGATGCGCTGCTCGGTCTGGGTGAATTCACGGCCCTCCACCCGGGTGTGAAAGCGGCCATCGCCGCCGAACATATTGTCCACCACCAGAAACACCAGGTTGGGATCAAAGATGAACAAGCCATTGCCGCGCAACGGCTTGGCCTGAATGATATTCAGGTTGGTGGGTACTGCCAGATTGCGCACGAATTCCCCGAATTTCAACACGCGTACCGGGCCCACCGAGATTTCCGGGGTGCGGCGGATGAAGTTGAACAGCCCGATGCGGAACAAACGCGCAAAACGTTCGTTGATGATTTCCATGGTGGGCATGCGCCCACGCACGATGCGTTCCTGTGAAGCCAGGTTGTACGGGCGTATCTCTCCGGCATCGGCCTCGGGATGATCGTTGCCGTCATCCGTTTCGCCGTTTACCCCCTTGAGCAGGGAGTCAACTTCATCTTGTGAGAGAAATTCGCTCATTTGATTATTGAATAATGAATGAAGTAAACAGCACAGACGTGATGCCTTTTTTAGCCGCTGCGGCGGGTGCTGCCGGATGCGCATCTTCTCCGGGCGTGACGGCATGTATGGTCGGGGCGGACTTGCGCAGACCCATCACGAACTCAACCTGTTCCTTGATTTCACCGGCCAGCTTTTCCTTGCCTTCCACGGTAGCTAGCTGGGAGGGATATTTGCTTTGCAGCAACATATTGATTATATTCTGAATTTCTGGCATCTGCGCCTTGATTTTTTCTTCCAGTTCCGGATTGCTGATCTTCAGCGAGATCGCGACTTGCAAGTAGCGATCCGTATCCTCATGCATCAGATTCGCCGTGAAGGTGCCGATTTCAACAAACTTGGGTGGAAGTTTTGAGTGTTCATCTTCGCTTGCGGCCTCAGTTTCACCGCCAGCCGCCGCATCATGTTTCGCAGGATGCGGTTTTAACAGGAAAAATGCGGCGGCGCCGCCGCCTGCCAGCAGGACGACCAGGGCGATAATGATGATGAGCTTCTTTTTGCTCTTGGGGGCGGCGGCAGCCGTATCTTCAGTTGCGGCTGGTTTGGCGGGTTTCGACATGTGTGTTTCCTTAAATTTTGGCTTCGATAACGAATCGAACCGGGTTGTTACTCAAATAACCGTGCCTGATTATCGCTCAGGCGAATAGTGGCGTCATCCGCTTTATGCAACTGTCAGGCAAAGGTGTCGACCATGCCATTGTGGCGACGGATTGTGGTCGGCGGAATATTCAGCGGTGCAGCTTCCGTGACGCTGATCGTCTCCGCACGCGGGTTGTTGCGCTGACCCATGAAGTTTTCCGCGCCATTATCGCGCGCAGGCTGATCGCTGACCGTCGCATTGCCCAGCATGATACCGTTATCGGCCAGACTTTCACGTAGTTTAGGCATCGCATTTTCGATGGCTTCGCGCACGGCGCTGTGTGGCGAGCTGAACTGGGCGGTTGCCTGGTTGTCGGTGATGCTCAGAACCACGCTCATCGGTCCCAAATCCGGCGGATTTAAATGCAGTTCGGCGACCTGATTCTGTTGTGAGCCCATCCAGGTGATTTTTTGCGCAAACTCGGCCGGCCACGCGCTGCTGCCCAGAGGCGCAGCGATAGCGTTGGCGGATGACGTGTAGGGCTGGCTGGCCGGCTGTGCGATGGCTTGTGTAACCGGCAGGCTGACGGTCAGGTCGGCGGCTTTGGCTGATTCCGGCGTGCTCTTGATGTCTGATTGTACCAGGGCGTCCGTCCTCGGCGCAGGGGGCAGAGCCGGATCCGCTGCGGGTGCATTTTTGTCGCCGGCTGTGCTCAGTTGTGTCGCGGCGGCCTGATGTGCCGACGCGCTGCCGACTGTGCGTAGCGCGCTCGCCCCACCCGCATCCGTTGCCACTTTGGGGGCAGCGTTGTTGATAAGCTGTATTTGCGGATTGCCGGCGAGCAGCAGCGGGTTGGCGGCTGTATCGGGCGCAGCAGGTATCGCTTGTTGATCGCGGACCTTGGCGGTATCGGCGGTCTTGCTGCCTGTCGATGGCTTGATGCTGCCCAGCATGGCCAGCGTCATGGACGCCGCATCGGGCGCAGGTGCAATCTCCTGGCTTAGTTTACTGGTGTCTGTCGCTTTATCCTTGAGCTTGGCGACGTTATTTGCCGTTGAGCTGTTGCTTGCAGCTGTACTGTTGGATGGCGCTGAACTGTCTGATGACGATTTTTGCCCGATCTGTTTTGCCAGTACGCTGCCGAATGTATCCGAACTCTGCGCATCTGGCGCGGCGTTTGCGGAAGCAGGATTGGCATCGCTGCGCTGCGCTGCGGATACGACTAAGTTTGCTATTTGATTGACCATGATTTTCTCCATTTTTTGAGCATCGTTGTAAAACGGTCAGGTTTGCGCAGGTCTCGTTGTAATGGTCATGCGCGCCAGGCCTGAAGGTGTTTATTCGTTTTTCAAATTGAGCATTTTGTAAGCGGTCTGGCGACCGGTGTGTTCATCGGTTGCCCGTTGTTCCTGTTTTGACTCGATCTTGATTTGTGTTTCAACATGGCGTTGTTGCAGGGTGTCAAACGACTTTAACTTGCGTTGCGTGCTGGTGAATTCACCGCGGCCCAGTTGCGTGGACAATTTGCTTTGTTCGACTACCTGCGTCTGCTGCGCGATGGCGGCATCCAGTTTGAAAATGAACTCCTGAAAGTTGCGCAAGAGGGCAGGGTCCATGCCTGTCTGACTCGCGGCCTGCATGCGTGTCTGATAGTCACGACGGTATTGCTGTAACATCTCAAGCTGAGTTTGCGTGTCGTGTTCTCTCTTGTTGAGCTGGCCCAGGCGGCGTGTCGCCGATTCATTGCTCATTTGCGCCAGATTCAACAAGGTTTGCAGTGGAAAGGGTTTGCTCATGAGGGCGCCGTTTCAAATAAAGCGGCCAGTTGTGCGATGCTGGCGCTATACGTTACGCACTGATTCATATCCTGTTTCAGGAATTTTTCCATCCTCGGGTAGAGTTTAATCGCCTCGTCAAGCAGCGGATCGCTACCACCGATATAGGCGCCGACATTGATCAAATCCCGGCTGCGCTGATAATGCGCATACAGCTGCTTGAAGCGCTGTACCATCTGCGCCTGTTCGGGTGAGGCAAGGCGTGACATCACGCGGCTGATTGACGCTTCGATGTCGATCGCCGGGTAGTGTCCCTGCTCGACCAGACGACGCGACAGTACGATGTGTCCGTCCAGAATGGCGCGGGCGCTGTCGGCAATCGGGTCCTGCTGATCGTCGCCTTCCGTCAGTACCGTGTAAAACGCGGTGATGGAACCGCCGCCTTCAAGGCCGTTTCCCGCACGTTCAACCAGTTGCGGCAGTTTGGCGAAAACAGAAGGCGGATAGCCCTTGGTCGCGGGCGGTTCGCCCACCGCCAGTGCGATTTCGCGCTGCGCCATCGCATAGCGGGTTAACGAGTCCATGATCAGCAGTACATTTTTACCCTGATCGCGGAAATATTCGGCGATGGTCGTGGCATAGGCCGTGCCCTGCAAGCGCATCAGCGGCGAGGTGTCGGCCGGCGTAGCAACCACGACTGAACGCGCCATTCCCTCTGGGCCCAGAATGTCGTTGATGAATTCCTTAACTTCGCGCCCCCTCTCGCCGATCAGGCCGACCACGGTGACATCCGCGCTGGTATAGCGCGCCATCATGCCGAGCAGCACGCTCTTGCCCACGCCGCTGCCGGCAAACAATCCCATGCGCTGGCCGCGTCCGACCGACAACAGGCTGTTGATGGCGCGCACACCGACATCCAGTGGCGTATCGATTGATGCGCGTTCCAGCGGATTGAATGGGCGGCTTTGCAGCGGGGCAGAAGCTGCGTCCACCAGGGGGCCTAGCTGATCCAGCGGTTTGCCTGCGCCATCGAGCACGCGTCCGAGCAGCATATTGCCCACCGGGAGATGCTTGGCATTATCAGACATGCGGCGACGTAAAGGGCGGCGTTTGCCGGCCAGCGTGAGTACATGATGCGGCTCGGTTTTCATCACGCGCGCGCCCGGTATCAGGCCGTGGACGTCATTTTCCGGCATCAGAAACAGTTTTTCACCTGAAAATCCAACGACTTCTGCCTCGATGGTGTTGTTGGGCAGGCGAATTTCGCAGGTGCTGCCAACCGGCATTTGCAGGCCTACCGCCTCCATAATCAAGCCGGTTACCTTGGTCAGGTGGCCGCTGGGCAGCATCGTGTTGCAGTCGGCGATATATTCGCGGCCTTCTGCGAGAAAAGCCTGCCAGCGCAGACTGTGTTCGCCGGATTGTAAAGCGGGAGCGGGGGTGAAGGCATCCTGGCTCACAAGGGTGGCTTCAGACTGCAAGGGTCTTCCCCGCTCAACTAAGCCCGCAAGGGGCTTCCCACGGTGCGACGGAGATAAATCTCCTGCTCCTGAATGAAGGGGGCTTTGCCCCACGTTGTCGCGTGACGGATCGGGGGGCGGCGCGTCTTCGAGTGTCGCCTGATCGAGGACCAGTGTCAGGTCGTCATCCATGATTTGTCCTGTCCGATGGATTCGACGATGACTTGCCAGCGTGTGGCGTTGGTTGCATCGATATTGCTGTGTGCGGTTTCCACGCGGCAGCCGCCGGGCTCGATTTTCATATCGGTAAAGATTTTCCAGCCGGCATGTGCCAGTTGTTCGCCCATCTGCTTGCGCACCAGCTCCGCATCCGTAGGGTGCAGAACCAGATGGGCATTCTGGTTAAAATGCGGCAGGCTGCTGATGGCTGTGCTGATTACCTTCAGGATAATCTCGGGCCGGATCTGCAAGGCCTCGATGGTCATTTTGTGGGCGATTTCCAGTGATAAGCTGAGTAATGACTGGGCGAGCTGTTCATCGGTCTGATTGAGCGCGATTTGCAGATTCTGCATCAGCGACTGTATCCGGGCTGTTTCCTGTTGCGCCTGTTGTGCACCTTCCGTATAGCCTGCCTGAAACCCCTGAGCTAGCCCTTCCTCGTAAGCGTGCTTGCGTATTTGATTCAGCTCTTCGGCTGCGGAGATTTTAGCCGCTGGGGAGAGCTCAACCGGCACCTGTTTCTGCACCGGATCAAACGAGGCTAGCTCCCAGCGCTGGAAGGCGGTGAGTTGTTCTTTGGGAAGCGAGGCGTCGAAACCCATTTCCATTCCGGCTCTTCTGGATAACGTGTTATCAGACATACGCATCCTCATCTCCCTTGCCGCCCAGCGAAATCTGGCCGTCATCAGACAGGCGTTTCACGACCTTGAGGATTTCCTTCTGGTTGGCTTCAACTTCGCTGAGTTTGACCGGACCTTTGGATTCCAGGTCTTCACGCATCATTTCCGCTGCACGTGCAGACATATTCTTGAAGATTTTCTCGCGCAACTCTTCGCTGGCGCCTTTCAATGCGACAATCAGGGCTTCGGACTGCACTTCGCGCAGGATCAGCTGGATCCCTCTATCATCCACATCCAGCACATTTTCGAAGACGAACATCTTGTCCTCGATTTTTTGTGCGAGGTCGGGATCGAAGCTGCGCACTTTTTCCATCATCTCCGCTTCCATGGTGCCGCCCATGAAATTCAGGATTTCCGCTGCGGTCGCCACGCCGCCCTTGAGGTTTTTCTTGCCGGTGGCGCCGCCGCTTAACAGCTTGCCCAGTACATCGTTCAGCTCGCGCAGGGCGACCGGCTGTACACCATCCAGTGTGGAGATGCGCAACAGTACGTCATTGCGGGTACGTTCAGTAAACATCTTCATGATGCCCGCCGCCTGATCCGGCTCCAGATGCACCAGGATGGTCGCGATAATTTGCGGATGTTCGTTGCCGATCATTTCCGCAACGGCGCCCGCATCCATCCATTTTAAACTCTCGATGCCGCTGGTGTCACTGCTGTGCATGATGCGATCGAGCAAACCGGCTGCCTTGTCGTCACCTAAAGCCTTGGTTAGCATGCTGCGTATGTAATCGTTGGAATCCATGCCGATGGTGGTTTTTTCCGAGGCGTCGACCAGAAAGTTATGGAACACCTGCGAGATCTGGTCGCGGTTCAGGTTGCCGAGCGATACCATCGCCGTGCTGATTTTCTGTACCTCTTTCGGCCCCAGGTATTTGAGCACCTCGGCGGCCTCATTCTCACCCAGTGTCATGAGAAAGATCGCACTGTTTTGTATGCCCTCATTCATTGCCGTTCACCCATTCCTTGATTACGCTGGCCACAATTTTCGGATCTTGCTGGGCAATTTGCCGGGCAATCTGTAAATTCTGCTCATACGGCGGAATGCCTGGCTTGTAGCTGCCAGCGGCTTCATCTGTCCCGGCTTCACCGTGCGTTACTGCATGGTCTGCGGCAAGCGCCTCAGCCGTTGCGGCCTCTTCCTGAGCGACTCTGGCCTGCGTCAGTGAGTTGAAGGCCGGCTTGATGATCTTGAACACCACGAACAGCATGATGATCGTGATGATCAGATATTTACCCAGTTGCTTGGCAAGTTCGATCATCTCCGGCTGTTGCCACAGCGGTGTTTCAGCAACGGTTTCCTTCTCGTCGTTGAAAGCGGCATTCTGGATATTCAGGCTGTCGCCGCGGCGCGTATCGAAACCCACCGCATCTTTGACCAGATTGTCGACCTGCGCTTTTTCGGCATCCGTCAGGGGTTTGTAGCTGACTTTGCCTTTTGCATCGGTCAGCTTGTGGTTGTTGACCACCACGGCGATCGACAGGCGTTTGATCATGCCGACAGGTAACACGGTATGGCTGATGGTACGGTCAAGTTCGTAATTGACCGTCGATTCCTTGTGCAGATTGTCCAGCTTGGCGCTGCTGGCAGGATCTGTCGCGGCGGGGGCGGGTGCAGCCACAATCGGCGCGGTCGCAGGAATTGGCGGTTGATTGGAGAGTGCGCCGGGTACGCCGCTTGCGCTCAGTCCCGAGCCGTTCAGCGTTTCGACGCTTTGCTGGCTGCGGATGCTGGAATCGGCTGGGTTCTGATTGGGTTTGTAGCTTTCCGCGGTTTGTTCGACGCGCGCAAAATCAACGTTGGCGGTGACCTGAGCGCGTACATTTTCAGCGCCGTACAGGGGGCTGAGGATGTTTTCGATGCGTTTGATATAGTTTTTCTCGATCTGCTGTACATATTTCACCTGGTTGGGGTCCAGGCCGGTGCCGTTTTCGTCCTGAATGGCACTGAGCAGCGCGCCGTCCTGATCGACAACGGTCACGTCTTTTGCAGCCAGATCCGGTACGCTGCTGGAAATCAGGTGCACGATGGCAGAAACCTGCGAGGAATCGAGCAGTCGCCCGCCGCGCAGCGTCAATACTACCGAAGCGCTGGGCCTTTGTTGTTCCTTGATGAAAACGCTGGGTTTGGGGATGGCCAGATGGACGCGTGCGGCGGCAACCGCGCCGATGGTTTGCACCGAGCGCGCCAGCTCGCCTTCCAGTGCGCGCTGATAGTTGACCTGTTCGGCGAATTGCGTGGTGCCGAATTTCTGATTTTCCATCAGTTCGAAACCGACCGTGCCGCCCTTGGGCAGTCCCTGGCCTGCCAGTTTCAGGCGCGCTTCATGGACTTCATTGGCGGGCACCATCAGCGCACCACCGCCGTCCGAGAATTTGTACGGAATGTTGAGTTGTTGCAGGGATTCGATGATGGCGCCGCCGTCGCGGTCCGACAAATTGGTGTACAGCACGCGGTAGTCCGGTGTTTGCCCCCAGATCCAGGCGCCGGCAATCAGTGCAATCAGCGCGGCAATACCGACACCCAGCCCCATCTTTTGCTGGAGGCTGAGTTGGTTGAGCAGTGCCATGCTGTTTGCTTGTTCGGCCATGATGGGGCAATACCTGAGTGTATGCAGTGTGTCGCATTATCCCTGTTTGTTTTACTGTTGAAGGGAAGAATAAAGGGAAAATCCCCTGCTTGTTCCTTTGATGTTGGCAGGTCTGCATTATGTATTGTGTGGCTACTGTGAAAAGCAGCCGTTAGTTTCTAGTCGTCAGTCGTTAGTAAAAAACACCGCATCGCGGAGAACACCCGCTATTGACTAATAGCTAACGTCTAGCGACTGGCCTTTGGAAGGAGTTAAACATGAGCAATATATCAGCAGTTGACGGGTTATTGGCGCAAATGCGGGTGGCGGCAGCGGCGGCCGGCCTGAATAATGCACCTGTGGCGGGGGCGGCACAGCCTGCCAAGGTTGACTTTACCAATGTGCTCAAAAGCGCGCTCGATGGCGTGGCGCAATCCCAGGCGAAATCCGAAACGCTGCAAAAGGCGTTCGTGATGGGCGACGACAAGGTCAGCCTGAGTGACACCATGATCGCCATGCAAAAAGCGGGCATCAATTTTCAGGCGACCGTTCAGGTGCGCAACAAGGTTGTGCAGGCCTACAACGACATCATGAACATGCAGGTTTAATCGCAGCGAGTAGGAAGTAGGAATCACTTGCTACTTATTACTAACGACTTGTTTACTTGCGCTGCATGGCGGTGACATAGCGCTGCAACATAATGGTAGAGGTGCCATCCAGGTTTTTGAATTCGCATCCGGCGCGCCGTACGGAATCGCCATCGGGCGTGGAGAGCACGACCAGATTTTTAACTTCGATGGTGCCGATAAACTCACCGACTTCAAGCAAGTCTATCCGGCAATTCTCATAGGTCTGACCGGGGGTCAGCACGGTATCCTGTTCCGTGCAGGTCAGCCCCACGCCGCCGCCGCTGATGTCCATGATGGTGATCTGATGCGGACGATGTTTTTCGGCATATTCACCGGGAATGACGCAATGCAGGGGCTGTGACACGGGGGTGGTCAGGCGGTAGTATTCGCGGCGCTGCAAACGGTAAATGCTCTGCGGAAAAGGCAGGAAAAATGCATCCTGGCCCTGATAGGTGGTCAGGGTGGCCTGAGCGGAGACGAACTGTATCTTGACCTGGCCGTGCGAGCTGACGAAAATCAGTTTCTGGCTTTTGATCAGGCGTTCATTCTCCTGAGGTTTCTGGCTGGGTTCCAGCCACAGTCCTGTCGCGTCCATGCCTAACAGCGTGGTCAGAATAAAGTCATTGGCGTCGGAATAATATAAAGCGACCCGCGTAGTGCTATGGATGATGTTCTGCAAAATAAACTCGATTTCGCGAGTTGCAGTGATGCGATACTGATCATCCTTCCCACTGGAGAGGATTTCAATTTTTAGCGGGATATCTTTTTCCATACTGTCACGACCACTTTATGAAGACTGTCGTGCATGATAACAAAATTAAAGCTTTTCGATCAGGGGAAAAGCAGGTGTTTTCTGATGTTCCAAACGATATAGCCAGGCCAGCAGTTCGGCAACCGCCATATACAGTTGCGGCGGAATTTGCTGATCCAGTTCAACCTGCATTAAAAGCCCCACCAGATCGGCGGATTCATGGACATAAACGCCGTTTTGTTTGGCGCGTTCGATGATGGCCTGGGCGATCAGGCCGCGTCCCTTGGCGACGACTTTGGGGGCGCCGGTACTTTGGCCGTAGGCCAGGGCGACGGCGGCTTGTTGTGCCGTGCTCATGATTTTTCAACCATTGCCGCGGCCAGCGGTACGCCGGCCTCTTTCATGGATAGGGCAAGATCGGGCAGATGCCGGTTGAGCAGGGAAAGCGCGTTAGCGTCCGCTGCCTGCAGAGTGAGTTTGACGCCGGCACGGTTGAAGACCAGACGCGCATGCACATCGCCCAGTTTGGGCAGTGCAAGTTCCATTTCGGTGCTCCATTGGCGCTCGTCGGGCTGCATGGCGCGATGCTCAGGTTCGCCCTGTATTTCCCATTGCATGTGCTGGCCGGGCCATACCTGGCCTGACCAGGTAAGCTGATGAGTCTCCAGCGTATGTAATTGTTGTTGTACCAGCGGCACCAGTTCCTTGGCGATCGGTGTGGCGACGTTTGTTTTGTCCGGCGGCAAGGCGACGGGTGTGGCGGGCATGTCACGATTCGATTGCGGGGCGCTGCTGTCCGCTGTGGATTGTTGATTGCGCATCAGCTGATTTTGCGGTTCGATCAGCAGTTGTGCAGTGCTGCGAACGCCTGCTACCCATTGCGCCTGATGGGATTCGTAAAACAGGCCGCTGTTGGCCAGCGCATCTTTCAGGGCCCCGGCGAGTTGCTTGCTGTCCGGAGCCGATCCGGTTGTCTGCCAGATGGCGCGACCTGTGGCGGGTTCGATGAAGGTTCTGGCCAGTGGCAGGTCGGCCAGGTTGGACAACAGGCGTGACGTTGAACTGATCTGTTCGGCGGTGGCAATCGGGGTGCTGGTCGCGAAAAAACTGAAGGTCAGCCGTGGTGCTGCGGATTCGACTTTCAGTGTGATGACAGCGCCGACTTTTAACTGGGCGGGCAATTGCATTTGCAGAGATTGCCCGGCGACCTCGACCTTGAATAACCCCGGGCTCACCTGTTCGCGTATGGTTGCCTGTATCTGCTGTCCGGGTTCAAGTTTGCTCACAGCAGTATTGTCTGCCGCGATCAGCGGTTGGGCTGAGCGGGCGAGTGTTTGCAGGCTGCTGATCAGGTTGGAGGATTGCATGAGTGCTTAAAATCCATATCCGCGCTTAATCTGTCCGAAATTACCCGGCCGCACCATAGGTTTGATTCAGCCGTTGTTCCTGACGATTGCTTTGCATGATGTTCTGCAATTGTTCCCGCCAGGCCTCGGTCTGGCTGCGTATTTCGGTATCTTCCGCGAGTATCGTGCGGATGAACTGGACGACCTGCAGGCGCGCGGTTTCATCCAGTTCGTTTTTTGCGTCAAAAGATTTGATGTGTTCTACCTGTTGTGTGCACTGCTGTTCAAGTTCGATCAGGCGATCCCATTCGCCACGCTCGACGGCAATACGTTTCTGGCGGGTCAGCGCACAGAGCGATTCATAATGGCCGAGGAGTGGATGCGCGCTCATGGCATCAGCCGCGGGCATACAGGCGCCGCTCACCCTGATCAGGCAGGGCGGCGGCAGGTCTTGCGGCTAACTGTCCGATGCTGTCCCAGGCTTCTTTCAAACCGGACAGCAGACCTGAAACTTCATCCAGGACAGACAGGTCGTCATGCAGGTTGGCGAATGCCAGGCGTTGTATCATATAGTCGTATAAGGCCGCCAGGCTTTGCGCCAGATCACCCCCGACCTCCTTGTTCAAACTGGCGTTCAGGCCGTCACCGATAATCAACATGGCATGCGAAATTGCCTTGCCTTTTGCAGGATTGTCCTGGCGCAGAATGCCGTTCTTGGCATTGGCGATGGCCAGCAGTCCGCCCTGATACAGCATGGAAATAAGCCGGTGCGGATCGGCAGCGGTCACGCCGGATTCGATGCCGACCTTGTTGTATGCACTGATTGCGGCGGTTGAGCTCATGATGGTGTCCTATAGGTGCGAAAGTTGTTGCGTCAGATAAGAGCTGGTTTGACTCATTTGGGCCATCACAACATTCAGGTTGGTATATTGTTTTGTATATTGAACCTGCAGGGCCGCGAGCTGTGTATTCAAGATGTTGATCTGATTGTTATTGGCGGTCATCTGTTTCGTCAGACTGGCGGTGCGGTTGGCTAATGATCCGGTCGCGGAAAGCGCCGTGGTGGTTAAATTGGTGAATAGTGTGCCATAACCTGTCGTCGCATTATTAAACAGGTTGGCGATCCCATTGTAATCGGCGGTCATGGCGGTATTCAGGGTGGCCGTATTGACCTGCATCACGCCTGCCGCAGTAAAACTGATGCCGGCCTGTTCGATCGAAGACGGGCCGCCCGTTGTGAGCGGCGTGACTGCGCCTGCGGCGATGCTGCGCATCTGATTCATGAAATCGCGTATCGTGGCTTCGCCTGCCAAGGGCGAGGTGGACTTATAGGCGGACGCGCTCTGCATCGAGCTGTAAAGCGTATTGTAGGCGTTGACAAAATTCGTCACTGCGGTTGATACAGCGCCCGTGTTGCGTGAAACGCTCAGTGTGACCGGCGCATTGACGGCCGTGGTTTGCGACAGGTTGAGCGTCACGCCCTGGATCGCGTTGGTGATGGTGTTGGAAGTTTTTGTCATCGCAATGCCGTTGACATTGAAAGTTGCATTCTGGGCGGCAACGGTTTGGTTCAGATTCTGCACGCCTTGCGGATCGTAGCTCAGCAGGGAGCTGACCGTGGCATCGCCGCCGGCGGTAGCGGTAATCTTGATGCTGTTGCTGATGCCCGTGCTGCTGGAAGTGATCGAGAGACGATAAGGGGTGCCGCTGCCATCGTTGACGATGGTCGCCGACACGCCGAGTCCTGCGGCATTGATGGCGTTGCTGATGCCTTGCAGGGTGTTGTTGGTCGAATCGATGACGATGCTCTTGGTGCCGCTGCCATTGCTGGTGAAGGTGGCACCGGTGTAGGTACCGCTTGTCAGTGTGCCGCCGCTGATGGTGCCAAAATCAAAGGTAAGCGTTGTCGGGGTGCCGGTGCCGATCGCTGTGGTGGTGCTGGTCTGACCGGTGGCAACCAGCGATTGCGACTGCGCCAGACTGGTGATATTCAGTGTGTAGCTGCCCGCCACCGCAGTGCTGCCGGCAGTCGCATTGAGCACGCCGGTATTGGATGAGGCTGTCTGATAGCCCAGCAGGCTGCTCGATGTTGAACTGCCCAGTGCGGCGGCGGCGGTTTGCAGCGCAGTCACCTGGCTTTGCAACGTGCCGTAAGCGGAAATGGTGGCCTGCTCCTTGTTGACCTTGGTGGTAAGGTTATTGACGGGGATGCTCGCAACGGCCATCAGGCTCGACACGATGGAGACGACATTGATTGCGCCGGTTGATGCGCTGGATGTTGCGGCTGTTGAGCTTGCCATGATGGGACTCCCGAGTTACGCTTTTTGTGTCAATAATAAACCACGTTGATATTGATCGATCGATTGCGAAATGGCCAGCGTTTCCTTGGTAGGAAATTGGCGTATTACCTCACCTGTTTGCGTGTCGGTCAGAGTGACAACCGGAATTTTTGTGCTACTGTCTATGCTGAATTCGAGTGCCTGATTCGACCGTTGCATGACCTGATTGATGACTTTGATTGCACCGTTCAGTTGTTCGGACGACGGTGCGGAGGCACTGGCTGGAGCTGTGCCGGGTTGTGTGGCGCTGTTCGCCCCGGTCACCGCGGGCGGGCTGCCGGAACTGGTTGCAGGCAGGCTGGTCGCCTGATTGTTAATCGCCTGGATGGACATTTTGTCTCTCCTCTAACTGTAAATTCCAGTCGGCAGCCGACCGGAATTTGTATTTTATCATACGGCTGACCAGTTTCCGGATGGTTGAATGCGACCACCCGGAAAGCTGGCCAGTGATACTATTAACGTAACAGTGACATCACCTGGTTAGGCTGCTGGTTGGCTTGTGCCAGCATCGCCGTTCCTGCCTGTTGCAAAATGTTGTTACGTGTCATGTTGGCGGTTTCTGCCGCGTAATCAGTATCCATGATACGGCTATAGGCCGCTGACAGGTTCACTGACGTGGTTTGCAGGTTGGCAATCGCCGATGAGAAGGTCGCCATATCTGCGCCGTAGTTGGCACGATTGGTGGTCAGGGTCGTGAGGTTGGAGTCGATATTCGCAATGGTTACGCCGGTTGGCGCGGTAATCGCTGTACCTACACCGGAAACCGCAGCGCCGTTCGAGTTGACTACCACGCTGCCGGTTGCGGTTGACAAAGCGGCAATACGGGAGTTTTCTGCCAGCAGCGCTGTGGTCTCAGGGCCGGTTGCAGTACCGCCCAGTTGCACGGCGATTTCACGCAGACGCTGCACGTTGGAAATAATCTGCTGTGCGTAACCGTCGTTGGTTTGTGCAGTTGAGATACCGTCGTTGGCGTTGCGGATGGCCTGATTGGAACCGCGAATCTGGCTGTCATATCCGGTTGCAACCACCATGCCGGTAGGATCATCCTTGGCGGTATTGATACGCAGTCCTGAGGACAGACGTTGCATAGCCTGTTGTAATCCAAGATTGGACTTGTTCAATGCCTGGGAAGTGAACAGGGCTGAAATATTTGTGTTGATGACTTGTGCCATTTTAATTCTCCTTAAAAATCCAGTTAGGTGTGTGTTGCCACTTACGTTGGTTTGCCATTTGTTGGCATAAGCAACCGCCGTTATTCCAGTTATCGGTACAAGGCAAAAAAACTTTAGGGGGATTTTAAAAATTTATGTCGAGCCTTGAATCCGGGCGTTGTCCGGATCTCCCTGAAATCGAATAAACTACTGCGTATGATAAGGGAGAGGGTGCCATGTTTTTTGCGATGCTACATCATTACCTGCAAGCGGGCAGGAGGCTGAGTGAAACAGCCGTTTGCTGATTTTTTCCGTTTGATGGCGGCGCTGGAAGCCGAACCGGGTAACCGGCAGTATTGGCTGAATTATATTCATGCGTTGATTGAAGCCGATCAGCGGGATGCGGCAATCCAGGTGCTCGATATCGCCAGGCAGCAGGGCTTGCAGGGCAGCGATGTGGATGACTTGCAGCAAACGCTTGTCGCGCCGCCGCAGAGACAGGCGGTCGGACTTTATATGGGCGTCATCGACAGTCCGCAGCCTGTGCAGCCGGAAATCGATGCGCTGGTCGCGCAGTTTGCGGCAGGAGATTATAGCGGGGCGCTGACGCTCGCAGTCGGGATGACTGAACGCTATCCGCTGTATGGCTTTGCCTGGAAAGTGCTGGGCGCGGCCTATATGCAACTGGGCTGCACGGAGGGTGCGCTGGCGGCTATGCAACAGGCGGTTGTCTTGTTGCCCGATGAGGCGGAGACGCATAGCAATCTGGGGCTCGCTTTGCAGCAGTCGGGCCGTCTGGAAGAGGCCTGTGTCAGCTGCCGTCGGGCCTTGCAGATTTATCCTGAGTTTGCCGAGGCGTATTGCAATCTGGGGATGGCACTGCACGATCTCGGGCTGTTAGCGGATGCTGAAGCGGCTTATCGCCGTGCATTAAAGATCAATCCGCAGTACGCGGAGGCGCACAACAATCGGGGTATTACCCTTAAAGACATGAAGCGCTTGGCTGAGGCTGAAGTCTGTTTGCGGCGTGCGTTACAGCTCAGACCGGATTATGTCGAGGCGCTGAGTAATCTGGGCATGACGCTGCAAGAACGGGGTCGTCTGGGTGAGGCCGAAACCTGTCTTGTGCAGGCGTTGAATATCAATCCGGATTTTCCGCAGGCGCATTGTAATTTAAGTGCGCTCCTGATCGAGGCGGGGCGCACCGGGGAAGCGGAAAAAAGCTTGCAGGCGGCGTTAAGATTCATGCCGGATTCGGCGCTGCTGCACAGCAACCTGATTTTCACGCGTGATCTGATGCCGGGGATGGATACCGCCGCCTTGCAGGCGGAGCGTCGTCGCTGGGCGGCGGCACATGCAGCGCACCTTGATCCGCACCGGGCGCATACCCATGTGCGCGATCCGGCGCGACGCTTGCGCATCGGCTATGTTTCCGCCGATTTTCGGGTGCATTCCGCCGCCTATGTGTTTGGCGCGATGCTGGTGCATTACGACCGGGACGCGTTTGAGGTCACCGCCTATGCCAATTCAACGATCGAGGATGAGCTGACGCGGGAATTCAAACAACATGTCACGCACTGGCGGCGGATTGCCGGGATGTCTGACGAGGCGGTGGCCGAGCTGATCCGCGCGGACGGGATCGATATTCTGGTTGATCTGTCCGGGCACTCTTCGGGCAACCGGTTGCGGGTGTTCGCCCGCAAA
>CAMTUO010000020.1:0-125360 GCA_947084955.1 uncultured Gallionella sp.
AGACAAGACAAGACAAGACAAGACAAGACAAGACAAGACAAGACAAGACAAGACAAAGGGCACTTACGTGCCCTTTGTGCTGCCTGCCGTCAAAACACTCAGGGCGCGCCAAAATTGCGCGGATTTACACGACCGGCAACAATTGGGCGAAGATCAGCTACAGGATGTCCCTTTACCTGTTTTGTAATTTCTTTACCCATCTCGATCTGTGTCATTGTCGCTGGAGTAAACATTCTCTTTGTCTCAGGCATATTGATTCTTTGGGTTAGGCGTGGCCCCAAAAGAAGAATTGCGCAACGATCCTCCCCTGATCTAACTCCGCGCCCCATTCCCTGCTCAAGTCGTTGAATCTGCCTCAAAAGTTGAAGATCAGTGCCCTCTAAGGCAGTTGCCTCAACGCGCTCAATCAAACCATAAGATTCTGGCAGTCCATCAATGATAAGCAGTCGGCATGCATCATCAGGCAAGTCAACACCATCATATCGATTGATTAGCACGGTTAGTCCAACATGGCCAGACTTTAACTTTTCAATACCGTGGCCTATCGAATCCTTGTTAAGTGTTTGATTAGCAACATCCGTCCAAAAGTTTGACCTATAAAGTGATGGGACAAGAACAACAACATTGTGTTTTTGTGCAATTTCCGCAGCCAGTTTCTTTACATCTAAATCTGTAGTCTCTGGATTGACCTCTTGAGGAGCAATAATCATGCGATCACCAATTTCCCCAACACCTTTAGGACGAATGGGGTCAGAAACTGATTGTTCGTTCGCACGAAGGTGAGTAATAAGCACTCCGTCATCAGCCAATGTGGCTGTCATATAAATTTTTCTCTTTGCTTTGGAAAGTGATGGAATCTGGTCAATTGGAAGGCAACGAGGTTGTATCTGGAGAAACTGACCGCTGAATACGCACGTACAGAGTGGAATCACTTCTTTAAGTAAAGGCCAGCAAAATTTCAGCTCGTTAGTATCTCGATAGGGATGGAGAATTTGTATTATTTGCTCTGATTTATACTGCCAAGCCCAAAATGGAACGGGCATTAGACCTTGGGGGTCATTGTTCTTTATTTCTACACAGCCAACGACAGAGTAGCTTTTTAGGTCCTCCTCAAACAGGTTGAGGAGCTTAGTAAATGCTGGATGAGTTAATGGAAGATCTATGGTGAATTGGCCAGCAACAGCCTCAAGGCAAGCGTGCGCATCATCAATTACTAGACTTCCAATGCCAATTTTGCTTGTCCCAACACCAAAAACAGATCGTCCATTTACGAGCTTGTCGATATTTACAACCAGTATGGATGTGCCTGACCAGAAATTTGCATCATTAACATTGTCAGTAGCTTCAATTCCAAGATCATGCGCCTCTTGTATAACTTGACGCACAAGGTAATTATCCGGCGTAACGTAAACCGCCGGACCGATTTTTTCATTTAGACTGCTTTTTAAAGTTAACAGTCCGACCAGCATTTTCCCAGAGCCGGTATTCATTTTAATTGTATTATCAGTACGAGAGCGTCGTTCAAACCACTTTTCGAGAACCTCGCCTTGATTTGCTGATGGAAACTTAAAGCGAGAATGACGCACAAGCGTAGTAAATATTTGACTGGGATCAATAATATCCGAGACACTATTCCCACCACCGCTTAGAGCTTCGAAATCGAGCATATCTTTACCTATATAAAATGGTTTATCACTAACTAATATTCAGCATGTAAATGCACTGACCAGCCTGGTTTTCCTCGCTTTTCAGGTGTATTGAAGGTTTATCATGCCTATTCGACAGGCTGCTGCGTAGCTTTGCCATCTTTAGACATTTGCTCAGCAATACGTTTACAGAAACCTTGCAGGTGCCAGTAAGCGTCTTTGGCAGTCTCAATTTCGTAGGCGATATTTCGCCGTAACTCAGCATGGAGGTGAATTGCATTACGCAATGAGTAAATCTTTACTATCACATCATAGATTGGTTGATCAATCAATCCAAGGTCAATCGCAGCCTTGGCCTTGTCTTCAAACACGATCTTTCGTTCATCAACTACCGCTGATTTAATCTGATAGACAACCACGTCTCCTGAGGGTGAATGGGCGTCAATAATTTTCTTTTTGATTACTCCAGAAATATTTATTCTTTCTCGAGACTCATACGTAGTTATGTTCTTTACAGCATCTGTGTTCGAATAGTCCTGCAATAGAACGTGATGAAGAACAGCCTCATAAATAGACGCATATAGAAGAATCTGAATTCTAACCTCTGCATTCAGTAGCCATTCTTTTGCTTGCAAACCTTCTAGCAACTTGTAAACATATCGAGCGGACTTGAACTCTTCTTCTAATCGTATGCGAAGATTGGTATCTGAGATAAACCAAAAATACTCGCTATAGAACTTGGAATCGCCGGTGTACTTTTCTACATAATCATTTATTGCTGTCTTAATTGGTTCCGGAAATGGCACTTGCTCCTCCGAGTATTGGCGATAATTTATTGGCGGGGGCTAACAGTGGCAGCTCGCTATTGGCCTGCCCCACTCGAAGGCACCCATATTTTGTTGAGACGTTATTTGTTAACACGCGAAGTTCGCTTCATGGCACACAACTGCTGTAGCACTTCACTATTATCATGCCACAAAGCGGTCATTCAAAGTCAATTGAGTTCGAGGCAACGCGACCGACTTTTAATGTTAATTTACGTCTTTAATAACCCGCCTATTTACGACTTTAATTGCTCGGAATAGCGGTCATTCCCCAAACAAGTTCGAAACTTTATACTTCGCCTTTCCACTATGGAATGGCACAACAGGACGTTGCATTGGCAATAAAAAACGATAAAGCCACGCGCCTTCCTTACTGGTATTTTATTTCATTGACCGCAAAGGCAAAATACGCAAACGTGTACGGTTCGAATCGACAGTGAGCAACGCCCCATCTTCAAGTTCGGACTCCATCTGCCGTAAGGCGATAATGACTTGTGTGCCTATCACGTCCGGGCTGACATCATCGGCACGGATTTGTACGACACTGGGTTTTGCGCCGTGGGTAGCGGCAAGGATTGCACCAAAATCCAGATCATGGGTAAGCACCACATAATCGTTCATAGCAGCGTAAGCCATGATTTCCGAGTCCGGCGCGTTATGCGCGCCAAGTGTCGACCAGTGCACCGCATCTATACCCACGCCGGACAGCGCTTTGATCCAGCGCGGTGACAGATTCATATCAACGAGCAACTTCATGCAGTAGCCAGTAGAACCTCGCGCTCTTCGGCTCGCCATGCCGCGTAGCGTAGCGCCTGCATCACATCTTCGCGCTCAAGGTAGGGGTAGTCTGCGAGTATCTCCTCGACGCTATGTCCTGCGCCGATCTGGCCGACAACCATGCCGACCGTGACGCGCATCCCGCGGATGCAAGCCTTACCGCCCATCACGTTGGGCTGTTGGGTGATGCGATTCAGTTGTCCCACGCTGTACTCCTTAATCGAAATTCATTTTCCTGACAGAATATACTGAGAATACCATTTCAAGAACACGTTGCGGCAACAGCAGATTTTTATATTCAATAGCTTAGTGCTCTTACACAGGATACGTCAAGCTTGCTTAAATACAACTCACCCTGTTTGCAAAGTCTATACAGATGTCACCCCTTGGGTTTCTCCGCGTTTCCACAGAAAATACAACAGCGGAATCACCAGCAGCGTCAGCGCGGTTGAAGCAAAGGTGCCGAAGATCAGCGATACCGCAAGCCCGCCGAACACGGGGTCGGTCACCATGATCGCCGAGCCCAGGATGATTGCCAGCGCGGTCAGCAGGATCGGCCTGAAGCGGATCGCCCCCGCCTCGATCACTGCATCCTTGACGCTGTAGCCGCGCGCCTCATATTCAATGATGAAGTCGATCAGCAGCAAGGAGTTACGCACCACAATGCCCGCCAGCGCGATCACGCCTATCATCGAGGTCGCAGTAAACGCCTGATTCATCAGCCAGTGCCCGGGGAACACCCCGACCAGCGTGAGCGGTATCGCGCCCATCACGATCATCGGAATCACAAAGGATTTGTAATAGCCGACCAGCACCAGATAGATCAGCACCAGCGCCACGATGAACGCACTGCCCAGATCACGGAACACGTCCAGCGTGAGCCGCATTTCGCCGCCCCAGAGGATTTGATAACCGGTCAGATCCTTGGGCTGTGCATCGTTGAAACCCAGATTGGCGGTCGTAAAATGCGCGCCGCCCACCGTCTTGTTGTCGAGCATCTTGTCCAGCGCCAGCACCGCATACACCGGGCTTGAGCGCAGCAATTCCGCGCCGACCATCACCGTCGGGTGCTGATCCCGGTCATAGATGGGTTTGGCCTCAACCACGCGGCGCAGCGTGGCAATCGATGATAGCGGCACTTGCTGCCCCATCGCATTGACCACGGTCAGCGACAGCACCTGACCCGGCGCTTGTCGTTCAGCACGCGGCAAACGCACGATCATGTTGATCGGCTCACGGGCTTCTTCGACATGCAACGAACCGATAGAAAAGCCGCTGACATAATCGTGTATCAGCTTAGCGACCTGGGCGGGCGCAATACCGGCTAGCGCGGCCTTTTCGGCATCCACGTGTATCTCGTAACTGGCAACCGATGCCGTCACGGAATTATCCGCATTGATGATGCCGTAGACCTTGTTAAAATCCTCATTCACCTCGGCCGCCGCCGCGCGCAACTTGTTGTAGTCGGGGCCGTACAGTTCAGCCAATATCTGCGCCTGCACGGGCGGACCGGGCGGCGTCTCGTAGATCTTGATCTTGCTGTCCGGATAGCGCTTTCTCAAGGGCATCAGCGCTTCATCCAGGCGAGACACGATCTCGTGCGAGCTTGCCGAGCGGTCGTGTTTGTCCACCAGATTGACGCGTATCTGCGCCAGATTCGTGCCGCGCTTGAGAATATCGCCGCGCACCAGGGCTGCAAAATCCACCGTCGCAGTCACCCCTAAAAAAGTCTGATAATCCACCACATGCTCGGTTTTCGCGAGCACATCGCCGACGCTGCGCGCGACTTCGTCGGTGCGATCAAGCGCCGTTCCGGCAGGCGTATCGACTTCGAGCAGAAAGGTATTGGTGTTGTCATTCGGCAGCATCTTCAATTCCACGCCCATCGCGCTCAACGCCCCGTTCATTCCGGAGGGGCGGATGAACTGCCAGACCGGCTGCAACATGGCCAGCACCAGCAGTACCACCACGATCAGAAACAGCCGGTTGCGGCGTCGCCCGTCGTTCAGCAGCGGCGTGATCACGCTGACATAGGCGCGGTGCAGCGGATCCTGCGGCTGTGCTGACTGCTCTTCCAGCGTCGGCGATTTTTCGAGTGCTGCCAGCGCGCGCCCTTTGAGCATGCGGTAAGCCGCCCACGGCACCACCATATAGGCGATCAGGAGGGATGCGATCATCGCGACCGGCACGTTGAACGGGATTGGCTGCATGAACGGCCCCATCATGCCGGTGACAAATGCCATCGGGATGAATGCAAGGATTACCGCAATCGTCGCCACATTGGTCGGGTTGCCGATTTCATTGGTCGCCGCAACCAGCGCATCCTTGAAGTTCGCCGCCCCGCCGTGGTGCAGATGGCGGTGTATGTTTTCCACTACCACGATGGCGGCATCGACCAGCAGGCCGAGCGAGAGTATCAGCGCGAACAGCGTGATGCGGTTCATGGTCTGGCCCGCGATCAGTCCCACTGTCAGCACCACGAACAGGATCAGCGGCACGGTCAGCGTCACGATCGCCGCTTCCCGCCAGCCCAGGAAGAACAGCAGCACCACCACCACAGAGGCAATCGCAATGCCCAGATGTTCGACCAGCGTATTGACCGCATCGTTGGCCTTTGCGCCGTCGTCGCGCGTCACCGCAACATTAATGCCTTCAGGAATGGCTTCCTTTTTCAATAATTCGAGCTTGGCCAGCACTGCATTGGCGACCACCACCGCATTGGTGCCGGCCTTTTTCGCGATCGCAATGGTCACTGCCGGCGCATCGCCCTTGAATGCCGGATGCTGTTTGGCGGGGCCAAAGGCAAAGTGGGAAGAGCTATCTGCTTCCGCCGGGCCATCCACGATGTTCGCCACGTCTTTGAGGAAAACCGCACGTCCTCCGGGCGCGCCCAGCACGATATTGCCCACGTCATTGACGTTGCTCAAAAATCCGTTAAAACGCAACGGCGTATTTTTGTTGTTGTCGACCAGTTCGCCGGCCGGCAGCGACATATTGGTCGCATTCAGCATGCGATCCACCTGATCCAGCGACAGCCCTGATGCGGCCAGTTTTTGCGGATCGATGTTAATATTGACCGCGCGTGAATGTCCGCCTGCGATTTCAGTAAATGACACACCGGGAATATTGCGCAACTGTTCCAGCACGCGTTCGGCCACATAGCGCAACTCATAGTCGCTGACTTTGGTGGATGCCAGCGTCAGCGTCATGATCGGCACATCATCCACGTTGATGGGTTTGACCACCGGCTGCATCGCCCCCGGCGGCATACGATCCATGTTCTGCATCAGCTGGTTGTACAACTTGACCAGGCTTTTTTCCTGATCCTGACCGACGTCAAACTGTACCGTCACCACACCGTAGTCATTCACCGCATAACCGAATGTGTGCTTGACCCCCGCCTGCGCGTTCATGATCGCTTCCAGCGGTTTGACGATCATATTCTCGACTTCATCCGCCGTGGCACCCGGTTTGGCGACCATGATATTGGCCGCAGGCACCACGATCTGCGGGTTGTATTCGCGCGGCGTCACCATCATCGCAACCAGCCCCACCAGCGTGATCGCCAGCATAATCATCGCGGTGATCTTCGACTGCAGGAAGGTTCTGGCCAGACGCCCTGCGATATTCATGGGCTGATTCGACTCGCTCATTGTGCTTTACTTCCTGTGCTGGTGACATGGTCACCCGAATCGAGCTCAGCCGCATTCGCCGCCACAATTTTTTCTCCGGCATTGAGTCCTGCCGCGATCCCGACCTGATCGCCGGCTTCATTGCCAGTCCTGACCATACGGTAACGGGCGACGCCCTCGCTATCGACCACAAATACGCCGGTAATGCCTGCACGCTGCAATATCGCAGATTTCGGCACGCTGATGCCCTGACGCGAACCCACCTCAAAATTGACCCGTGCGAACGCGCCGCTGGTTAAACCTTTGGCACCCGGCACGGCAAGCTTCACCAGATGCGTATGCGACATCGCATCCACACTCGGCACCAGCCGCGTGATGGTAGCCGCGAGCATTTTCCCGGCGATTTCCACCCCCGCGCTGCCACCTAATTTGAGGTGTGCATAGGTTTCATCGCTTACCGCTGTCTGTATCATCAGACTGGACAGATTTTCCAGCACCAGCACCGGACGGCCGGGGGCGGCAAGGTCGCCTTTGGCGGCCATCTTTTGCGTCACCACGCCGTCGATCGGCGCACGCACCTGCGCATAATGCAGTTGCGACTCTGCCGTATCGAGGCCCGCATGCGCGGCTCTTGCCTGACTCTGCGCGATACTGTATTGCAGCTTGATTTTGTCAAATTGCAACTTCGGTATGGATTCTTCCTTGTACAGGTTGGAAAAACGCTCAAAATCCGCTTTTGCGTCGAGCTGCGCCGCTTCCGCCTGTGCCACGCCTGCGCGCGCCTGCACCACCTGACCTTCGATATCGGTCGGATCGATGGTGAACAGCAGTTGCCCCGCCTTGACCGCATCGCCTTCACGAACCGTAATATCCCGTATATAGCCCATCAGACGGGAAGCGACCTGAACCTGCTGTTCGGAGACCACCGAACCGGGTGTCGCATCGAACACCGGCATCGCCGCCATACTCAACGTCAGGGTCGGCGCTTCCACCGTTTTAAATTTAGCCTCATTGGCCTTTTCGTGAGGCTGACAGCCTGCCAGCAGAACAAGTAGCGCGACGGCGCCCGTGGATATCTTCATTTTGCTTCTCCTAACGGGCATGGCAAAGATACCATCCCATGAAAATAAAATCTGTCATGCCCGTTTTCCCTCACCCTAACCCTCTCCCGGAAGGCGAGGGGACAGAAGTACGCTTGCGCGATTTTCACGTTAGCGCTCATAACTGATCCCCATCGAGCCGGCCTACGGCAAGACGCAAAGCCGAACGTTGCACGGTCAACTGATAATGCGCCGCGACGGCATCCGCGCGCGCCTTATCCAATTGCGCCTGTACGGCGAGTATTTCAACCATGGTGGTCACCCCGTTTTCATAACGACGGGCAACCAGACGCTGCGCTTCTTCCGCCTGGGCAACCGCCGCCTCGCGCGCAGCAACCCGCGACTCCGCTTCCGCCGCGCCGCGCCAGGCATCCACGACTTGATATTTCACGCCCTCTTCAGCCTCATTGAGCTTGGCCTGCAACCCAACACGCGCGGCTTCCGCGCGACCGACTGCGCCCCGGGTCACGCCAAAATCCAGCACCTGCCAGGACAGCACACCGCCCACCGTATAGGAAGACGCGCCAGCCTGCAGCGTCGGCGCGTTCCAGTCTTGTCTCACCATCGCATTGAAATGGGGGTAATAATCTGCACGCGCGACCTTCACGCCCGCGCTGGCCGCCCCCAGCTGACTGCGCATTGCCAGGATGCCCGGATTGGCGTCAACCGCCTCCGCCTGTAGTTTTGCAACCTCGCCATCAAGCGCTTTCGGCGCATAATCCTGGCCGATCTCAAGCTTCTGCTCCAGCGGGATGCCCAGCAAGAGATGCAACTGATCAAGGGCGGCGGCTTCAGCATGTCTTGCTTCTGCCAGTTTGACCTTGACGTCGGCCAGATTCACCTGGGCAAACAGCAAGTCGCTTCTGACCACCACGCCTTCCTTCAATAAATTTCCGGTGGTTTTGACATACGCCTCCGCTGCCGTCTGCGCCTGAGTGGCCACTTTGACATAGCTTCTTGCGGTGTGAACGCCCTGATACGCCTGAATGACACGGAAGATCACCTGCTGACGTGCCGCCACATCGCCTGCCTGAGCCGCCTTCACGTAAGCATGCGCCTGATCGACATAGCCCGAAATCATGCCGCCGTTGTACAGCGGGATTTGCAATTCCAGACGGGTGTTGTAATTGGTGACGGCAGCAGGATAATTGAGATTGGTCGGGGCGACATTAAGGGCGGCAGGCCCGGTAAACTGGCCGGCACCAAAATCGTTGAAAGTCGCGTTGCGCTGCGAAAGCTTCAATCCGAAGGCGTTCAGCGCATCATTGGTACGTGTACCGGTAATGGATGCGGTCAGCTTGGGCATGCGCCCGCCCTGGGCCTGACTTAAACCCGCCTGTGCCTGCGCCAGTTGCGCGCCGCTTGCCAGAATATCCGGATTTTGTTTGAGCGCAATCTGCACGCATTCCTGCAGGTCGGCGCCAAAACCTGCCGATGACCATAACAACAGTGCTACTGCACCCGTGCGTGCTACGTTCAACATCCCTCGTCTCCGTTCATCAAAAACCTGGTGCATTATATTAGATTTTTCTAATATTGCAATAGTAGACTTTTCTAATACACTATTATGCGGACAACTTGTAAACGTTTTATGACTGACAACCCGGTTTCTGTCAACAAAGGGGCCCTAATTGAATTCCAGACTGGCCGTGCGATTCAGCAGGCTGGCGACCATCTCACGGGTTGAAACATGCTCATACAGCACGCGATAAACCGCCTCACAGATGGGCATATCCACGCCCAGCCGCTGCGCGAGTCCGTGCACTTCCCGCACAGCATACACGCCTTCAGCGACATGTCCGAGCTGATGCAGAATATCGTCCAGGCACAGCTCCTGAGCCAGCAACAATCCTACCCGCCGGTTGCGGGACAAATCGCCGGTACAAGTCAGAATCAGGTCTCCGGCACCTGACAAACCGCCCAGTGTTTCCTGACGACCGCCCAGCTTCAAACCCAGGCGGACGATTTCGGCAAGCCCGCGCGTGATCAGCGCGGCACGGGCATTGCTGCCCAGTTGCATACCGTCGCAGACACCGGCGGCAATGGCCATCACATTTTTGACCGCGCCGCCGACTTCCACGCCCATCACATCATTGCTGGCATAGACGCGCAGACGGGCATGATGAAGGGCCTGCGCCACGTGCTGCGCAAAGGCTTCATCATCGGATGCCAGCACCAACGCGGTGGGCAAGCCCTGCGCGACTTCCAGCGCAAAACTGGGACCTGACAACACACCACGAGAAAACTCAGGTGGCAAAACCTGCTCAGCCACCTGATGCGGCAGCAGTGCGGTTTGCGCTTCGAAACCCTTGCACAGCCAGACGACTCCACATACAGCGTGTTGAGCGATACGTTGCAGCGTCAGCCGCAAGGCGGTCGTTGGGACGGCGAGAATAAGCAGCTCAGCGCCCGCCAGAGAAGCTGAAAAATCCGAATTCAGGAGCAGATTGTCAGGCAGTAATACATCGGGCAGATAACGCTGATTGCATCGCGCAGCTCGCATCGCCTCTATCTGCGCCGCATCCCTCGCCCACAGCGTGACGCGATGGCGCGCCGCCAGGCTGATCGCCAGCGCCGTCCCCCATGCCCCTGCGCCAATAACGGTAATATTCATTATTTAGTTGAGAGTAGTAAGCAGCAAGAATGACAGGATTGAGGATTGAGGATTGAGAAAAAGTCAAAAGCCGACCGCGCTCAATCCTCGCTCCTCAGTCCTGATTTATTCCCCCCATACCTCGACACTGCGAACGTAACCCGACTCTCCGTCCTTATGCCGCACTTTGAGCCAACCCGTACCGGTCGATTCCAGCAATTCAAGCGCCACCTGCTGGTGAACCTGAAATACACGCGTCGCACCCAGGTCAGGCTCTGCACGCACATCAACCAGCGGACTTAACGCAAACACATATCTTTTATTAGATAACGCACGTTTTTCTACCCAGTACAAACCGCCGGAACGATCACGCACTTTCACCCAGTTTTCCAGAGAGATGACCTGCTCAAAAGGCATGTAGCGATTCACAACGAAGAGTTTTTTTGCCTTGATCGACGGCGCATCATAAAGTATCGCGCTGCGCTCACCGACCGACACATAGTCCACCGCCTGCGCCACAGTTGCAGCACACAGCGCAGCGCTTAAGACCAGGCGTTTTAGCATTTAGTGCGTGGTTGCCTCAGCAGCCTGTGCCTGCTGCTGTTGCTGGTAGAGCACGTCAAAGTTGATCGGGTTCATCAATACCGGTGCAAAACCACCGCGTACCGACACATCGGATACGACTTCGCGCAGGTAAGGGAACAGGATATTCGGGCACATCACCGCCAATACCGGCTCTTTTTCCCCTTCCGGAAAATTGCGCAACGTGAAGATGCCCGCCTGTTTGGCTTCGATCAAAAACATCACCTTTTCAGCGATTTTTGCCGTGACCGTTGCCGTTACCGTGACTTCAAACACGCCCTCATCCAGACCCGTTGCTGCGGTGTGCAACTGCACCTCGATTTGCGGTGCTTCACGTTCCAGAAAGATTTGCGGGGCATGCGGGATTTCCAGCGAGATATCCTTGACATAAATCTTGTCCATGTTGAACATGGGTTGTTCCTGCGCTGCGTCACTCATCATTCATCCTTGTGTTTAATTGCCAATAAAGGGACCAAAAAGCCATCCTGATCAAACTCCACCAGATCATCAAAGCCGCCGATATGCTGATCATTGATATAAATCTGCGGAACGGTGCGTCGCCCGGTTTTCTCCATCATTGCAATACCCAGTTCAGGCTCCAGATCGATCCTGATTTTCTCGATTGCAGTGACACCACGGCGTTGCAACAATTGCTCGGCACGTATGCAATAAGGACATACGGCGGTACTGTACATAACGATTTTTGCCATTACTTTTTCACCGGCAGGCTGGCTTTTTGCCAGGCCATCATGCCGCCCATAAGATTATAAGCCTGAGTAAAACCCTGCTTGGACAAAATCGCGCAGGCCGTACCCGAGCGATTTCCGCTTCTGCAAACCACCACGAGCGGTTTGTCTTTGTGCTTCTCCAATTCCCCGACACGCTCCTTGAGCTTGCCCAGCGGAATCAGCCTGGCATTCAACAGATGCCCGTTCTCATACTCGGATGGCTCGCGCACATCCAGCACAAAAGCATCCTTATGATTGATCAGTTGTAACGCGCCATTGGTATCCACTTCCTTGACACCGCGAAAGCGATTGCCAAACAGGGACCACAAGATCATCGTACCGCTCATCAGCGCCAGGGAAATCGGAAAAAAATTACTTGCTATGAATTGCACGTGCATACTCCTGTTCTGTCTGATTAGCGAATTCTAACAGAGCGGCAAAATGAGCGGGGTCTTTATCCGCCAATTTCACCAATTGCTGCCGCTCCGCCGCATTTTCAGGATAAGACCACAGCGCCTGAGCAAACATCTGCTGCGCCCGCTCCGCCTCACCGTTTTGCGCCAGTAAAAAAGATTGCCGGTACACCACCGGTGCAATCGGCACGAAACGCATCACGGCCGTATTCAGGGCAAGTTTTGCACCAAGCTGATCGGCACTCACCTCGATATATGAACTTCTGAACAAGTCCGCATAGGGCGAAAATAACGCATCCTTTTGCAGCCCGGCAAGCACTTCCCGATTATGGTTAAGCGCCGTGATGGAAGCCGGGGGATACGCCAGCGCATTTTTTAGTTGTTGATATTGAATAGACCAGTGCAGCAATGACAGGAAGCTGACAAACAATATCGTCGCAACTGTCACACGCCCCACACGACCCAATGCAAACCGGCAATGCGTCTCATCCAGCACGCCCAGCAGCACGGCCGCAATAGCCAGAAAATAAACATACCACAAGGGATATTCCAGCAGGCTGTGTATCCCCAGCACCCCCAGCACCGCATAGCCCCACCAGTGCGGAACGCTCATTTGCGTTTTCAGCACCCCTCTGAACCATACCGCCAGCGAAGCAAACAGTACCGCCAGACCGGCAAGTCCAGTTTCTGCGCCCAGCTGGAAAATCAGATTATGTGCATTGTTGTACAGCCCCGTGACAAGGATACTTTGCAATACCGGACCCATCTGAAAATGCTGGAATGCGAACTGGCCAAAACCGTTACCCAGCCACGGCGACTGTATGAACATCAGCCAGCTCTCATGCCACAAGTGAAGACGAATGGCGCCTGAAGTATTTGCGCCAGTGAATCTTTGCAAAGTGTCAATACTGTTTGCGCCAGCCATGAATGGCAACTCAACGATTCCATGCATCAGCATAAAACCCGCCAGCAGTGACAAACTGTAGTACAGCAAGGTCCGCTGACCGCTCCGCCAGGCCAGTACGCTCATCACCGCCAGATACAGCCAACTACTGCGCGACCCGCTCAGCGTCATCACAAACAACAGCGGCGTGGCCAGCAGCACCACATACGCCGGGTGCAACCTGCGCTGCCAATAGAGCAAACCAAGGGACGCCAGTCCCATTGCGATGTAATCAGCAAAATGATTGGGCTGCGCCAGGTTGCCGTACACGCTTGAATAAGCTCTTACGATCACCGCATCGAGGGGCGTATGGATATGAAAATGCTGAAGCACACCGATCAATGCGCTCACTTCGGCACCGGTCAAGAGAAACAGTGCCAGCACCAGCGCCAGTTTTTCCAGCCCCAGATGATCCCGCAACCTTGCACCCAACACCATCAACAACACGGCGAACGCGAGGTACAGGATATACAGCAAGGCCTGACCGAAATACGGCATCAGCCCCAGCGACCATTGCAACAACACCAGTACGATCAGTGCTGCCGGCAACTGCACGATGCGCGGAATTTGCTGCGCCCCCTCACGACTTAACAGCAGCATGAGCGCCAGCACACCCAGCAGACCGCTCAGCCATTCCTGATCAAAGGTCGTCAGCGGATTTTGATGGCGATAATACAGAAACGGAAAAACCCACATCAGCCCGACCAGAGCCAGACTGATGTGGGCGAATGTAAAACGTCGCTGTGTCAGCAAGAACCGCCTTTAACGCCAAACTTTGCGAGGATATTGTTCAACGGACAGATTTTGGTAAATCCGCTCTGGAACAGGTTGAAACCGACAAAGGCTGTCATCAGCAGAAAATACTTGCTGACAAAGATCGGGCTGGCTTCAACGCCCAGCGACAAAGACAACAGGATAAAAGTGCCTGCAACAATTCTGACGATGCGTTCTGCGTTCATACTTTAAAGCTCCTTGAAAGTGTTAATTAAATCATAGCTGCGGTTGTACCATCCGGCCGGAACACGCGATGACATCCGCCTTTCCGTCGGCTTACGCGAACTGCATTGAGCAGCCTGCGCGCCTCACCCTGCCCCGCGATTTTAGCATATTAAAATACTCTGATATGCATGACGTCAAATAACACTTACATACTGCAAAAAACCTCACGCATCAGACTCACTAATTTTAGCGTGCGTAAATCACCAATGCGGTAGAAAACCTTATTGGCTTCCTTGCGGGTAGCCAGCACACCCTTGTCTCTGAGTATCGCCAGATGCTGTGAAATATTGCTTTGCGAGGTGCCGACATGATCAACGATGTCCTGCACGCTGATTTCCTGATCGCCCAGCACACACAAAATCTTCAGCCGCAAGGGATGGGCGATCGCCTTGATGGCCTGCGATGCCTGCTGAATATCTTCTTCTCTTTCTATCAATCTGCTCGTCATGCTCTTTCCTTATCACACTTAAGACCTGCCAAATCGGTTAAAATACACCGCACAAAATCATCAATCCCTTATATCTTACATCAATGAACGCTACTACTGTCTTGTTGCTTATTCTGGACGGCTTCGGATACCGCACCGACCCCGACTCCAACGCCATACTTGCCGCCCGCAAACCCAACTGGGATGCGCTCTGGCAAGCCTATCCGCACACCCTGATCCAGGCCTCGGAAAAACACGTAGGACTTCCCTCATCGCAGATGGGCAACTCGGAAGTAGGCCATCTCAACATCGGCGCGGGGCGTATTGTCTACCAGGATTTGAGCCGCGTGGACGTCGCCATCGAGGACGGCAGTTTCTTTGCCAACCCCGTTTTGCTCGACGCCATCGCTGCCGCAAAAAAGAATAACGGCGCGCTGCACATCATGGGACTGCTATCAGCGGGCGGCGTCCACAGCCACGAGCAGCACATTTTTGCCATGCTGGAAATGGCGGCCAAAAACGGCCTGACAAAAATATATCTGCATGCCTTCCTTGACGGACGCGACACGCCACCCAAAAGTGCTGCGCCCTCATTGATCGCGTTACAGGACAAATGCAGCGCACTGGGCGCAGGTCAAATTGCCAGCATCGTCGGCCGCTTTTACGTGATGGATCGTGACAACCGCTGGGAACGCGTACAGCCCGCCTATGAGTTACTGACGCAAGGGATCGCCGAACATACCGCACCCGATGCATTGTCAGCGCTGGAGGCCGCCTACGCACGCGGCGAATCGGACGAGTTTGTCAAACCCACCCGCATTCAATCCGCAGGCGAGGCGCCCGTTCAGATGCAGAGTGGCGATGTGGCCGTGTTCATGAACTTCCGCGCTGATCGCGCCCGCGAAATCACCCGCGCCCTGACCGATCAGGCTTTTGACGGATTTGTCCGTGCTTACCGGCCCAACTTCGCCAGTTTTGTCACACTCAGCAACTATGGCTCGGAATTTACCCTGCCGTGCGCGTATACCGCTGACGCCATCCACAACGATCTCGGTGAATACGTCTCGGGTTTGGGCTTACACCAACTGAGAATCGCCGAAACTGAAAAATATGCGCATGTCACGTATTTCTTCAGCGGCGGCAAGGAACAACCCTACCCCCTTGAAGACCGCATCCTGGTACCTTCCCCCAAGGTTGCAACCTACGATCTGCAACCTGAAATGAGCGCTTTCGAGGTAACAGACAAACTTGAAGAAGCGATTTTGTCGAAAAAGTATGCGCTCATCGTCTGCAATTACGCCAACGGCGACATGGTCGGCCACAGCGGCGACATGATTGCGGCCACCCGCGCCATAGAAACGCTGGATGTCTGCATCGGCCGCGTGGTCCGCGCCATGCAATCCATCGGCGGCGAAACCATCATCACCGCAGACCACGGCAATGCCGAGCAGATGCGGGACAACGTCACCGAGCAGGCGCACACCGCACATACGCTCAATCCGGTGCCCTTCCTGTATATCGGACGCGCAGCCCAGATAAGCGATGGCGGCTCCCTGCGCGACCTGGCCCCCAGCCTGCTGTACATGATGGGCCTGCCCAAACCTCCTGAAATGACAGGACACAGTCTGATCAAACTGACGTGATACTTGCCCGTTTTCTGCCGCTGCTTCTTTGCCTGCTGGCTACGACCGCTTCTGCCAGCCAGCAGCAGGAACTGGACAACCTGCGTCAGCGCATTAGCGATATGCAGAGCGAAATGGCTAAAACCAGCGAATCCAAAACGGAAGCGGCCGATGCACTGCGTGAATCCGAGCGCGCCATCAGCGACAGCAACCGCAATCTGGCCACGCTCGCCGAACAGCAACGTGCGGCCGACTTCAAACTGAACGAACTTCAGACGCAACAGCAACAACTCAAACAACATCTGTCCTGGCAGCAGAATTTACTCGCAAAACTCCTGTATCAGCAATATGTAGGCGGCAAACACGAGTATCTGCAACTGTTGCTGGACAATCAGGACCCCAGCAAAGTTGCCCGGGATTTACAATATTTCAAGTACATTGCCCGTCATCGTGCCGCGTGGCTGACCAGTATGCGTAACGATCTGAATACCCTGAACAGCGTCAGCAACAAGGTACATGAACAAAGCGATGCACTGGCAAAACTGCGCGCAGAACAAAACAGCCAGAAGGAAAAACTTAAACAGGTGCAACACGACAAGCTTCAGGTTTTAAGTCAGATTTCAAAACAGCTATCCCGGCAACGGCACGAGATCACCCGATTGCAGCACGATGAGAACAGGCTGGCCAACCTGGTGAATAAGATTGCACAGATGCTGGCAAAACCAAAAAGTAAATCCCTGTTTCACAATGACAATATTCCTGACAGCCGCTTCGATGGAAAACCTTTTGAGCAATTGCAAGGCAAGCTGGCCTTGCCGGTTAAAGGCGATATCAGCAACAAATTTGGTGAGACACGCCCTGACAGCACCGTCCTGTGGAAAGGCCTGTTTATTAAAAGCGCCAGCGGCCAGCCTGTCAAAGTGGTCGCAGCCGGACGCGTGGTCTTTGCAGACTGGTTACGCGGATTCGGCAATCTGATTATCGTGGACCATGGCAACGCCTATATGAGCTTGTACGGCGATAATGAAACACTGTACAAGCAGGTCGGTGACGAACTCAAGGGCGGCGACATCATCGCCACGGTCGGCAACAGCGGCGGAAATTCCGATTCCGGTTTATACTTTGAACTGCGCCACGAAAGTCATCCGCTCGATCCAATGAAATGGCTTGCTAAAAAATAATTAGAGGTATCTATGCGTCGTCTGGAAAAAGCAGGTCTGGTAGGTTTAGGTTTAGTCGCCGGTGTTGCGCTGAGCCTGCAGTTTGCAGCCATGGCCGATAAGGAAGAAGTTGCCACGCCCCTGCCGGTCGCAGAGTTGCGCGCGTTTACCGAAGTCTTCGCCCAGATCAAAAACAGCTACGTCGAACCGGTTACCGACAAACAACTGTTCACCGAAGCCATCAAAGGCATGCTCAACGGTCTGGACCCGCACTCTGCCTATCTCGATGCGGACGCTTTCAAAGACCTGCAAGTCAGCACGCAGGGCGAATTTGGCGGCCTGGGGATCGAAGTCGGCATGGAAGATGGCCTGATCAAGGTCATTTCGCCCATCGAAGACACCCCCGCCTATCTGGCAGGTGTCAAGACAGGCGACCTGATCCTTAAACTCGACGACACGCTGGTGAAGGGCATGTCGCTGAACGACGCCGTTAAACGCATGCGCGGCAAGGCCGGCAGTAAAATCACGCTCACCATCCTGCGCAAGAATGAGCACAAGCCGCTGATCATCAGCATCGTGCGCGCGGTGATCAAGGTGCAAAGTGTCAAAGCCAAACTGCTGGAATCCGGCTACGGCTTTGTACGCATCACACAATTCCAGGAACACACCGGGGAGAATCTGTCGAGCGCACTGGAGAAGATGGTGAAAGACAACAAGGGCCCCTTAAAAGGCCTGATCCTGGACTTGCGCAACGATCCGGGCGGTCTGCTGGATGGCGCGGTCGCCGTCTCTGCGGCTTTCCTGGGCCGTGATGCGCTGGTTGTCTACACCGAGGGACGCACCGAAGAAGCGAAAATGCGTCTGACCACCTCGCCTGAGAACTACCTGCGCGGAAATTCCAAAAATGACTATGAAAAGATCATCCCCGCTTCCATCAAGAGCGTGCCCTTAGTCGTGCTGGTCAACGGCGGTTCAGCGTCGGCCTCTGAAATCGTCGCGGGTGCCTTACAGGATCACAAGCGCGCCGTCATCATGGGCACACAGACTTTCGGCAAGGGCTCGGTGCAAACCGTATTACCGCTGGGCAACAACACCGCCATCAAGCTGACCACGGCCCGCTATTACACACCGGGCGGCCGTTCGATTCAGGCCAAAGGGATTGTGCCGGATATTCTGGTGGATGACCCTTCCTCACCCGCTTCCGACACCGTGCTCAATCTGCGCGAATCCGATCTGGACAAACATCTGATCAATGACAAGCAGGCCGATGACAAAGCCGATTTTTCTAAAAAAACCGTCGCGCCCCCTAAAACCGGGACCGACAACGCACCGCCGGTTGAATTCGGTTCTAAAAATGATTATCAGTTAAATCAGGCAGTTAACTTATTAAAGGGCATGCAGATATTGCAACGTAAGTAGGACTTACTTCTACGGGAGCATCGTTATGATCAACGATTTGGAAAAACGGCGTGAACTGCTGTTCACGCCTGAACCGGCCGATCAGGTTACGCGCGCGCTGACCCTGCTGAGCGGACTGCACGATTTGCAGGCTGCGCTCAGCGACAAGCCCTGCACCCTTGAAATTCATTACAATCTGCACAACTATACGCTGGCAGGCCTTGAGCTGGCGCTTGAAAAAGAAGGCTTTCATCTGGATCACAGTTTTTTGCATCAGGTCGCACGCAACATCATTTATTACTGCGAAGACACCTGTTGCCACAACATGGAAATCCGCGGTCACGTGACGAAAAAGAACGAAAAAGACGTGTTTGTTGAAGTCTGCGGCCGCCATCACCTGACAGAGCACGCCGGCGTTCCCCCTGAACTACGCGAATACGAATAAGGCATGAACGATACGCAGTTGCAGCGCTATGGACGACACATCCTGCTGAATGAAATCGGTATAGAAGGGCAGCAGCGCATACTGGACGCCCGCGTCCTGATCATCGGACTGGGCGGCCTGGGCTCACCTGCCGCGCTCTATCTGGCAGCCAGCGGAGTCGGCCACATCACGCTGTGCGACCATGACACGGTAGATCTAGGCAATCTGCAACGCCAGATCGCTCACCGCACATCCGGCATCGGACGCACCAAGGTCAGCTCAGCCCAGACTGCCATGCAGGACATCAATCCGGAAATCGTCTGTGTGGCCCTGCCCTGGCGAGCCGACCCTGCTCAACTTGATGAACTCGTTGCAAACGCCGATGTAGTGCTCGATTGCAGCGACAACTTTGCCACACGCTATGCCATCAACCGCGCCTGTTTCAAACACCATAAACCACTGGTGTCCGGCGCCGCCATCCTGTTTTCCGGCCAGGCGGCCGTGTTTGATTTCCGGCAACCCGGTACAGCCTGCTACAACTGCCTGTTTCCACAGGAATCCGAGTCGGAAGAGTTGCGCTGCGCCACCACCGGCGTCTTCTCGCCGCTGACCGGCATCATCGGCGCCATACAAGCCGCCGAAACGCTCAAGCTGCTGGCCGGCATACACCGGGGCCTGTCCGGCCGATTGCTCACGGTCGAGGCGCTGGATATGCAGATCAGGCAAAGCGGCTTTCAGCAAGATCCGCACTGCGCTGTCTGCGCCTAGCTGATCGCCCGTCTGGAAAAATCCACGGGGCGAAAGCCCAGAACCGCCAGCACCGCGAAGTAAACAAACACACCTTCAGTCACCAGCACCGCCAATCGGCCGATACGCGCCCAACCCGAACCTGTCAGCCAGCTTTGCTCGCTGCCCATGCCGAACCACAGGGTAAGCCCCAACGCCAGCACCGCCAGACCGACTTTGAAAAAGTAGACAGGCCAGCCGGGTTCGGGATGATAAATGCCTTTTTTCCGCAAAAAATAGAACAGAATCGCGGAATTAAGACACGCCCCCAGACCGATGGACAATGCAAGCCCCGCGTGTTGCAAATGAAAACCATAGATGAATAGCAGGTTCATCAACTGCGTGGCGAGCAAGGTTGCGATACCGATTTTTACCGGCGTGCGGATATCCTGACGCGCATAAAAACCGGGGGCCAGTATCTTCACCAGAATCAGACCGATCAGCCCGACGCTGTAGCCGATCAGCGCATGGCTGGTCATCAGCACATCGGTGGCTGAAAATGCACCGCGCTGAAACAGGGAGGACAACAGTGGCACGGAGATCATTCCCAGCGCCAGCGCGGAAGGCACAGCCAGCATGAAGCTCAGGCGCAACCCCCAGTCCAGCAATCTGGAATACTCTGCCTTATCATTCCCGGCATTACATTTGGATAGCGACGGCAACAATATGGTACCCAGTGCCGCGCCCAGCAAACCGGAAGGAAATTCCATCAGGCGATCCGCGTAATACAGCCACGACACGCTGCCCACCACAAAAAACGAGGCGATGACGGTGTTAATGATGAGGCTGATCTGAGCGATCGACACGCCGAACACCGCAGGCCCCATTTGCCTGATGACGCGCCGCATGCCCTCGTCTCTCCAGCTGAAGCGAATACGCGGCAACATGCCGATCTTTTTCAGAAACGGAATCTGAAAAGCCAGTTGCACGAACCCTGCGATAAACCAGGCCCAGGCCAGCCCCATAATCGGCTGATCAAACCAGGGAGCCAGCCACAGCGCGCCGCCGACCAGGCAGATATTGAGCAGGATAGGCGCAAAGGCCGGTACCCAGAACTTGTTATAAGTATTGAGTATGCCGGCCGCCACCGCCACCAGCGAGATGAAGAAAATGTAAGGGGACGTGATCCGCAGCATCTGCGTGGTCAGATCAAATTTTGCGGCGTCGTGTGCAAAACCCGGCGCACCGATATACACCAGTATCGGGGCTGCGATGATACCGATCAGCGTCACCACGAACAGGATCAGTGCCAGCATGGTCGTGACATGATCCACCAGCAACTGTGTTTCTTCATGCCCGCGCTGTTTTTTGTATTCGCCGAAGATAGGCACAAAGGCCTGCGAAAATGCGCCTTCGGCAAACAGCCGCCGCAACAGATTGGGCAGGCGGGTGGCGATGATATACGCATCGTTTGCCATCCCCGCACCGAAGATGCGCGCAATCAACATGTCACGCGCGAAGGCCAGGATGCGCGACACCAGCGTCAGGCCGCTGATGGTGGCGAGTGATTTGAGTAAATTCATTGACGAAAACAAGTTTTAAAAACGACGGCCATGATACCACTGCGCCCATCACAAACACGTCATTTACCCCCCGCATTCTCGTCATCCATACGGACACTGAAGCGTTTTTTTATTATCATGCAGACTGTTGCGCCCCTGCATTTTGCGCGCTTCGATTTAAACAGTTGCATAAGACGCTAGATATCGCTAGAATGCTCGCCTTTCGTCGTACCGAATTCTCAAGGAGTAGTCATGGCAAATAGCGCACAAGCCCGTAAGCGTGCTCGTCAAGCAGTAAAACAAAATGCGCATAACAGCAGCTTGCGCTCTGAATTGCGCACTGCGATCAAAAAAGTGATCAAGGCTATCGAAGCCGGTGACAAGACAGCCGCTCAGTCTGTATACCAGGCATCGGTCAGCACCGTGGACAGCATCGCTGACAAGAAAATTATCCACAAGAACAAAGCCGCTCGCCATAAGAGCCGTTTGTCTGCCGCAATCAAGGCGATGGCTTAAACGCCACGCCGGCGCATGATAAAACCGCAGTTTAAGCGGTAGTTTTAGAAACGGTTATTTGGCAGCAATTTGGATGCAAAGCGTCCAGAGTACAGCTTGCCAGGCACATCCGTTGTTCATTCAAGCCGACAGCAATGTTGGCTTGAATGCTTTACACACTGTAACTTTAGTTTCACTTGCCTAGACAGGGCTGTTTGGCTCAATATACGCCTCTTCAGCGCGAAATCATTTGGCTAAACGGCGGCTCGCCCGCCTTAAACTCAAGGTACCGTATGTCACATGTAATGAATACTTATGCTCGCCTGCCTGTCGCGTTTGAACGCGGGGAAGGCGTCTGGCTGTGGGATAACGAGGGTAAACGCTATCTGGACGGATTGTCCGGCATCGCGGTGAACACACTGGGTCACGCCCATCCGCGTTTCACCGCCGCGCTCATCGATCAAATCGGCAAACTGATCCACACCTCGAACGTCTATCAGGTGAACGCACAGGAGTTGCTGGCCGACAAGCTGTGTGAACTGTCCGGCATGCAGGAAGTGTTTTTTTCCAATTCCGGATGCGAAGCGAATGAAGCGGCCATCAAGCTGGCCCGCTTGTACGGGCACCATCGCGGCATCGAAATGCCGTCCATCATCGTAATGGAAAAAGCCTTTCACGGCCGCACCCTGGCAACGCTTTCCGCCACCGGCAACCGCAAGGTACAGGCGGGCTTTGAACCGCTGGTCACGGGTTTTGTGCGCGCCCCTTACGACGATCTGGAAGCCATTCGTCATATCGCAGAGCATAACAGCAGTGTAGTTGCCGTACTGGTCGAACCGATACAGGGCGAAGGCGGCATCCGCACGCTGGACATTCATTATTTGCAGGCACTGCGCAAAATCTGCGACGAACACGGCTGGCTGCTGATGCTCGACGAAGTGCAATGCGGAATCGGACGCACCGGCAAGTGGTTCGCCTTCCAGCACACCGGCATCCTGCCGGATGTGATGACACTGGCCAAAGGTCTGGGATCCGGCGTGCCGATTGGCGCCTGTCTGGCAGCCGGCAACGCTTTCGGCACTTTCAAGCCGGGCAATCACGGTTCGACATTCGGCGGCAATCCGCTGGCCTGTGTCGCTGCGCTCACCACGCTGGACATCATCGAAGATGATCAACTGATGGCGCATGCCGAAGCGCTGGGTCAGTTCATCCGTCAGGGATTCGCCAATGCCTTGCAGGGTTTACACGGTGTGGTCGACATACGCGGCCAGGGACTGATGATCGGTGTGGAACTCGATAAGCCCTGTGGCGATCTGGTCAAACTGGCACTCGCACGCGGCTTGCTGATCAACGTGACCGCCGACAATGTGATCCGCCTGTTGCCGTCCCTGGTCATGAGCCAGGACGAAGCACAGCAGTTGCTGGACATCCTGTGCCCGCTCATTAAAGAATTTTTACAATCCTGATCGGAATACATCATGGCAGTAAAACATTTCCTGCAATTCAAGGATTTTGACCGCGAGGAACTGGAATACCTGTTTGAACGCACCCGCATCATCAAACAAAAATTCAAGACCTATCAACCCTACTGGCCGCTCTCGGACCGCACGCTGGTGATGATCTTCGAAAAGGCCAGCACCCGCACCCGCTTGTCGTTTGAAGCCGGCATGCAGCAACTGGGTGGCTCTGCGATCTATCTGAACACCCGCGATTCGCAACTGGGGCGCGGCGAACCGGTAGAAGATGCCGGGCAGGTCATTTCGCGCATGTCCGATATTGTGATGATACGCACCTTCGATCAGTCCATCATCGAGCGTTTTGCGGCGAATTCGCGCGTACCGGTGATCAACGGACTGACCAACGAATATCATCCGTGTCAGATACTGGCGGACATTTATACCTATATCGAACACCGCGGCAGCATACAGGGCAAGACGGTGGCCTGGATAGGCGACTCCAACAACATGTGCAATACCTGGCTGCAAGCCGCAGAAATCCTCGATTTCAACGTACACGTCTCGACGCCGCCCGGTTATGAAGTCGAACCGGAACGCGCAGGCCTGTTTGGCGAAGATCATTACGAGGAATTCACCGACCCGATGCAAGCCGCGAAAGGTGCGCATCTGGTCACCACCGACGTGTGGACCAGCATGGGTTTTGAAGCGGAAAACGAAGAACGCATGAAGGATTTTGCCGACTGGCAGGTCGATGAAGACATGATGGCCATTGCGGCCGGGGACGCGCTGTTCATGCACTGCCTGCCCGCCCATCGCGGCGAGGAAGTCTCCGCCGGCGTCATGGACGGCCCGCAGAGCGTGGTGTGGGATGAGGCTGAAAACAGATTGCACGTACAGAAGGCCCTTATGGAATACTTACTTTTAGGCAAGATTGCCAACTGAAAGAAGCACGATACGATAAGTGCAATCTGTTTCGGCGCAGGCACAAAAGCACAGCAACCGCGCAGCGGAGGCCGGAGTCAAAATCGCTTGCACGTACAGAAAGCGCTTATGGAATATTTACTACTGGGAAAAATAAGCAGTTAAGCCAAGCTCATCACGCTGAATGCAGACGGTTTTGAGGCCAGGGAACGTTTACCGAAATACAGCGCCCGACGCAAAGGCTGACTGCTTAACCCTGATGCACGGGTAAGATCATGAACGACGCATTAAAAATCGAAACCGCTGCGACCAGCCGTCTGGCTGACCACATCCTGCCGACCTCCGCCACCATGGTGGGGGTCTGCGTGACGGTCATCAGCGTGGCGAAACTGATACCGAAACACGGCATCAGCCATCATGCGGTTGAATTGCTGGCCATTGACGGCCTGTTTTTCATGGTCAGCACATTGCTGTCCTATTTCTCCATACGCCTACCCTCATCCAGGGCAAGCTACGAACGTACCGCCGATGTGGTATTCCTGTTTGCACTGGCGCTCATGGTAGTGGTCGGATTTATCGTATCTTTTGAATTAATGATTGACTAACTGGATTGAAAATTATGTCTGACATCAAAAAAGTCGTACTCGCCTACTCAGGCGGCCTGGATACCTCGGTAATCCTCAAGTGGTTGCAGGACACCTACCAATGCGAGGTAGTCACCTTCACCGCCGATGTGGGACAAGGCGAGGAACTGGAACCTGCGCGCGCCAAGGCGCTGAAAATGGGCATCACGCCTGCCAATATCTACATCGACGACTTGCGTGAAGAATTCGTGCGCGACTTCGTGTTTCCGATGTTCCGCGCCAACACCGTTTACGAAGGCGAATACCTGCTCGGCACCTCGATTGCCCGCCCGCTGATCGCCAAACGCCTGATCGAAATCGCCAATGAGACCGGCGCACAAGCCATTTCGCACGGCGCGACGGGCAAAGGCAACGACCAGGTGCGGTTCGAGCTGGGCGCCTATGCGCTGAACCCGAACATCAAGGTCATCGCCCCGTGGCGCGAGTGGGATCTGCTGTCACGCGAAAAACTGATGGCGTATGCAGAAAAACATGGCATTCCGGTCGAGATGAAACACAAACAGGGCGGTTCTCCCTATTCGATGGACGCCAATCTGCTGCACATCAGCTATGAAGGCCGTCATCTGGAAGACCCTGCTGCCGAAGCCGAAGACAGCATGTGGCGCTGGACGGTATCCCCTGAAGCCGCACCCGATGCCGCAGAATACCTGGAACTCGAATTCAAAAACGGCGACATCGTGGCCCTCAACGGCAACGCCATGAGTCCCGCACATGTGCTGGCAAAATTAAACGAACTGGGTGGCCGTCACGGCATCGGCCGCCTCGATCTGGTGGAGAACCGCTATGTCGGCATGAAATCGCGCGGCTGCTACGAGACACCCGGCGGCACCATCATGTTACGCGCGCACCGCGCCATCGAATCCATCACACTGGATCGCGAGGTTGCACATCTGAAAGACGACCTGATGCCGCGTTACGCGGCTATGATCTACAATGGCTACTGGTGGGCGCCGGAGCGTCTGGCGTTGCAAACGCTGATCGACAGCACCCAGAAGACCGTCAATGGCTGGGTGCGCGTCAAGTTGTACAAGGGCAACGTGATCGTGGTGGGCCGCGACTCCAAAACCGATTCGCTGTTCGACCCGACCATTGCCACCTTTGAAGATGACAAGGGTGCGTACGATCAGAAGGATGCCGCAGGCTTTATCAAACTGAATGCGCTGCGTCTGCGTATCGCGGCAAAACTGCACCAGAAATAACGCGCTTTACTATAAAATTCAGAGTGTTGGGATGAAGCGCAAGGAGCAGCGCAGTGAATGACGAGACATATCGAATAGATAGGCGAGTAATGAACGAGCACGCGACACAACGATTCGCCCAAAAAATGAATTTATGGAGAAGGCTGTGATTCATCAACTGAGCGGAGACATCCTCTACAGCGGCGCAAAAGCGATCGCTCAGAGTGTCGCGCCCAATGATGACTTTCTTCACGGTCTGGCCTTGCAGTTACGCGAGCGCATGCCCGCGCTGTACAAGGAGTTCCGCCATCACTGCCAGACCAAGCACCCCAAGTCGGGCGGTTTATGGGACTGGATGAGCCCGGACGGACGTCACATCATCAGCCTGTTCACGCGGGATGCGGCTTACGATCTGGGCAGCAAACCAGGAGAGGCCCACTTAAGCCATGTCAACCATGCCTTGCATGCCCTGCGCACTTTCCTGCAGAAGGAGAAAGTTGCCAGTGTTGCATTGCCACGGCTTGCCTGCGGACAGACTGGACTGGACTGGCATGAGGTTTTACCCCTGATCGAGCATCATCTGGGCGATCTCGCCATCCCGGTGTATGTCTATACTACTTACCAAAAAGGCGTCAAAGCCACTGAACCTGCCTAGAAGGAAAAAATATGTCGCAATTCGATAACGTCAGCGTAGTTAAACAAGGTAATGTCTTTTTTGATGGCAAATGCGTCTCTCACTCAGTGCTGTTTCATGACGGCACACGCAAAACGGTCGGCGTGATTCTGCCCAGCACCCTCACTTTTAACGTGGGCGTCCCTGAAATCATGGAAATCACTTCCGGCACCTGCCGCGTCAAACTCGGCGACGAGAGCGAATTCAAAACCTTTGCTGCCGGCAGCCAGTTCTCGGTTCCCGCCAACGGAAAATTCGTCATCGAAGCGGATGAGGTGGTAAATTACGTTTGCAGCTTTGGCTAAAACTAATTCGTTTTTTATATAGGACTCGCCGAAACAAACCGCAACGCGGTTTGTTGTGGTTAATTAAATTGGGCTGTCATTGATAAAGCAACTAGCCATTCGACTAAGCCAGCAAGCTAGCAAGTCGCTGGTTATCCCGCGCAGGCGGGAATCCAGGCAAGTGAATAAATCCCGCGCAGCGGGACAACTGGTTTTGTCCGCTACGCGAATACTTTAGAAATACTGGATTCCCGCCTTCGCGGGAATGACAAAAACGACAGGAGCACACTATGCCATCTTTCGACATCGTTTCAGAAGTTGAAAAAGAAGAAGTTAAAAATGCGGTTGAACAAACCAACAAGGAGCTTGGGACGCGTTTCGACTTCAAGGGTTCTGACGCGCGCGTTGAACAAGTCGAACTCAAGCTTACCGTATGGGCCGACAACGAATTTCAGCTCGATCAGGCGCAAGACATTCTCAATGCCAAACTGCTCAAACGCGGCGTGGACATCAAGTGCATGGAGATCAGCGACAAGATAGAAAAGGTCAGCGGCAACAAGGTCAAGCGCGGCTGCGAAGTCAAGGTCGGCGTTGAAATTGAACTGGCCAAGAAAATCGTGCGCCACATCAAAGACAGCAAGATGAAGGTGCAGGCCAGCATTCAGGGCGACACCGTGCGCGTCACCGGCAAGAACCGCGACGATTTGCAGGAAGCTATCGCCTTCATCAAAAAGACTATCACGGATTTTCCGTTGCAATACCAGAACTTCCGCGATTAGCGTACATGACCATAAGGCCACCACTGATGATGAAATACGTCATGTCCGTTCCCTCTCCCCAACCCTCTGATGGAACCGCTAGCCATTCGACTAAGTCCGCTAGCGGGCAAGTCGCTGGTTATCCCGCTCTGCGGGCGAGGGGGCAAGAATTTCCTCACCTCGGCTCCTCGCTGCGCTCTCCTCTCCCGCAAGCGGGAGAGGAAGCGAACGGGAAAAACAATTGTCAATTCCTGAACGCTTGCGCGACTTTCACTTTAACGCCATGAACAATTCCATAGATGCCAGCGTCGAATTCTCATTCAAGGGTGAGGATTACCATTACACCACCTGTCTCGAACTGGAGCAGTTGTTACAGCGCTATGACGCCATGCCTTCGATACATGACCTGCTGGCGAAGCAAAATGGCGTCGATACTTACTCCTATCTTTTTGAAATCATGCAGGGCGCGGAAATCGAATTTTCCAACCCGCAAGGTCTGGCCGCCGATTATCTGGTCGACGGAAAATTCGACCTGGCGGCTCTGGAAAAAAGCTGGGAGCACGCAAAAACCTGTGTGCTGCTGCGCGCTATCGCGGTACGTGAACTGGGCATAACCGATCTGACCCGGAACCCTGCAATCCAGCGCGCACTGATCGAAGCCTACAATCTGGGCAAAAAATCATGAAAACCGCTTTGGTGCTGTTCGCTCAAGGCAGCGAAGAACTCGAAGCCGTTACCATTGTGAACATCCTGCGCCGCGGCGGCATTCAGGTCACGCTGGCGGGCTTAACGGCAGGCGCGTTGCAGGGCGCACGCGGCATCACCATCACACCTGACACCACGCTGGACGCGGTACTGCATGACCGTTTTGACATGATAGCCCTGCCCGGTGGACAGCCCGGCACCAATCATCTTAAAGCCGACGAACGCGTGCTCGCACTTGTAAAGGCCATGGCTAAGCAGGAAAAATATGTGGCCGCCATTTGCGCTGCGCCTTCTGTACTGGCTACGGCCGGATTACTGGAGGGGAAGCAGGCAACCAGCTATCCGGGCAGCCTTGAGGGCTTCCTGAATATCCACTTGAAAGCAACGGCAGTCGTCGAAGATGGCAAACTCATTACCTCACGCGGGCCCGGCACCGCAATGGATTTTGCCTTGATACTGGTTGAACGGCTGGCAGGCGCTGCCAAACGACATGAGGTCGAAACAGGCCTGGTGCGATAAATCCTAAATTGCGCCTCCTCCCCCGAACCTTACCGCCTTCCGTTATCGCGCTGCTGCTGCAATTTACAGCATGCGTGCTCGCATTGCTCAGCCTGCGCCTGACCGGACTTCAGATCACACCGCTCTATTTCGCGCTTGCCTGCGGTCTTTTTGCAGCCCTCCTCAGTTACCTGGCAAATCTTGCGAGATGGTGGCTGATCATACAGCTGATATTCGCACCCGCGCTGGTCTTGATGCTGACATTCAACATCCCGCCATGGATGTTTCTCGCCGCTTTCCTGATTTTACTGGCCATTTACTGGAGTACATTTCAGACGCAGGTGCCCTTGTATCTTTCCAGCAACAAGGTGTGGCATGAACTGGAAGCGTTACTCCCCGCGCCCACAGGAACCGGGACTGAAGGATTTCGCTTCATTGACCTGGGTTCGGGTCTGGGCGGTGTGCTGACACATCTGGCCCGCATCCGTCCGGACGGACATTTTTCAGGGGTAGAATCCGCCCCGCTGCCGCTGTTCTGGAGCTGGCTGCGCACGCGAGGCCGCAAAAACTGCACCGTGCACTGGGGCAGCCTGTGGGATTGCAATCTGGCTCAATACGAGGTGGTGTTTGCCTATTTATCGCCCGTACCGATGACACAACTCTGGCACAAGGCGCGCCGCGAAATGCGCCCCGGCAGCCTGTTCATCAGCAGCACCTTCAGCATTCCAGGACAACAACCCGATGAGCGCATCATGGTGGATGATATGCATCACTCCACCCTGCTGGTCTGGCGCATGTAATGGGCATGGCGAAGCAACCATCCCTGTTGAACTCGCCATGCCCAAGCACCCTCGCTACGCTCTCCCTCACCCAAACCCTCTCCCGAAGGGAGAGGGAACAAACGAATTATTCCTCATCCGGGTCTTTGTATTCCTTAGGCAGATGATGGGCGATCCCCTTGTGGCAGTCGATGCAAGTGCCGCCTTCGGCTTTCGCTTTCATGTGTTTTTTGTATATCGTCTGTTTCTGCACATCCCCGCTCATCGCATCGAAATTATGGCAATTGCGACATTCCCGTGAATCGGACGCTTTCATGCGGGCCCATTCGTGCGTGGCTAGCTCCATACGGTGCGACTCAAATTTTTCCGGTGTATCGATATAGCCGGTCAATTTTCCCCAAACCTCCTGGCTTGCCTGTATCTTGCGCAGCATCTTGTGACCCCAGTCTTTGGGCACATGACAATCCGAACAGATGGCGCGCACACCGGTGCGATTGGAATAATGGATGGTTTTCTTGTATTCCTGATACACGTTGTCGCGCATCTCGTGACAGGAGATGCAGAACTCCAGCTTGTTGGTCGCTTCCATCCCGGTGTTGAAGCCACCCCAGAAGATGATGCCTGAAGCAAATCCCACCACCAATAGCCCTGCCAGAGAATATTTTGCGCTGGGTTTATTCAACATCTCCCAGGTGCGTTTCAGTATTCCGTTACTCATGAGTTTCTCCGCATAAAATTCTAAAACCGGTTAAACCATTCGAGGGCAGGCACCCTGACTTCGAACCGCCTGCCTCTCATCTATTACGATTAAAAATCATGCACATAAGCCAGGCTGACCGCGTTGACCGTGTAGTTCGGGGCTTGCTGGTTGGTTGGCATCAGCGCACTGGGCGTGTAACCTGCCTGCAGCCCGTTGTAATAATAATCGTTGCTCTTCATCTGCTGATAAACATAGCCAAACATTACCTTCGACTGTTTGCTGACCTTATATTTTCCGGTCAGCTTGATCTGGATCACCCTGTTCTGGATATCGGGCAACTGTCCGCAGGTAAAAATTTGCGGTGAAGCGCAGGTGTAAACCACCCCGCCAACCAGTGCAGTCGTTGTCGCGTAGTTCAGCTGTGTGCCGTAAGCCGTCTTCCCGTAGGTATAGCTCAAGTCTCCCGCGAGTTCCAGCTTGCTGTCCATCAGGCCGTTCCGCTTCATACCGATGCCGAAGGTCGTATCGTCATCCACCTGCCTGTCAGTCCAGGTCGCGCCGGAAGGAATGGCAACGGCGGTGGCCGTTCCCGCCGCAGCGGCCAGCGTCGGTGCACGTTGCAGGTCAAAAAGGTTTCGCTCCCTGTGCTGCTGAGTCAAATAGGCGGATACCGTGCTCTGCTCACTGTAGGCATAGGTGGTATCAAGATTCATACTCCACGTATTGCCTTTCGTTACACCATAGGTAGAAGGATATTTGTCATCCGTATATTTCCCTCCCGCACCGATCGTCCATTTTTCAGATGGCTGCCAGTTGACGCCGGCCTTGACCATCTGCTGCTTGCGAGAGGCATCAAAAAACGGATAGAAGCCCCGGTAGTCGCCTCCATTTTGCCCCTGTATCAGCGTGTTTGCCGCAAGCGCCGGATTGATATTACCGTTAAGCCCCAGACGTGCCGTGATCGCGTTCGGATCAGAGATGGTCACTCGATCACTGTAGGAATAAGCTGCGTTCATGTCCAAATTATCGTTTACTTTGATCTTGTAGGCCGCGCTCAGCTTGTCATCATGGCTGGCGATCGCCACCACGCAATTGGTTCCGGCCGGATAGGCGTTAATCCCCGCAGCGGCCGATGTATAGGGCGCCGGAAGCAGCGCATAATTACCCAGCCCCCCTATTGCGTACTGATCGCACCAGCGTTTGATCTCTTCACGGTTATAGGCCAGCTTCAAATGCTGATCTTTTGCCATGCGGTAATCGCCCGCAAGTTCCAGCTGCGTCTTGCTGTTGCTGTACGGCGTATTGGCAAAATTGGCGATATGGGCGGCTGAACCATCCAGCGCATTGAAACGATAAAACTGCGATGCAGTCTTGTCGTCCCGTTTGTCGTATTTCATGCTTGCGGACAATACCAGATCCTTTGCAGTCTGATTGGATAGCTTGAGATCGGCATGATAGGTATTGACCAGGCCATTGAGCGACGCTTGCGGAAGTCCGCCCGCAATCATTGAGAAGGGATCGGCAACAAAGGGATCATTCTGAGTGTTGCGTCCATAGGAGAGCCCGCCCGTCAGCTTGGTTTGCGGCGAAAAGGTATAGCCACCGCTCACATTCAGTTGATGGAAATCGTTGCTGGGTGCCGTACTCATGATCTGATTGGCGCTGGCACCCGCGAAAGTCTGGAATGTAACGCGGTCATAGCCTTCCTTGAAGAAGGAACCGAAATACGAGGTCGAAACATGCGCCTGATCTCCCATCCAGTTCAACGCAAGATTGATCGAATCGGTCTTGTAGTTGGTCGGATTGGGCAGGATCGAAATGGCCTCACCGGTGATCCCGCCCGCACCCAGCATCGATCCGAAAGCCGCCAGTTTCGCACCGGATTGCTCCAGATGGTTATAGTCGAACTTGACGCTCCACCGTTCATCGATCATGTATCCGGCATTAACTGAGGTATTCTTCCGGGTCGTATTGATGTCAACCGGATGAGCCGCCGCATTATAGGACGCGAGCCACGCGGCTCTGTCCGTACCGACCGGGAGCGTAGCAGGCACTGCGGCTGTGGTGGTGCTTACCGGAAAACCGGCAGGCAACGTAAAACTATTGCCGCCCATCGCACCCACATAAGGCGTTTGATAGGTGTCCCACAGGTTATGGCGCAATTCATCGTAACCGACGCCTAAACTCCACTTACCCTGATCGCTCACGGTGGCACCGGCAGCGCGTGAAGTCAGCCCCAGATCACTGCCCATCACCGACCAGCGTCTGACACCGTTGCCGTCGCCGTACGTATCCCCGCCTTTGACACTGAGGCCGCCATTCAGATAGACACCCGTCTTGTTCATGCCGCTGTACTCGCCGAACTTGGCGGAAGCCCTCGATACATTCGTTGCACCGATTTCCAGCGTGTTGGTCGGGTTCTTCAGCGCGGCGACTTCATCATCATCCGCATAGGCAGCTGTCATACACAGTAAAGCGCCCTGTACTGCAAGTGCCAGCAGGCTGACCTGCATCTTTCCATTGTTGTTTTTCATAGCAATCTCCAATCATCATGAGTTAGCGTTGCAGGAAGCCGCCGGCTGGACTGTTCGATCCGTGTACCTGTCTGTGACAGTTCATGCAGGCGTTACCGACATTATTTGCGCTCGGATACAGTGGCGCTGTTCCGGCTGTATTCAACCTGCTGAGCCCGCCCTGATACCCTGCCGCATTCTGACCGACTGGCGTTCCGCTGGCGTGTGAGCCGTCATGACAAGCCTGGCACATGAACGGAGGACGTGATTTGAGCAATGGCGCGATGTTCGAACCGTGTGGCGTATGGCAGTTGGTGCAGTCTTCCACTGCGGGTTGATGCTCCCACAGGAAGGGACCACGTTTCTCTGCATGGCACTGGAAGCAGGTTTCATTGACAGTGTTTTTCTTGAGCAGCTTGGGACCGACGGAACCGTGAGGATTGTGGCAGTCTGAACAGACCACCTTGCCCGCATCAATCGGATGGGTGGATATCTTGTGACTATCCGCACGTTGCTCCTTATGACAGGTGAAACAAACCTCGGTTTGAGTTTTCTTGTCACGCACCTTGTCAACCGGCGAATGGATCGTGTGGCAGCTGTTACAGGCTACCTGATTGTTCTGATGCTGGCTGCCTTCCCAGTTGGTGCGTGCCGTGCCCTTATGGCAGGTCAGGCATTGCCCTGAGCGCGCCCTGTCATCCGAGACAGGATAAGCGCCCTTCTTGTAGACGATATCCGGTGCAGCACGCCCCTTGACAGTGGGATCTCCCTTCAGATGTTTCTCGCTTTCGCCATGGCAGGTCTGGCAGTTGGGCGTGCGGGAGTCGCCCCTGACGCCGTGCTTGGTCTGATAAAGAGAAAGAATCGGTTTCGTCTCGCTTTCATCGTGGCAGCGCGTGCAGACCTCATCCCGTTTCCGTGAGGCTGCGGCTGAAAACGTACCCGCCGACTTGGCGATCGTTGCGCCGATATCCGGCAGATCGTTAGGCGCCGCCATCAGACTTCCCGCTGCCCCCATGCCGGCAATAACCGCGCACAGCATGATGATTTTTTTTAAGATTTTCATGATTCATTCCTTTATTGATAATGGGTACGTCAAGGAAACCGTTTTCCTGCTAGAGAGAAAGAATCCAGTCAATCAAATTCTTGATGGCTTCAGGGCTCGCCTTGCCCTGGATATTTTTGTGTTCTTCGGAATGACCATCAGGGAACTTTGCCATTTCACCTGAAGTAATGTGATGAATCAGTTTTGCTTCTGCATCGGCCTTACCGTGATATTTTTCAGCGACCTTCTTGTAGGCCGGGCCGTCTTTTTCTTTCTCTACCGCGTGGCATTTGAAACAGTTATTTTCCCGGGCCAACATTTTCGCGGCATCCACATCTACAGCGGCCTGAACCGGATTAAACAGCACTGCGGCAAACGTAATTGCGATACTTGAGATCAATTGCTTTTTCATGATAGGGACTCCAGTCAGTTAAAGTTGATTTATAGAAAAATACGAAACTTTCTATTTGCCCGACTAGACGCAATAAATATGCCAAGTGCTGCTTTTATTCCCACAAGCATAAGCAAACACTTAAATTACAGGCAGTTACTGCATTCAATAATAAGAGAAAGTGCTAAATCGACCCGCCATTTTCAGCCAAGTCGTAACAGAAGATGAATAAAGTTACTTTCCGGTAACATGTTGCGTATCATTCAGTCTGTCGCCACCTGACGCGGCAGTATCTGTGAACATAGTTACCCAAAAAAGACCGCTAAGGTTTTTTCTGAACCGCGTCAACTTTCCGGTCTGAATTGGTCTGCAAGACCTGCAATCAACTCGAAACACCGTGAAATACATACGTTTCCGGCACGAAACTTGCGGATTGGATATACACAAGCCTGTGTATTTGCAACCGGGAAATACACTTAATCCATTGTTTATTAATCGTTACGTGAATTGGCTCACGATTCGGATATATCAGGTAGTTACTGAATCGGCCTAACCTTATCCGGCACAGGTTTCCAAAAAGTAACCGGCACCAGGTTTACCGAAATTGAGTTACCATTAAGTAACAGAGGCTATTTTGAAAACGATACTGCGGTTATTTGCGATTCTCTCGATTCTGCTTGCGGCAAACGGCGCCTTTGCCGCAGCGCAAACACTCCGATTCGGGATTACACCTGCCATGGCGCGCAACCAGTATGCGTTGCTCGAAGATTGGCGCGACTATCTGGCACGTCAACTGGATCGCAAGGTTGAATTTGTCTTTTGCGACAGCTACCTTGACAGTCTCGATCTGATGAAACAACAGAAGCTGGATTTTGCCTGGCTTTCTGCCCCCGCTTATCTCGAAAGTATGCAACAAACGGATTTACTGGCAACACCCGTGTATCAGGGAAAAACCTATGACCATGCGTATCTGATCGTGCCGTCAACAGATAAAAGCACGCGTTCGCTTCTGAATCTTAAGGGCAAAATTTTTGCGTATGTCGACTCGGCGTCCAATACCGGCTATCTTGCCTCCCGCGATCAGTTACAACTCGCAAAGCAAGACCCCGATCAGTTTTTCAGGAAGACCTTCTTCACCCATGATCATCTGAAAGCCATCGCAGCGGTCGCGATCGGCCTGGCTGACGGCGGGACTGTCTCCGGCTTTGTCTGGGATACGTTGACTCTGTCACGACAGGATATTACCGGTGAAACGCGCATCGTCGCCAAATCCGGCCCCTACGGTTTCCCCCCTGTCGTCGCCCGTCACACGCTGAACAAAAATGACTTCGCGCAAATGCAAAATGCCCTGCTGAACATGTCTAAAAATAAAGAGGGTATTGCGCTGCTCAGGCGCATCAACCTCGATGGTTTTACGTCTGCCGACAGCCGCCTGTATCACGGGGTGTACCAGATGATGAAACGTGCGGGCGAGTTATGAAACTTTTTCTGAACCTCAGCTATCGTTACAAAATTCCCTTATGGGGAAGCTTGCTGATTCTCGTCACCGCGCTGGCCGTATCCATCTCATTCATGATCAATGACTACCGTCAACTGGAAAATGATTTGACCGTCGAATCGGAAAAACTGGGCTATTCGCTCAAATCCAACCTGTTTACCGCCATGCTGCATGACGATATCTGGCGCGCATTCGAAATCATCACCGAAGCCAGCCATCGCGCAAGCTCCAACAGGGTGCTGGTAGAAAACATGCTGCTTGTCGACAATGCCGGACGTGTGGTGGTGTCGACACACCCCAGGGAAGCCCCCATGCTAGCCGAACTCGATAAACTGAGTCCGGAGTTCGCAAAAATTGCCGCACAAATCAAACAGTACCCTGACCAGCCCTCCAGAACAATATATGTATCTGATTCAAAGCACTATTATTCACTCACCCGCATCGAGAAGGATAATGCATCGCTGGGCACCCTGATCATCGTGCATTCAAAAGAAGTCTTTCTGCCGCTGTTTGCCGAGAGCGCCCTGCATGGCTTATCAGCAGGCGCACTGATCCTGGCCATTCTGCTTCCGTTTAACTGGTATTGGGGAAGGCGCATGGCCCTGCCGCTGGTGCAACTGGCTGAACGGATGGCACAACTCGGGAAAAAATGGCCCGATGATCTGGATCCGCATCTGTATGGTTACCGCGACGAATTGGGCCGTTTGTATGAAGCATACAACCTGTTACTGAACGATCTGAAGACCAAAGATGCGCTGGAAATCCGCATGGTGCAGTCAGAACGCCTGGCGGCATTGGGACAACTTGCCGCCGGCATCGCGCATGAAATCAACAACCCCTTAAGTGGCATGCTCACGGCCATCGATACGCTCAAGCATCATACCGACCTCGATCCGCGAACCACAAAAACCATCGCGCTGATCGAACGCGGCCTGACCCAGATCAAGGATACCGTGGCGGCACTGCTGGTTGAAGCGAAGATGAACAGCCGCAATTTGATGCCGCAGGATATTGAAGACGTCTTGACGCTGATTGCACCTATGGGCAGCAAAAAAGCCCTGCACATCGCCTGGCATAACAGCCTGACGGATGAGGTCGCGCTTCCGGCGACCTTTGTACGCCAGATCATGATTAATCTGCTGATCAACGCCATCAAGGCGGCCTCTCAGCAGGGCGAAGTCGCATGCGACATCGGCATTGAAGACGGTCAGCTGGACATCTCGATCAGCAATAACGGAAAAATGCTCAGTCCCGAGCAAATCTCACATCTTTTTGAACCCTTTTCCAGCATGAGCGAAGGCGGACATGGTCTTGGGCTGTGGGTGACTTACCAGATCGTACAACAGCTTGGCGGCCACATTGCTGTCAAACGCGAGTTTAATGACCATATGAATTTTACGGTTGAAATTCCACTGGGAGCCTGATTTTGAATACCTATCGTATCTGCCTGATTGAGGACGACCTGATCATGGGCGAGGCGCTCTCTGATCGCTTCGAGCTGGAAGACTATCAATGCGACTGGTTCAAGACCGGTGCGGCGGCGATGAAAGCATTGAGCAGCACAAAATACAACGTCGTGGTCTGCGACATTCAGCTACCCGACATCAACGGTGAAGACCTGTTCACGCAAATGAAAGCCACCGAAGCGGAACTGCCGCATTTTATTTTTACCACCGGATACGGCACCATAGACCGCGCCGTGAGACTCCTGAAACTGGGCGCTCAGGACTACATGACCAAACCGCTGGATATTCATGTACTGCTCAAATCGGTCCAGACACTGTGCTCACGCTCGGTTTGCAACGTAACACGCGAAACCACGCTGGGTATCTCGGGTTCGATGCGCAACATTGAAACCCTGCTGCCGAGAATTGCCAAAAACCCGACTTCCGTGCTGATCACCGGCGAATCCGGCGTCGGCAAGGAACGGTTAGCGCGCGCACTGCGCAGCCAGTATGACCCCGAACACAAACGGCCCTTCGTGACCGTTAATTGCGGCGCACTCACCGAAAGTCTGCTGGAAGCCGAACTGTTCGGCTATACCAAGGGCGCATTTACCGGCGCCATGCGCGATAAGCGCGGCCTGTTCGAACTGGCCAACGGCGGCACGCTGTTTCTGGATGAAGTGGGCGAAATGTCCCCCACCATGCAGGTCAAATTGCTGCGCGCCATTCAGGAACGGCAAATTGTCCGGGTGGGCGCGGAAGTGCCGATACACGTGGACATCCGGCTGATTTGCGCCACCCATCAGGATCTCAAACAGATGGTAGAAATCGGCAAATTCCGCGAGGATCTCTACTACCGCATTCACGTCATCCACCTGCACATTCCCCCGTTACGCGAACGCAAGGAAGACATACTGTGGCTTGCCGGGAATCTGCTGGAAGACTGGAATACGCAGAATGCCGATCCGCGCAAACTGACCCGCGCGGCCGAACAGGCTTTGCTGAATTATCCCTGGCCGGGTAATGTCCGTGAGCTCAAGCATTGCCTGGATCGCGCCTGCATACTCTCGCAGCAGACGGAGCTCAGCGCTGAACTGCTGTTTGAGGAACTGCCGCCCGCTTTCGAGGAGGCCGACTCCGCGCATGAATCGTTGAGCGAATACATACATGCCTGCGAGCGAAAATATATCGGCAACTGCCTGCGCATCAATGACGGGCGCATCGCGGAAACCGCCACATCCCTGGGGATCAGCAGGAAGAATTTATGGGAAAAAATGAAAAAACTGGGGATATGAAGCGCCGGGAAAATTTAGCGCCCCATCACAGAACGACTGCTCAGATGGATTTTAGTTGCTTCAGTTGTTTCTGAATGTCGGCCACTTCTGCATTGCTCCGCTTCATCGTTTCCAGCTTCTTCTCCAATGCGGCGATTTTATCTTCCTTCGCATTGCTTTTTCCACCGCGGGCTGCGACCAGCGCATCGTTGATCACTTTCTCATATCCGATATATTTCTCAGGACTCATCTCACACCCCCTTCATAACTCGTTCTGCGCATTCTAAATCACAAATCGCATACATTGTTTATTTTCAGGTGGGGGACGCAAAAAAGTATTCCTGTTTTCCAACAAACCTAGCCAACCCCGCTACGGCCGGCTCACGATAAAAACCGCTCTACAGCGATCCTGTCGAACGGCCAGCCCAGTTCCGCATCGCTGTCAGCGCGCCGTAACACCGGAATGCGCATACCGTATTTTTCAAGCAATGCGTCACTGTCAGCAACGTCAACAGGTGTATAAGCAATATCGGCCAAACGCAGTATATCTTTAGCCTGATCACAAAGATGGCAGCCTGAAGTACCGTAAAGCTCAACGATCATGGCTAACGCAGATTGATGATGCGCCAGCCGTGCTGTTCGGCGTGCAAACGCAAGGTGTCATCCGGGTTCGCTGCAACCGGGCTCTGCACCTTGCACAGCAGTGGTAAATCGTTCAGCGAATCGCTGTAAAAAGTCGTGTCTGTGAAATTTTCCAGCGTCCAGCCACGCTCAGCCAGCCAGTTGGTCAAACGCGTGATTTTCCCCTCGCGAAAGCACGGCACACCGGCAACGCGGCCGGTGAACTCACCGTTCAGCTGTTCGGGATCGGTCGCAATCAGATGTTCAACGCCGAATTCACGGGCGATGGGCGACGTGACAAAACTATTGGTCGCGGTGATGATCACGCAAATATCCCCTGCATCGCGGTGATGTTGCACCAGATCGCGCGCAGGCTGCGTGACCATCGGCATCACGCTCTCCTGCATGAATTGCAGATGCCACGCGTCCAGCACCTTCCGCGAATGGCGCGACAAGGGCTTTAGCTGAAAATCCAGAAACTCATATATATCCAGCGTACCCGCCTTGTACTGATCGTAAAAAGCCTGGTTCTTCACTTCAAACAGTTCGCGCTCGAGTATGCCGATACGAATCAGAAACTGCGACCATTCAAAATCGCTGTCGCCGTTGAGCAGCGTGTTGTCCAGATCAAATAAGGCTAAATTCATTTTTGTTCGTCATTCCCGCCCTCGACTACCCCATTCGAGGGCAGGCTGCGGCGAGAGTCCAGTTGATTATAAATAACTTCCTTAAGCAAAGGCACAGACGGCGCGCGATGCAGACGCAGCGAGTGTTCATCCAGCGCATCGAGCACGCTCAGCAAACTCGGCAGATCGCGCCGCCCGTGGCGCAACAGATAGTGCGCAATTTCCGGCGCAAGCAAAAAGCCGCGGGATTTTGCGTGTTGCGCCAGCGCCTGGGCTTTTTCTTCGTCGCTCAGTCCCAGCACCTGATACACCAGCCCCCAGCCCAGACGGGTGCGCAGATCAGGTCGCAAATCGAGATGCAGCGGCGACTGTGCGCCGCTCACCAGCAACATGCCGCCTGTCTCCCGCATCAGATTGTAGAGATTAAAAAGTTCGATCTGCGCCGCGTCATCCAGCCAATCCACATCATCCACGATCACAATCTCGGCTGGTTGCGGCACGGCAGCATGCGCATAAACCGCGCTTTGATGCGTGGCGGCAATCGCAGCGGCTTGCAGCAGATGTGTTTTGCCACTGCCCGCCTTCCCCCACAGATAGAGGCAACGCTCACTACCGTCACCTGCCAGCGCCTGATGCAAAGCATAAAGCAATTCCTGATTACCGCCGACGACAAAATTATCGAAAGTCGGCCACCAGTGCGGCGTAATATCAAGCAGCAGCTGATCCATTATTTGCGATACATATGGCTGGACAGGTACCAGACCTGCCCACGGCGCAGTCCGACCAGCAGAATGGCAGACAACGGCAGCGCCAGCAGAATACCGAAAAAGCCGAACAACTGGCCGAAGGCGAGCAAGACAAAAATGACCACCAGTGGATGCAGGCCGATGCGGTCGCCGACCAGCCAGGGCGTAATCAAGACGCCTTCAAGTATTTGTCCTATGCCAAACACTGCCCACACCCACAAGATATTTGCAAAGTCAGTGAATTGCATCACGGCGGCGAGGGTTGCCAGCAGCAGACCGGTAATCATCCCCAGATAAGGGATAAACACCAGCATCCCGGCGACGATGCCTATCGGCAACGCAAACTCAAGCCCCGTCATCCACAACGCCACACTGTAAAAAGCGCTCATCAACAGCATCACGGAAATCTGGCCGCGCAGAAATTCCGCCAGCACACCATCCACTTCGCTACCCACTTCATGAACCTTCGCATGCCAATGGCGTGGAATCAACATATCCAGTTTTTCCATCACCTCATCCCAGTCGCGCAACATATAAAACATCGCTACCGGGATCAACATCAGATTGACCAATATGCCCAGAATGGCACCGCTGCCCGTGGACAGCCAGGGCAATAATTTTCCGGCAACGCCGCCTGCACTCTGCCAGTGGCTCATCAGCATATTTTTCAGTGCCGCACTGTCCCATTGCAATTCCATGCCGAATAACTGTTGCAGCTTCGGCAGCAACTTGATGCGCACAACTTCAACGAAATCCGGCAGACGCGCAATAAACAGGCTGACTTCTTTTTCAAGCAGCGGCAGCATGATCAGCAAAAGGCCGGAAAATAACAACAGCATGGCCAGCATCACCAGCACGACCGCCAGTGTGCGCGGCAGTTTCAGTGCACACAGTCGCCGCACCAGCGGATTACAGATGTAAGCCAGGATGGCGGCCGCGACAAACGGCGTCAGGATGGGACTGAGCAGATAGAGCAGCAATAAGACCAACGCCGCAAACAGCGACCACTGCAAGAGCGCAAAACGTGAAGAATTCATTTGAAATACGAAAAAATTATCCGCCCCCTGAATGGATCGGGTACAGAATGGTTTACGGGTTGGTCAACCACCATCAAGATACTTCTGATGAAGCATATATCCGGCAAGACCTCAGGCCCATTTTACCTCAAGAATCAAAATGTTAAATATCCGATCTGCCTGAGGAAACGCTGATCGAATCCGCCCGCAGTCAGCCGGACAAACCGAATTCAGATTAAATCATTAATAATCAATATATTAGTGATATATTTCAACGATCACCGGCAAACGGATGCGTTGTTCATCGTTCCTCTGGACGGACCCCAATTCGATGCAGCATCCCGTTAAATTTTTAAGAACCGTCTTTTTGAACAAAGGCTTCATCAAAAGAGACAAGCGTTCCGGATTGCAAACCGTCATATCCTGCCAGCGCATTGACCGTGTTACGAAATGCAATGCCCTGCATGAGCTGACGTACAGATTTAAGCAGGCTCTGGTCCAGCGCGCTTTTTTTACAGGCGAACAGATAATTTTCCCGTGCAATCGGGATGAAGTCCAGATCGAATCGTCTGGCGGCTGTTTCGACGCCGAACCCCACATCAGCCATATTGCTGGCAACGTAAGCTGCTACCGCCGCATGGGTATATTCAACGCTGTCAAAATCGCGTATTTTTTTGGAACTGATTTTTTCCCTGGCCAGCAGCATTTCGAGTAATATTTTTGTGCCCGATCCGGTTTGCCGATTAATAAATCGCAAATCAGTACGCTGCAAATCCATTAGGCTCTGAATATTTTTTGGATTTCCCCGTGCAATGAATAATCCCTGCGTCCGGTATGCCAGATGAATCAGCGCATGCTGCTGCGGGTTCAGCCATTTCAGATAGGGCCGGGCGGCCTGCCTGAACTCACCGACCGGCACATGAAATCCGGCCAGATCGCATTCGCCATGCGCAAGCGCCGAAACCGCTTCAAGACTGCTGCGATAATTGATTTCAACGGGCATGTGATCCAGATTGAGTTGCTTGATCAGTGCATCGACCGCAAAACCGTGAGAGGCGGTAATACGCAACGCCGTCAATTCACGGGTCAGAATAGCCTCAAGTTCTGAAGCGAAGCTTTCCAGTATGGGGGACAGGCGTGCCGTGATGCGCTTGTCAGCCCATATCAACTTCTCGGCCAGCGGTGTCAGCAAGGTCCCCTTCCCCCTGGTTTTCTCCAGCAAGGGTGCCGAAAACTCACGTTCAAAGTCGCGCAGCATCCCCCACGCATGCCGGTAAGAAATGTGCGTGCGGGAGGCGGCACTGCTGATACTGCCATCATTACGAATGGCCGTCAGTAACTCCAGCAACAACGGCAAAGAGACCGCCGCACCCTTGCGATTTTTCAAACTCCATTCAGGACGAATCTCGAAGCCCATATATGATATAGATAACCTATTGATAGGATAAAAAGCATGTGATACTTTGCAATCTGGCAATACGAAAGCATAGAAAATATAGGTTAATAATAACATATATTTTTATGCTCGATAGCATGAGGAATAAATGAATTCAACCCATCATCCTGAAAAGATCGCCGCGCTTATCGCGACACATCAACAGCGCCCCGGCGCCTTGCTGCCGATGCTGCATGCCATACAGGAGATGGCAGGATTTATTCCGCCTGAATCGGTCGCGGCGATCGCCGCTGCGCTTAATTTATCCCGCGCCGAAGTACATGGCGTGATCACTTTCTATCATTTTTTCCGCAGCGCGCCGCCTGCCCGCCACCAGATACAGATTTGCTGCGCAGAAAGCTGTCAGAGCATGGGCTCTGAACAGCTCTACAAACACGCAGAACTGACCGCAGGCGCCGATTGTTCCGTGCAAGCGGTCTACTGCCTGGGTCTTTGCGCAAACTCACCTGCCATGATGGTAGATGACACGCTGCACGCACGCGTCACGCCGGCCAAATTCGACAACCTGATTAACAAGATTGCGAACAAGTCATGAGTATTGTCATTTTCGTACCGGGAGATTCTGTCTCACTCGCGCTCAGCGCAGATGACATAGCCTCGGTCATCCTGAAAGAAGCTGCCAAACGCGATATAACCGTCACCGTCGTGCGTAACGGCTCACGCGGCATGCTCTGGCTGGAACCGCTGATCGAGGTGCAAACGGCAGGAGGACGCATGGCATACGGGCCCGTACAGCCGGATGACATCCCATCCCTGTTTGACGCGGATTTTCTACACGGCGGCGCTCATCCGCTGAGCCTGGGGCTTACCGAGGAGTCGCCCTACCTGAAAAATCAGCAACGCCTGACGTTTGCCCGCGTCGGCATCACTGATCCGCTGTCCCTGAATGACTATCTGGTGCATGGCGGTTATCAGGGCCTGCGGGCCGCCTTAACACTGCCGCCTGCCGCCATCGTGCAGCAGGTCACCGATTCCGGTTTACGCGGACGCGGCGGCGCTGCCTTTCCGACCGGAATCAAATGGAATACGGTACTGAAAACCGAGTCCACGCAGAAATACATCGTATGCAATGCAGACGAAGGGGATTCCGGCACCTTTGCCGACCGCATGCTGATGGAAGGCGATCCGTTTGTGCTCATCGAGGGGATGACCATCGCGGCGCTCGCAGTGGGTGCGACGCAAGGCTATATTTACGTCAGGAGCGAATATCCACATGCCATCACGGCATTGAATAAAGCCATCGCCATCGCGCGTGAAGCGGGTTATCTCGGTACAGATATTTCAGGCTCAGGGCAAAATTTCGAACTTGAAGTTCGCAAGGCCGCCGGCGCTTATGTGTGCGGCGAGGAAACCGCGATGCTGGAAAGCATCGAAGGACGCCGTGGCATCGTGCGCGCCAAACCGCCCCTGCCTGCAATTGCAGGCCTGTTCGGCAAACCCACCGTGATCAACAACGTGATTTCGCTGGCAACGGTGCCGCTTATTCTGGCACGCGGCGCTGATTTTTATAAAAACTATGGCATGGGACGCTCGCGCGGCACGCTGCCCTTTCAACTGGCAGGCAATATCAAACAGGGCGGGCTGATCGAAGCCGCCTTTGGTGTCACCTTACGCGAACTGATGTACGACTTCGGCGGCGGATCATCCACAGGCCGTGCGATCAAGGCGGTGCAGGTCGGCGGGCCGCTGGGCACCTACCTGCCCGAATCGCAGTGGGACACCCCGATGGATTATGAAGCCTATACGAACCTTGGTGCAGTGCTGGGGCATGGCGGCATTGTGGTGCATGACGATACAGCGGATCTGGCTAAACTTGCGCGCTACGCAATGGAGTTTTGCGCCATCGAGTCCTGCGGAAAATGCACGCCTTGCCGCATTGGTGCGGTGCGCGGCGTGGAGGTGATGGACAAGATCATCGCAGGTCAAACAGCACAAGTAGATCTGCTGCGAGATTTATGCGACACCATGCTGCACGGCTCGATGTGCGCGATGGGCGGCATGACGCCCTATCCGGTGCTGTCAGCGCTAAATCATTTTCCGAAAGACTTTGGCATCGCCATAAAAGATGCAAAAGACACGGCCAATTATTGAATTTTTATAAATCCATGACATTCACCACACATAAGCCGTCATTCCCGCGCAGGCGGGAATCCAGACAATTAACAAATATCCCCACGCAGTGGGACAACACCCCAAACACAGCTTTGTCCGCTACGCGAAAATTGTTGGATAAGCTGGATTCCCGCTTTGCGAGCAGCCGCTTTGCGAGCAGCCGCTCCGCGGCTTGCCTGCTTACCCCTTTGCGCGGGAATGACGATTTAGGAGATCATCATGTTTGAGCAAAGCGGCACGAATAATTGTGGTTGCGGCAAATCCAGTTGCAGCGAAAAAGATTACGGGACACCGCGCAGCACGTCAGAACAGCGGATCACGCTCGAAATTGACGGCATGCAGGTCACCGTGCCTGCCGGCACCTCCATCATGCGCGCCGCATCCGAGAGTGGTGTGAACGTACCCAAGTTATGCGCAACCGACTCGCTTGAACCCTTCGGTTCCTGCCGCCTGTGCCTGGTCGAAATTGAAGGGCGTCGCGGCTACCCCGCCTCCTGCACCACCCCGGCGGAATCCGGCATGAAGGTGCGTACCCAGTCACCTAAGTTGCAGTCGCTGCGAAAAGGCGTGATGGAGCTTTACATTTCAGATCATCCGCTGGACTGCCTGACCTGCGCCGCCAACGGCGATTGCGAGTTGCAGGACATGGCAGGGGTCACGGGACTGCGCGAAGTGCGCTACGGCTATGAAGGAGAGAATCACCTCTCCAGCAAAAAAGACGAATCCAATCCCTATTTCACGTACGATGCATCCAAGTGCATCGTGTGCAACCGCTGTGTGCGCGCCTGCGAGGAAATTCAGGGCACCTTTGCGCTGACGATCACCGGGCGCGGGTTTGACTCGCGTGTCTCGGCGGGGCAGGATCAGTCCTTCATGGAGTCCGATTGCGTCTCGTGCGGCGCTTGCGTACAGGCCTGTCCGACCGCCACCTTGCAGGAAAAAAGCGTCATCGAGCTGGGCCAGGCTGAGCACAGCGCAGTGACAACCTGCGCCTATTGCGGCGTCGGCTGCGCATTCACGGCTGAGATGAAGGGCAACGAAGTCGTGCGTATGGTGCCTTACAAGGACGGACAGGCTAACGAAGGCCATTCCTGCGTAAAGGGCCGCTTCGCGTGGGGCTACGCCACACATAAGGATCGCATTTTAAGCCCCATGATACGCAGCAAGATTACCGACCCGTGGCAGGAGGTGAGCTGGGATGTCGCGCTCAACTATGCCGCCTCAGAATTCAAAAGAATCCAGAGCCGGCACGGGCGTGACTCGGTGGGCGGCATCGTTTCCTCGCGCTGCACCAATGAAGAAGGCTATCTGGTACAAAAACTGGTACGCGCCGCCTTCGGCAACAATAACGTCGACACCTGCGCGCGGGTGTGTCACTCGCCTACCGGTTATGGCCTGAAACAGACACTGGGCGAATCAGCCGGAACGCAAACCTTCAAATCGGTCGAGCACAGCGATGTCATCATGGTAATCGGCGCAAACCCCACCGATGCGCATCCGGTATTTGCCTCGCGCATGAAAAAACGCCTGCGGGCAGGGGCCAAACTGATCGTGATCGATCCGCGCAAGATCGAACTGGTCGACTCACCCCATATCAAGGCCGAATTTCATCTGCCGCTCAAGCCCGGCACCAACGTGGCGATGCTCTCATCACTGGCTCATGTCATTGTCACCGAAGGCCTGCTGGCTGATGAATTCATCGCTGAACGCTGCGAAGACAAAGCCTTCACCCAATGGCGGGACTTTGCAGCACAGCCAGAAAATTCGCCCGAAGCCATGGAGCCGATCACCGGCGTATCCGCTTCACTGGTGCGGGGTGCGGCACGTCTTTATGCGACAGGCGGCAATGCCGCGATCTATTACGGCCTGGGTGTTACCGAACACGCGCAGGGTTCAACCGCCGTAATGGCCATCGCGAATCTGGCGATGGCCACCGGCAATATCGGCCGTGAAGGCGTAGGGGTCAATCCGCTGCGCGGGCAAAACAATGTGCAGGGATCATGCGACATCGGTTCTTTCCCGCACGAGTTACCGGGTTACCGCCATGTATCCGATTCAACTACCCGCCATCTGTTCGAGCAGGCCTGGGGCGTCGAAATACAGCCGGAACCGGGCCTGCGCATCCCCAACATGTTCGATGCTGCTCTCGATGGCAGCTTCAAAGGACTATATTGTCAGGGCGAGGACATCGTTCAGTCCGACCCGAACACCCAGCATGTGACCGCCGCACTCTCAGCGATGGAATGCATCGTGGTACAGGATATATTCCTCAATGAAACCGCGATGTATGCGCATGTGTTTCTGCCGGGTTCTTCATTTCTGGAAAAGGACGGCACCTTCACCAACGCGGAGCGACGCATCTCGCGGGTGCGCCGCGTCATGCCGCCCAAGGCAGGTCTTGCGGACTGGGAAGTGACCATACAGCTGTCACAGCGTCTGGGCTATCCGATGGACTACCAGCACCCGTCGCAAATCATGGATGAGATCGCCGCACTCACGCCGACTTTTCAGGGCGTGAGCTATGCAAAGCTGGATCGCTTAGGCAGCATACAATGGCCCTGCAACGACGCGGTGCCGGATGGCACGCCCATCATGCATGTCGATGAGTTCGTGCGTGGCAAGGGACGTTTCATCATCACAAAATATGTAGCGACCGACGAGAAAATTACCAAAAAATTCCCGTTGATTCTCACCACCGGGCGCATCCTCTCGCAATACAATGTGGGCGCGCAAACCCGGCGCACCGAAAACGTAAAGTGGCATGAACAGGACCTGCTGGAAATACACCCGCACGACGCTGAAGACCGCGGCATCACGGATGGCGGGTGGGTGCAGATCCAGAGCCGCTCGGGGGATACCGTATTGCGCGCCAGCTTGTCGGCACGCATGCAACCGGGTGTCGTGTATACCACCTTCCATTTTCCCGAATCCGGCGCCAATGTGATCACCACGGAAAACTCGGACTGGGCCACCAATTGCCCGGAATACAAGGTGACAGCGGTCGAAATCAAGCCCGTCTCCGAGCCTTCAGACTGGCAGAAAAAATATACCCGCTTTGCCAAAGTGCAGCAGGATTTACTGGAGCAGGCGCAAAATGTTTGACACCGCTGATGCAATCGAGTGTGCCAGCCGTCAGGACATCATGCGCTGGCGCGGTTCACACTGGGCTCATGAGCAGGATAGTCTGGCGGTAGAAATACCCGTGGCGCTGGAATTCAACGGCATCTCGCATGCGGTGATGCTGGCTACACCCAATGATCTGGAAAGCTTTGCACTGGGTTTTGCACTGAGCGAAGGCATCGTCAACGATCACGCCGAATTCCGGGGCGCAGAAGTGACCGTAGCAAAGCTGGGTATCACGGTGCATTGTGAAATCGCCAACGCCGCTTTCATGCGACTCAAACAGAAGAGACGCAATATGACCGGGCGCACCGGTTGCGGCTTGTGTGGTGCGGAAAGTCTGGAACAGGTTTTAAGAGAACTGGCTGTCGTGCCGACTGGCGCATCCGTTCAGGTTTCGGCCATGCGTGCAGCCCTTAAAGCGTTGTCGGCGTTACAGCCCATAGGCAGCCTGACCGGCGGCATGCATGCAGCGGCCTGGAGCACGCCTGACGGGCGCCTGCAGCAACTGTGTGAAGATGTCGGCCGTCACAATGCACTGGATAAACTGATCGGCAAAATGACTGAAAATAAGATGAGTTTTCAGGATGGTTTCTTATTGATCACCAGCCGGGCCAGTGTCGAAATGGTACAAAAGGCGGCAACCCTGGGCATTCCCAGTCTGATTGCGATTTCAGCACCGACTGCGTTGGCGGTGGAAACGGCACAAACAGCGGGGATGACACTCATCGCCTTTGCGAGGGGCGATGACTTTGTGGCGTATACGCATGCCGAGAGAATAACGGGTACATAAGACAGATGGACATGCAAAATTTGATACATATGGCAAACAAAATAGGTGATTTTTTTGAAACCGTGCCGGATCACGACGAGTCCCTGCAGGGTATTGCAGGGCACATTCACAATTTCTGGGCGCCGCGCATGCGTGCTCAATTGCTTGAGTATGTGGACACCGAACAGGGCAGAACGCTCAAACCCATCGTGCTGGAAGCCATCCGTGCACATCACAGCAGCCTGCTGCCAAAAACTTAAGTATCATTTAAAAAGGAGGAAAGTCCGATCAATTTCACGTTGCAAAATTCACTAAAAAACCAATAATTAATAGAGGGAGAGTTACATGTCCAGTTCCAACACTGTCACAGCCGGCTTGTTGTCGAAAGAGCGCACCATAGCCAAATCCGGTTTCAACCGCTGGCTGGTACCACCCGCAGCACTCGCAATCCATCTGTGCATCGGCATGGCCTATGGTTTTTCCGTATTCTGGTTGCCCTTATCCAAGGCCATCGGCATTACCACGCAGGTTGCCTGCCCGGCAGATGCAGGCCTGCTCAACGCCTTATTTACCACCAGCTGCGACTGGAAGATCAGCGAACTGGGCTGGATGTTCACCCTGTTCTTTTTGTTGCTGGGCTCCTCCGCTGCGATCTGGGGCGGCTGGCTGGAACGTGTCGGCCCGCGCCGTGCGGGTTTTACCGCAGCTGTATGCTGGGGCGGCGGCTTGCTGATTTCGGCCTATGGTGTCTCTATCCATCAATTGTGGCTGATGTGGCTGGGCTCCGGCTTCATCGGCGGAATCGGCCTGGGGTTGGGCTATATTTCCCCTGTTTCCACCCTGATCAAGTGGTTCCCGGATAAACGCGGCATGGCGACCGGCATGGCGATCATGGGCTTCGGAGGCGGCGCCATGATAGGCGCGCCGATGGCCAACTCACTGATGGAACATTTCCATACCGCCACCAGCGTCGGTGTATGGCAAACCTTCGCAGTGATGGGAATCGTTTATTTTATCGCCATGACGCTGGGCGCATTTGGCTACCGTATCCCGCCGACAGGCTGGAAACTTGAAGGCTGGGTGCAACCGGAAAAACAGCATGCGCTGATCTCGGACAATAACGTGCACCTGAAGAACGCACACAAAACCCCGCAGTTCTGGCTGATCTGGGCAGTGCTGTGTCTGAACGTGAGCGCAGGTATCGGCGTATTGGGCATGGCGTCCCCGATGCTGCAGGAGATTTTTGCCGGTAATCTGATCGGACATCCCGAAGTCAGCTTTACCCATCTGGATCACGACCAGAAAACCGCCATTGCGGCGCTGGCCGCAGGTTTTGCCGGTCTGCTCTCCTTGTTTAACATCGCCGGACGCTTTTTCTGGGCATCACTTTCCGACAAGCTCGGTCGCAAGAACACCTACTTTGTGTTTTTCGCACTGGGCATCGCGATGTACGCGCTTTCACCCTGGGCGGCGCACTCCGGCCATCAGGCCTTGTTCATCGCGTTTTTCTGCGTGATTCTGTCGATGTATGGCGGCGGATTCGCAACCGTTCCGGCCTACCTTGCGGACATGTTCGGCACCCAGTTTGTCGGCGCCATACACGGGCGCTTGCTGACGGCATGGGCGACGGCCGGGATCATCGGCCCTGTCGTGGTGAACTACATCCGCGAAGCGCAGATTGCAGCCGGCGTGCCGCGCGATCAGGTATATGACTTCACCCTGTATATTCTGGCTGGATTTCTGGCACTGGGTTTTATCGCCAACTGGTTTATCAAACCGGTAGATAAAAAATGGCATTTATCCGCACAGGAAATACAACAAATCGAAGCCGCCCACCATCAAAAGGAAGTGGGAGAAGAACTTGTCAGCGGCTCCTTTGGCATCACTCACGGCGGACTGGATGCATCAGCCGCGCTGGCATGGACGGCCGTAGGGATACCCCTCGCGATTGGCCTGTGGATCACCTTCACCAAGGCGATCATACTGTTTCACTGATTCTCTCATCCCGACACTGCCCGGCGTATCCGGGCAGTTTTCGCAACCAAAACAGAGGTATTCATGATCGATCATCTCACTTCAAACTTCCCGTAAAGTTCACACCTGAGGTAGAATATCAGAGTTTAATAATAAACTCGCTTTTCTCCTTAATAAGTAAAGGCCTTCGTGTCAGCAACCCCGAAAATCATCCCGATCAGCACAGCCAAAACCATCAGCCGTGCGCCGGTCATCTCCCACCAACCGGGAGAACCGCTCAGTGACCGCATGCAGCGGCCACTGAAAGACTTGCGCATCTCGGTCACCGACCGCTGCAACCTGCGCTGCACCTATTGCATGCCGCGGGAAATTTTCGACAAGAACCACGTTTTTCTGCCGCGCAATGAGCTGTTAAGCTTCGAGGAAATCGAGCGCACAGCAAAATTATTCGTCAAACTGGGCGTGCAAAAAATAAGGCTTACCGGGGGAGAGCCACTGTTGCGTCGCGGCATTGAAAATCTGATCGGCACGCTGGCCGCACTGACTGATGTTAACGGGAAACCCGTCGAAGTGACGCTGACCACCAATGCGGTGCTGCTGGCGCAAAAGGCTCAGGCTTTAAAAGATGCCGGCCTGTCGCGTCTGACGGTCAGCCTGGACGGGATCAGCGACGCCGTTTTTAAACGCATGACGGACACCGACACATCCGTTGCCACAGTACTTTCTGGCATTGCCGCCGCTAAGCGTGCAGGCTTTACCTCCATCAAGGTCAACATGGTGGTCAGACGTGGCGTGAACGATCATGAAATTCTGCCGATGGCTGAACACTTCAAGGGCAGCGGCGTCATTCTGCGCTTTATCGAATATATGGATGTGGGCAGCACCAATGGCTGGTGCATGGATGATGTCGTCACGGCCGAAGAAATCCTGCAGCAGATAGGCAGCCAGCATCCCCTTGAACGCGCCGACCCCAATACACTGGGCGAAGTGGCACAGCGCTGGCGTTACCAAGACGGCAGTGGCGAAATCGGCGTGATCGCCTCCGTCACCCAGGCGTTCTGCCATGATTGCACACGCATCCGATTGTCTACCGATGGCAAGCTGTACACCTGTTTGTTTGCCGAGCAGTCCGATACGGACTTAAGACAGATGCTTCGCAACGACGGCAGCGATGAACACATAATGAATGCCATCGTCGGCTGCTGGCAGCACCGCAGCGACCGCTATTCGCAGATACGCCATGAAGTCACAGAATTGCCGCGCAACAAAATTGAAATGTCGTATATCGGCGGTTGAGCGTTCAACGTTAACGTGAAACTCACGAAGTGACGAGCCGTACCCCTCGCCCTCCGGGAGAGGGGGAACGGAGGTGAGGGAACGATCATGGCAGGTTTGCGAGTTATTGTCCGCTGGACAATATCCCTGCGAGAATCATTCATTATCAGGTGTTGCTTTCTTACCATGATCGTTAGATTCCGATCACTGCACCCAAGGGATATTGACGCTCAATACAATATATGGCACTCTGGGCCATGAAATCTCGACTCGCATTTCACGACAAGGCTGTATACCCTGATGGCGCTATCATTGAAATGACGATATGGGAATTACCGGCAGCTGTCCTTGGAAGCCAACACAGGCTGAAATACAGCCTGTTTTATGGTATCCCCGGCACCCATATTGTCGGATACGACAATGAGCGCGGCAAAGGTGACCATAAACACACAGGCAAACATGAAGAAGCCTATTTATTTACGACGGTCGAACAACTGATAGCAGATTTTCTGAGCGATGTTGCCAAGGAAAGGAGCAAAACATGAGCGAAGTTAAATTGCATGTAGGCGACGTCAATGACATGGGCAAACGTTTCGTTGACGCATGGAAACAACTGGAAAAAGGCCAGCAGGTGGAAGAACGCCACCTGACTTTTTTCAGCCTGGATGCCATGATGTCCACCTTGTCACAGAAACGTCTGGAAATCCTGAAGCACCTGCACCGTCAACAGGAAAAAAATGTGGCCACATTGGCGCGCGCACTTAATCGCGATTACAAAAGAGTCTATACCGATATTGATGCGCTTGCTGCCGCCGGCTTGATCGAACGCGACGCTCAAGGTATCAGAACGCTGTATGACTCCGTGCAGGCGACGGTCAGTTTGAACTGATTATACGGGCTGTTCAAACGGCACTCTCACGGGCTTTAACAATGGAACCAACAACATGAACGAATTAACGCATTTTTCAGAATCAGGCCGAGCGCGCATGGTCGACGTATCCGCCAAATCGGACACACAGCGCACGGCGATTGCCAGCGGCGTGCTGCGCATGCAGATGGCAACCCTTGAACTGATCCGTCAGGGTAAAGTCGCCAAGGGCGACGTGCTGACGGTCGCCGACGTGGGCGCTGTGATGGCCGCCAAACGCACCCCGGACATCATCCCGATGTGCCATTCGATCGCACTGACGGGCGTATCGGTCGAATTTTCCGAAGTCCTGAAACCTGACCACGACGGCTGCGTCGGCATCAAGGTCACCACCACGGTGAATTGCACGGGCCAGACCGGCGTGGAGATGGAAGCGCTGACCGCCGCCAGCGTCGCACTCTTGACGATCTATGACATGTGCAAATCGGTCGATCGCGGCATGCGCATGAGTTCTGTGCAGCTTGAAGAAAAGCGCGGCGGCAAAAGCGGCGTGTGGCAGAGGTCGAAATGATCAACGTCCTGTTCTTTGGCCCGGTGGTGGAACGCACAGGAGTGAATGCGATACAGATCGACTTCAAGCCAGACATGACGTTGCAACAATTGCGCGACACACTGGCAGAGCAATACCCGCGCGCTTTTGAAATCGTCTGTTTTTCAGCGGTCAACGGCCAGCATGTGCGCGACCTCTCCCTGCTGCTTACTGACAACAGCGAAGTGACGTTCATGGCCAAGTTTTCCGGAGGTTAAATGAAGTTTGCAAAGCAAAACAATTTCACTCTCGCCCGCTTGCGGGAGAGAGCAAGGAGAGAGGTCAAATGAAAGAAGCCGTCAGAATACAAGCGGAGGATTTTTCCCAGGACGAGGAAATAAACGCGCTCAAAGCCAGCTCACAGCGGATGGGCGGCATCGCCACTTTCCTTGGCTGCGCGCGGGATTTTTCGGAAGGACGCGATGTCTCGGAAATCAGTTTTGAAGCCTATGGCAGCATGGCGCTGTCCGAGATGAACCAGTTGCGTCTGGACGCGATTGAAAAATACCATTTGCTGGATGCGCGCATCGTGCACCGCATCTGCACCGTCAAGGCGGGCGACAACATCGTGTTCATCGCGGCCGGCGCCGAACACCGCCCGGCAGCATTGGAAGCGTGCCGCTGGATGATAGACGAGTTAAAGGCGCGTGTGCCAATCTGGAAAAAGGAAATCACGCCACAGGGGGATGCGTGGGTTACACAGCACCCATGAACGCCAACTTGCAGAGAGTTTTATGACTAAGGTTATATCCATCGTCGGCCATTCCGGCTCCGGCAAAACCACGCTGGTGGAAAAACTGATACGCGAGTTCGTCGGTCGCGGCCTGAAGGTCGCCACCCTCAAGCACGCCCACCACAAGGTCGAACTCGACACACCGGGCAAGGACAGCTACCGCTATAAAGATGCGGGCGCTGTGATGAGTCTGCTGCTCACCCGCGATGCGCTGCAACTGGTGGCGGATGCAAAAGACAACCGCGACCCGGAACAACTGGCAAATCGTTACATGTCGGATGCGGACATCGTGCTGGCGGAAGGTTTTTCTCACGCCACGGGCGCTAAAATCGAGGTATTGCGCCGTGCCTGTGAAAAGCCGCCGCGCTGCGAAATTTCCGATGGACTGATCGCGATGGTCACCGACATGAATGAGATTTATCCCGAGCTGCCTCACTTCGGCCTTGAAGATATTCCAGGCATCGCGCAGTTCATGCTTGAACATAACCCTCTCCCCCGCCCTCTCCCGCAAGCGTGCGAGGGGGACAATGACTCGCTACGCGAGTTTGTGATTAAATGATTACTGATTGCACTGCCTTAATTCTGGCTGGCGGCGAGTCGCGCCGCATGGGGCAGGACAAGGCGAATATCAAACTGGGCAATCAGACACTGTTGCAGCACGTATCCACCGCCCTGCACCCCCTGTTTAGCGATATCATCGTCAGCACCCGACAAGTGCGCCTCGACTGTGACATGCAGCAGGTGACCGACAACCCCATCCATGCAGGCCCGCTGGCGGGGCTGGCAGCGGGACTTGAACAGGCCAGAACGCCGTGGGTGTTCGCCGTTGCCTGCGACATGCCGTTCATTACCGCAGCGCTGGTTGTTACGCTTGCGGGTTTTCGCGATCATGTCGATGCCGTCGTACCGGTTGTCGCAGGTTTCCCGCAACCGCTGGCCGCGTTTTATTCGAGGCATAGTCTGGGCGCTTTGCGCGAAATACTGCGCGGCAGTGGCCCGTACAGCATGCGTGCCTTGCTCGACAGACTGAACGTCCGCTACGTGAACGAAACCGAGTTGCAGGCCATTGATTGCTTTTTCGATCTGGATACACCACAAGATTTGGCGCTGGCCATCAACATGGCGGGCATGAGTCACCCAAAATGATAAAATAGTCATGCCCGCGACCCTCTCCCAAACCCTCTCCCCAAGGAAGAGGAAACAAACGAACGCTTGCGCGAATTTTCGTTATAAGGAAACTAATGGAACACCTGAAAGTAAGCACCGCACAACGCATCGTTCTGGAATCAGTCACGCGGCTGGGCAGTGAAAACATCACGCTGGAACGGTCGCTGGGTCGTGTGCTGTCCGAGAACATACACGCCTGCCGCGACCTGCCGCCCTATGACGTATCCGCGATGGACGGCTTTGCAGTGAGAAGCAGTGATCTTGCCAGCTCGCCTGTCACCCTGAGCATCATTGAGGACATCAGGGCGGGTGACATGCCCAAACAGACGGTTCTGCCAGGCCAATGTTCCCGCATCATGACGGGCGCCCCTGTACCGGCCGGCGCAGATGCAGTGGTGCCCGTGGAAGAAACACAGGCAGTGTCAACCGGAACCCTCTCTCCTAACTCTCTCCCGCGAACGGGAGAGAGAGACGAGGTCTCGCTAAGCGAGTCAATGTTTGATGCGGTGCAAATCAACCACACGGTGCAATCCGGCAACCACGTGCGTCCTCGCGGCGAAAACATGAAGCTGGGTGAGCTTGTCTTATCCAGTGGCACGGAAATCACGCCCGGCGTCATCGGCGTCCTCGCAACCACCAAGAAATCTGAAATGCAGGTCTATCGTCGCCCCAGCGTGGCAATCCTGTCTACCGGTGATGAGCTCGAAGCGATGAACGCGCCTGTTGACCCGAACAAGATACCCGAATCCAACGCCTACGCACTGATGGCTCAGGTGCAGATGCTGGGCATAGAACCCGTGTTGCTGGGCATCGCACGCGACGACCCAGTTGAACTCGAACAGTATCTGTTGCGTGGACTGGACTATGACGTGCTGCTTGTATCGGGCGGCACTTCGGTCGGCGTGCACGACTATGTGCGCCCGACCATCGAAAAGCTGAACGTGACGATGAAATTCTGGCGCGTGGCGATGAAGCCCGGGCATCCGCTGGCGTTCGGTGTTTTAAAACGATCAGCCCAAGATGCACTTCCCCCTCTCCTCAACCCTGATGAAACAACTAGCCATCTGACTAAGCCATCACAAAACGATAGCAAAGTCGCTGGTTATCTCCCACTAGCGGGAGAGGGGGCAAACGATTCGCTACGCGAACTTCACGTAAACGCAGGCACCGCCTCAGACGCTTTTGTGTTCGGGCTGCCCGGCAATCCGGTCTCCAGCATGGTATGTTTTGAGGAATTCGTCGCCCCCGCACTGCGCGCCATGATGGGCCATGCGCGCCTCTTTCGCCGCACCGTGACCGCGCGTCTGGCGCACCCGGTTAAGATACGACCGGGGCGCACCGAATTCATCCGCGTACAGCTGACACAGGACGAAACAGGCTACCTTGCCAGCTCCACCGGCACACAGAGCAGTGGCGTGCTGCTGTTGATGGCGCGCGCAGACGGCCTGCTGGTGATGCCGGCTGAAGGCCCCGCCCTGGCCGCAGGCGAACAGGTCACTGTACAGTTGCTGGACGGCATGGTATTTCAGGATAGCGCAGGTTTTAAGGAGTAATCATGGGAATTGCACGGATTGGATTTTTGACTATTTCAGACCGCGCCAGCCGCGGCGAATACGAAGACAAGGGCGTACCTGCGATGCGCGCCTGGTTCGAGCGCGTATTGACCTGCCCGTGGGAGGCCGTCGCACTCGTGATCCCGGATGAGCAGACGCTGATAGAAGCGGCGCTGATCGAACTGTGCGACATTGAAGGCTGCTCTCTGGTCGTCACCACCGGCGGCACGGGCCCTGCGCTGCGCGATGTGACCCCGGAAGCGACGGAAGCCGTGTGCAGCAAGATGATGCCCGGTTTTGGCGAACTGATGCGCACAGCTTCACTGAAGTTCGTGCCTACCGCAATCTTGTCGCGTCAGACGGCCGGAATACGCGGCAAAAGTCTGATCGTGAATCTGCCCGGCAAGCCATCTGCTATCGATGATTGCCTGAACGCGGTGTTTCCGGCGATTCCCTATTGCATCGACCTGATCGAAGGCGCTTATCTGGAATCGGATCCTGCACAATGCAAGGCGTTCCGTCCTGCGCATGCCAAACCACCGGCATCCAGCCCGCCCTGCGCTTAAATCCAAAAAACTGCAACTACGTGAAAAGTGTCAAAATGACTGATACCACGACTTCGAATCCCATGCCAGAAATAATGATGCACGCATCCGGACAGGCAGTCTTTAGCACAGCACTGAAAATACTGGTTGTAGATGACACGCCGGCCAACCTGAAACTGATGCAAAGCGCACTGAAAATGGCCGGCCACACTGTCATCACGGCCACCAGCGGCGAGGAAGCGCTAATCTGCTTTGCCAGTGAACCCGTCGATGTGGTGCTGATGGACGTCAGAATGCCCGGCATCGGCGGCATCGAAGCCACGCGCCGACTGCGCGAGATGACTGGCGACCGTTGGGTGCCCATTCTGTTCATCAGCGCGCTCAGCGATAGTGAGGACATGGTGCGTGGACTGGAAGCAGGTGGCGATGACTATGTGCCTAAACCCGTCGATATCAGGCTGTTGCTGGCAAAAATTCGCGCCTTGCAGCGCATTGCCGGATTACAGGAGAAACTGCGCCGAGCTAATGACTCGCTGGAAACCTACCGGCAGGCTGCCGAACAGGACATGATACTCGCCAGCGCCGTGATGGATCGCATGATCAACAGCGCCTCCATGGATGTTGAAAATGTCTCACTATGGCTGGCACCCGCCGCTAAACTGAGCGGCGATTTACTGGTCGCGCGCAAGAGCGTGAATGGCAGCGTTTACATCCTGCTGGGCGACGCCATGGGGCATGGCTTGCCCGCCGCGATTCCGGTGATGCCGCTGATACATGCGTTTTCCGCGATGGCGAACAAGGGTTGTTCAGTTTCCAGCATCGCACGTGAGATGAACGCACGCCTGAAAACCTTCCTGCCGACAGGCAATTTCGTGGCGGTGACGCTGGTGAACATTGATCCTGTCAAACAGATGATCGATATCTGGAACGGCGGCAACCCTGCCCCCCTGCTGGTCGACGCAGAAGGCCGGGTGATACGGCGCTTTGCCTCCCGCCAACTCGCGCTCGGCATACTGACGGATCAGGAATTCGATTCGACAACCGAATCCTGCCAGTGGACGAATGCCAGCCGTTTCATCCTCTATTCAGACGGCCTGACGGAAGCCTGCAACAGCCGGGGTGAACCGTTTGGCGAACAACCGATACTCGCTGCACTGGCACAACATTCAGCGCACGCAACAATCAAGGCTGCCCTCCTCAGCCACCTGGACGGCAACGCGGCAGGCGACGACATTTCGCTCGCGACAGTGGAACTGCAAGGTCAAGCTTAAGGCCTATTTTCCCCTCTCAGCCAAGCCCTCACCTGATGTGTGACCCAGCGTGGATCATCGAGCGGCAAATCGTGCCCGGCAGCCGGATGCAGTTGAACAGGGGTGTGCCAGCGTTTGGCCAGGGTAAGCGAGCACTGCACATTGACCAGATGGTCCTCTCGGCTTGCCAGCAGCAACACCGGAACAGAGGGACGCGAGGCACGATAGCGGCTCGCAGCAAATAGCTGGCGCAGCATATTGGCGCGTGTCACCGGATATTGCCGCGCGTAAGCCTGCCATTGTTCCAGCAGACCCGGATGAGGCTGATTACTGGTCAGATGCAGGATCAGTGCTTCACGCTGCACGGCATCCCCTGCAATCAGCAAACGCATCAGGCTGGCATAATTTTTCGGGCGCAGTCTGTGATAAAAATGGCTGTAAGGTGCCAGACTGGTATTGATCAGCACCAGTCTTTCGATCTCGGCAGGATACAGATTGCTCCACGCCACCGCGACCATTGCCCCCAGCGATAAGGCGAGCACGCAATACGGCGGCGGATAACCGCGCTGTGTTAATTGTTCACGGATATTGCCGGCCATCGCCTCTACCGTGGCGGCGCTCTGCTGTGCATGCAGACTGCCGTTGCCCGGAAAATCGAGCGTGACTACAGCCCCCTCACCCAGAACTTCCTGAAACAACGACGGAAATTCACCCCAGTGACGCGAGTCACGTATCAATCCGCGCAACAGCACCCAGGTAGTCATTCAGGCGCCCGATACCAGCGCGCAACAGCGCGTTCCTGAAAACGGCAGCGACTGGCGCCCGTGGCCAGCCAGCTGTCGTGACCGCAGGCGGCGCGCATCATGAAATCCAGCCAGGCGGTGTGTCTGCGCAACACCCGGTGCAAGCGGTGTTCAACGGAAGGGTTGAACAGGCCGTGACGCGAAAAAAGCTGACGAGGATTTTTTTTCACCCACAGCCACGAACCCATTTCCAGCGTCAGCGGCAGAAAAACCCGGCTGCTGTCCTGCTCCGCCTGCAGGTACAGATAGTCCCATATATCGCCATGCGTGCGATATTGCGCGCTTTGCGGCTCAAACAAGTATCTGTGATTCGGATGGGTTTTCTCGAACAGCTCTTCCAGCGCCAGAATGTCCGCCAGCTGCGCAATCGGATGCGCACTGTGCGCATGGGGAAACCAGATTCGGTCGCGCGTACCAAAACCGGAGTGACAATCCACCGCGATGCTGAACGGATGGGACAGTAATTCCTCCTGAACGACCCGGCACAGCGCCTGATTCTCGATCTCCATATCGCCTCCCGCCTCGCCGCGATACCAGGGTAAATGACGGCTGATCCGGTGTCCGCCCAGCAGAAACGGCACCCGGCTGAGCGATTCGATCGGCGCATTGCGCATCAAATCCACGCCTTGCGGATTGCAGCGCGTACCCTGCCACATGCCGCCGGGATTGATCAACGGCATGAATACCAGACGCACCTCATTCAGCAGGTGGTGCAGACTCTTGTCCCAGTCCAGCCGACTGATCAGGCCGCGCAGAAAATACAGCAGCACATGGGTGCCGATGCGCTCCAGCCCATGTATCCCGCCAAAGAAACCGATTGCAGGCAAGGTGGGGTCCGGATTCCCCATCGTGATCTGGTAGACAGGAAAGCGATGGTTACCGCTCTTTACCTCGCAGGCAACCCGCGTCTGCAAATGGTGACGGCCCAGTTCCATCAGGTTTTCCAGCTCGTTCAATTCCGGCAATCCAGGCATAGTGCGATCAATATCTGTTTGAAGCGGATAATGCTGCACTTCTTCTGGCCGCTTGTCACCCAATACTTTGCAACGCCACAAAAAATTTCGCACACAAAGATGAATGACGCGATTTGTTTATGACAGGAACGTTTATGTACCGGCCTGTTTCAGGGTTGCGCAGCGAAAGTCGCTGAAATACCGGACGCATTTGCGTATAATTTGCCGCTACTGGCAAAACTGCCCCGTTACACCTGTTTCCCCTGACAGGGATGTTAACTAACCCTGCATCCTGAAGAAAGCGAGAATTCATCTTGAACCCACCAAATAATCCTGCTGCCGGACTTTCCTACCGTGACGCCGGGGTAGACATAGCCGCTGGCGATCAACTGGTCGAAAACATCAAGCCTTATGCAAAGCGCACCATGCGTCCCGAAGTTCTTTCCGGCATCGGCGGTTTCGGGGGCTTAGTGGAAATCTCCAAAAAATACAAGGAACCGGTACTGGTCTCCGGCACCGACGGCGTGGGCACCAAGCTGAAACTGGCGTTTGAACTCAACATCCACGATACCGTCGGCATTGACCTGGTGGGCATGAGCGTCAACGATATTCTGGTGCAGGGCGCTGAGCCTCTGTTTTTCCTGGATTATTTTGCCTGCGGCAAACTGGATGTACCCGCCGCCACTGAAGTCATCAAGGGCATCGCCAACGGCTGCGAGCAGGCAGGGTGCGCACTGATCGGCGGCGAGACGGCCGAAATGCCCGGCATGTACCCGGTCGGCGAATACGATCTGGCAGGGTTTGCGGTCGGCGTAGTGGAAAAAGCCAACATCATCACAGGGGCAGACATAAAACCCGGCGACATCGTGCTGGGTATGGCCTCCAACGGCGCGCATTCCAACGGCTATTCGTTGGTGCGCAAGATCATAGCACGCAGCCATCCTGACTTGAACGCGCCGTTTGACGGCGAGCGCACCCTGTCGGATGTGATCATGGCGCCGACCCGCATTTACGTAAGACCCTTGCTCGCGCTGATGCAAAGTCTCACCATCAAGGGCATGGCGCACATTACCGGCGGCGGCATCACCGAAAACGTGCCGCGTGTACTGCCGGACAATGTCGTCGCCGACATCGACAGCAACTCCTGGCAGATGCCCAAGCTGTTCCACTGGCTGCAAGAGCAAGGCAATGTGGCGGAGCAGGAAATGTATCGCACCTTCAATTGCGGCATCGGCATGGTGGTCATCGTAGCTGCCGCAGACGCGGATAAAGCGATCAGCCAGTTGCAGGCGGCGGGAGAGACCGTCACAAAGATCGGCGTGATTCGCGTACGGAACGGCGAAGAACACCAGACGCAGGTGAAATGAAGATGGAGAGTGGGGAGTAGTGAGTGGCAAGTACACAGACCTTTCTCTACTCACCACTTACCACTCCCTACTTTCCAGACTTATCACATGAAAAACATCGTCATTCTTATTTCCGGACGCGGCAGCAATATGCAGGTTCTGCTCGAAGCGGGACTTAACTGCAACATCGCGGCGGTCATCAGCAGTCGCGCGGATGCTGGCGGTCTTGCATTCGCGCAGGCTCGCGGCATACCCACTGCTGTATTGGCGCATAAGGATCACCCTGATCGCGAGAGTTTCGATGCGGCGCTGGCGGAAGTGATAGACGAATTTTTGCCCGACTTCGTGATACTCGCAGGCTTCATGCGCATCCTCACGACAGGGTTTGTTGAACACTACACCGGCCGTTTGATCAACATTCATCCGGCGCTGCTGCCCGCCTACCCCGGACTGCACACGCATGCCCGCGCCTTGCACGACGGCGTTAAAATTCACGGCTGTACCGTGCATTTCGTCACGCCTGATCTCGATCATGGCCCCATCATCATCCAGGCCGCCGTGCCGGTGTTGGATAATGACACCGACCTATCCTTATCCACCCGCGTGCTGCATGAGGAACACCGCATTTTTCCGCAGGCGATACGCTGGCTGTGCGCAGGAAAAATCGAACTTAATGCCGAGGGAAAAGTCATAAACCACACCCGCTGCCCGCCCGGCAACCCCCTGATTTCCCCCGCACTGGAGTCGACATGAAGTGGTTTTTGCCTGTATTTTTCTGGCTAAGCATACCCGCATACGCGGCACCGGCCGCTATACAGGCGAACTACGACGTCTTCATGAGAGGTTTGAAAGTCGGCGAAATGGTGGAGACCTATACCCGCAACGATGACAAATACACGCTCACCAGCACCACCACCCCGCTCGGCCTGCTCGCCGTCTTCAAACCCGGCAAATTGATCAGTGTAAGCCGCGGCGTCATCGATAAAAACGGGCTGCGTCCGCTGCGCTACGACCATAGCCGCGAAGGCGATGCAAGCAAGGAAAGCCATGCCGGGTTTGACTGGGATACCAAGCAGCTCACGCTGACTCACCAGTCGCAACAGACGCAAGTCGCGCTGCCGGAAGGCACGCAGGATCGTTTAAGTGCGATGTATCAGTTTATGTTTCTCCGTCTCGACAATGTCGACACGCTAAATTTCATGATGACCGACGGCAGCAAGCTGGATAGTTACCACTATGCCGTCGGCCCCCGGCAGACGCTTGCAACAGCGGCAGGATCCTGCGACAGCCTGTATCTGGACAACCAGGCGAAAGCTGGTGAGAGCCGCACTGAAATCTGGCTCTCCGTGCAGAATAAGTTACCCTGCAAAATGGTCATTACCGACGCGCATGGCGAGCAGTTCGTGCAACAGTTAAGCGGGCTGCACATCACGCCGTGACGCCGCCCCGTTCAGTGCTGCGCTTATTCAAACAGCCCGTCGTGCTGGCCATCCTCCTGTCGTTATTGATCCACGCCACGCTGCTGCTCGGTCCCAACCTGATTCAACTATCACCTGTCCAATCGTCACCACCGCCGCTCATCGCAAGACTGGAACCGTTGCCCAAGGCCACGCCAAAACCACCCAAACCGGTCAAGAAGCACGTGCGCAAGTTCAAGCCGCACCCCAAACCCAAACCCAAACCTGTTATTCCCGCACCCGTAGCGCTGCCCTCGCCAACGCCCACCCCGGATAGCGCAGCGTCAGAAACCTCGCCAGCGCCCACTGTTGAAGCGGCATCTGCACCGATACAGGCGCCGGATATGGCGGATCAAAACTCACAACCCGCCTATCCCTTACCCCGACATGCAGAGCTCACCTTCGCCGCCTATCTGGGCGCCGATTTCAAGGTCGGTGAAGCGCGTTACCGGCTCGATGTCAACGACGATAAAAGCTATACCCTGCAGGTGGGCGTGAATACAACCGGGATCGCCAGCCTGTTCAAGACGTTCAACCTGAATCAGCAAAGCACCGGCACCATCACCGCGCTGGGAATACGCCCGGACACATTCAGCGAAACCAGACTGACTTCCAAAGGCAAGGCCGTATTAAGCGCCGACTTCGACTGGACCAATAACCGCCTGCAATTCTCCAGCGGCAACAGTTCGCCCTTGCCGGATGGTGCGCAAGACCTTTTAAGTTTCCTGTATCAATTCTCGCAAATGCCGCTGGATCAGGCCAAATTACCGATGCATGTCAGCAATGGCAAAAAACTGGAAAGTTACGAACTCGAAGTAGGTGAAGAAGAAGAAATCCAGACCCGCTTAGGCCGTCTGCGCGCCCTGCCGCTGCGCAAGGTCCACGCACCCGGCGAAGAGGGACTGGAAATCTGGCTGGGCCTGGAATACCGGCTGCTGCCGGTCAGAATACGCTACATCGACAAAGACGGTAAAAGCGCCAGCGAACTGGTCATTTCCGAAATCAGGGTGTCGGATGAGTAGAACAGGATACGGGATCAAGGATTCAGGATTCAGGATGCAGGATGCAGGACTCTGGATTCAGGATTCAGGATTGAGCTAAATAGGGTGTTTCCCTGAATCCGGGGTTTCGATGTGCCAAGCTTCCCGGATGTCATTTCATTGCATCCGGGCTACGCTGGCGAATGGATTAATTGGGGTAAAGACACAGAAATTAAAATTATTATGCTACCATTTGATAGCACAATAAATTTTTGGAGTAAGACCATGGAAACTTTCAGCATACGAGATTTACGTGAACGCACCGGCGATCTGGTGCGCACAGCAGAAGCCGGCCATCTGTCTATCGTTGCCAAACACGGACATCCTGTGTTTGTTGCCGTGCCGCTCGATGAGCACGTACTGGCTCAAGGCCTGCCCGTTGCGCTGGCCTGCCGCCTGTTCGCCGACAAGGTGTTGAGTCTGGGCAAAGCAGCACGTATGGCGAAGCTCCCGACCGAGAGTTTCATCGAGTGTCTGGGACAAATGGGGATCCCGGCGGTTGATTACACGGCCGAGGAACTGGACCATGAACTGGCATTATTGGCCTAGTGAAAGTCATTGTTGCAGACAGCAGCCCCCTGATCGTCTTTGCACGCAGCGAATTGCTACCCGTACTGCGCCCGGTCGTTGGCGAGATCATCGTACCAAAAATGGTATTTGAAGAATGCATCGGTGATATCAGCAAGCCCGGAGCCCAGATCATTGCCGAAGCACATCACGCCGGACTTCTGACAGTACACCCTGATTCACTGGTACAAACGTTGCCGACAAACATGCCGATGCTGGACAAGGGGGAAATTGCAGCCATCTCACTGGCAATCGAACTGGCCGCGCCCATTTTGATGGATGAGCGTCTTGGTCGCCAAGCCGCTGCGGCGCATGGCCTGGCTGTCATTGGCAGTGCAGGCATCCTGCTCACCGCAAAGCAAAAAGGCCTCATTGCCGCAGTACATCCCGTTTTACTGACCTGGCAGAACTTTGGATATTTCCTGTCTCCGGCACTGATCGCGATCGTGCTTGAACGGGCTGGTGAATAAATCGTCACGTCGTAAGTTTAACCAGCCACAAGCGACGAGTTGTTTTGTTAAACACCTTCACACCGACTTTGACTCGATCCTCCAGTCCTAGCTTCGCTCTCCTCAATTCTGAGTTCTGAATCCTCAATCCTGTTTCCCGTTCCCTGTTAAACTCCGCACCTGAAATTTTGAAACTGAAACTGCCATGCTGATTACCGAATACCGTCTGGACCTTGTCATTCTCGCGCTGCGCACCATTTTGCCGCTGGAACATCCCGCCGACACCACGTTGCGCTATTTTTTCAAGAACGAACGCATCGGCTCGAACGAGCGCGCCATCGTCGCGGAAAGCACTTTTGGCGTGTTGCGCCATCGTCTGCTGCTGGAAGCGGCATGCAGCGGGAATGCCACGCTGCGCCGCATGGCGCTGGCCTATCTGGTCAAATTCGGCGGCTACAACCTGCGCGAAATCGAACCGGTCTTGAAGCGCGACGAAAAAGAATGGCTGGCGACCGCAAAGGGCGTGCAATATGAAGGGCAGTCACTGTCTATTCAGGCCGAATTGCCTGACTGGGTGATCGACAAGATGCGCGCATCCTACTCTGACGAAGAAATCCTCACACTGGGCCGCGCCATGCAGCAGGGTGCGCCACTGGATATCCGCGTGAACACCTTGCTGGCAAAACGCGAAGAGGTGTTGCAACAGTTACAGGAACAGAACATCGAAGCGGCCGCCACGCCCTACTCGCCGGTCGGCATCCGCCTCAAGGAAAAAATTCCGCTCAACAAGGACGAGCTGTTCACCACGGGAAAAGTCGAAGTGCAGGACGAGGGCAGCCAGTTGCTGGGGTACTTACTGGCCCCGAAACGCAACGACATGGTGGTGGATTTCTGTGCCGGCGCCGGTGGCAAGACGCTGATGCTCTCGGCATTGATGAATTCGCAGGGCCGGTTGTATGCGATGGATGTTTCCGAGAAACGTCTGGCCAATCTCAAGCCGCGCCTGAAGCGCTCGGGCGCGTCCAACATCCAGCCCATGCTGATCGCGCACGAGAACGATCTCAAGGTCAAACGCCTGTCCGGCAAGATAGACCGCGTGCTGGTGGATGCGCCGTGCAGCGGTCTTGGCACGTTACGCCGCAACCCCGACCTGAAATTCCGCCAGTCGCCGCAAAGCATCACGGAATTAAATCAGAAGCAGACCGCTATTCTGGCATCCGCCAGCCGTTTGCTGAAAAAAGGCGGCCGTCTGGTATATGCGACGTGCAGCATTTTGCCGGAAGAAAACCAGCATATCGTGCAGGCCTTCCTGGCCGCTCACCCGGACTACAAATTGCTGCCCGCAGGCGAGGTGTTACAGCAACAGAAAATCCCGCTGCACATGGGTGACTATCTGGAACTGCGCCCCAACCTGCACGCCACGGATGGTTTTTTTGCTGCGGTGCTGGAACGCAACTGATCCTATGAAAATAGGATCCAGTGAAAAATAGTTGTCCAGAAATACACAAAACGATGTAAGCAGGCATTTTTTCTGGCGGGTGGAAGCTCGCAAAAATTTCAAATAGGCACCGCGATTTTGCTTCTTACTTGGCTGGCAAGTCGCGGAACTGAAGCTATCAATAGACATATTTTGTGCTGTCAGTGGATGAACAAAGCGTTTAATGCTGTCGCGGACGCCCTCACCTTCTTCATCAACTGAAAATCCTCGTAAAAATCCATTTCTGATCAGAGCATTCTGGCCTGCATACCACGTTGCACTGCCACTTGTTGCACGGCTGTGACGATTTCTTCGCAAAACACAAGTTCATCGTCATCCGGGAAACGCGCCAACACGCTATGGGCAAATTCGCTGATGGTGTGGAGTTGCCCGGTTTGATCCTTGGACAACGGACGTGCCGCCTGAAAAAACAACATCTTCTTGCGTCGGGTAATGGCAAGCAGATAAAAATCAAAACCATGCGAGGTAACCTGCTTGTCGCGAATCTCAAAGTATTTTGTCTCGCTGGATGCTTCATCAGAGGTTCCGATATGACGCGCGAGCTCCTCAATGAATGGTTGAGCCAGATTCAGGTGAGGCGCTAACGTCATGTGGTATTGCCCGGGCCGTTCGATGACCAGCGGATTTTTCAGCGGCGGCGTCTTGCCGGGACGGAAAAAAATCAGATATAGAATGCTCAGGGTAATCAGGGTGGTAAATTCAATCATGGCTCTCTCAATTCAGGATTTTACCCGCAAGGGGCAGGACATGTAATGACTGCTATTTTGATACAGAGTGTCTAAACTTGAGCATTTTTTTGCAGAAAAAAAGTACGATAAATAATGAAGGTTCCGGCAAGCAACGATGTGCCGGCGCCGACTGCGAGTGGAAACCAAAAATCAGGGTGCTCCATCACAAAAGGTAATAGTCCGACCGCAACCGCAGGAGGCGCGTGCAGCCTGAATACCCTGATTATGCCCATCGAAAAGGCAATGACAAGAATAACCGCCAGGGGACTGTTTCCCAATGCCATCAAGGCACTGACACCGACGCTTGCCGTCAGCACGCAGGCAAGAACCAGCAGAACAGGCTTGCCTGCCCATGGGCAAACATCTGAATGGGCAAACATTTCAAATGCAATCACGATGAGTGGAGGGAAAATGATGAAGCGCAACCCGGTCAATTTTGCCAGATATATATCAGCCAGCAAAAAAATCACAAAGAAAGGCAGCCATGAATATTGTTTGGGTGGTTGTTCGACAATATCGTCAATCACGTCAGCCAGACTTTTCTTCTCGGGAATAAATTTTGAAAATGCTTTTCTATAAATAAACAAACTGAACAGCAATAATGATGTCCCAAATAGTATTGAAGCCGGATACCACCAGCTTTTTTCTTCCAGAACAATCGGGAGCAGTCCGGCTGAAATGGCCGGAGCAATGGGAGAATTTAGCAGCTTGATGACTAGCAATGCAGATGAGATGGCCAATATAACGGTCACAACGCTATAACCCATGTACTGTTCGATCAATACACCGATTATCGCAGTAAGCAACGGGGTCACAATCAACATGACTGGCGCTCTGGCCCAGGTTCCATTGGGTCGGGTAAAAATATCATAGGCCAAAGCGGCGAGTTCTGGAAAAAGAACATAGGCGATACCGGTCAGGGCGGCAATCTCGGCTATCCCGCCGATATACGCAAGCGAGGTCATCTCGCCGATGAGGAGCAGTCCGATAATTTTTCTAAATTGTAGTACCAAGATATACTTTCAATTTTTTTGAATGGGTAGATGCAGGCGGGTTAAGGCAATACGCGTCGTGTCGGAAAGTATTTCTCAAGAGAACGCCACACGCACAGCCCTGACCCGACCGAATCTCGCTCATCATAAAATTAGCCAAGGAAACACTGAACAAATAATCCGCCCCCCTGAACGTATCGAATGGGATTACATAACAAGCTGTTTGTTCAACATTTAAACCAATCATGGTTCGACAGGTTCTGGTGAAACCGGCAAGTAGCGACCAAGCACGGTAAAACAGGTGCCAAGTCAATACTTAACCACGAACGGATTAAATCAGCGGTTCCCTAATTTTTTTCAGATTCAGGGGGCTGCCAAAAAATCAACCCGTACTCCATGCGCGCGGGCGTTTCATGCCTGCAATCTTGCACGCCTGCTTCACATAACCGTACGGGAACAACTCGAAAATCCGGTTACGTGACTCTGCACCCAGCCGCTCGGCCAAATGCTTCATCACGTGACGAACATCGGGCGCCACCTGATGTTCGGCGTAATATTCGCGCATGAAGTTGATCGCGTCCCAGTGGTCATCGGTCAGCTGTATCTCTTCCTTACGGGCGAAGCCTTGGGCAATCTCTTCATTCCAGGCTAATGGATCGATCAAATACCCTTCTTCATCAATATCGGGCTGTTGCATATACATTCCGTCCTTTCATTTTAAAATTAAAATTTCAATTCAAAACCAGATTTCAGGGTAACGCCGTGATGCAGGTATGTTATTCACCAGCAAGGCTACAGCAAGTAAAATCAATGGGGCTGCAGTAGCGGATACCAGCACATATAAATATCCCGCATGATGAATCGCAGGAGAGCCGGCTACTGCGATCAATGCTGTGGCAGCGGCAGGCGGATGCAATGTTTTAGTTGCATGCATGACAGCGATGGCAGTGGCAACTGCGATTGATTCCGCTAGCCAGGGATATTGATGCAATATTTTCCAGCAGGTGACCCCTATGATCGCGGAGAGAAAATGCCCGCCCAACAAATTGCGCGGCTGAGCCAACGGGCTGCGTATCGCACCGTAAATGAGGACGGAAGAGGCGCCCAGAGAGCCGATCATCAGAGAGAGGTCAGTCCCTTCGAAAAAAAAGTGGTCCAGCCAAGCAACCGCCGAAATACCCAGAAAAGCGCCTATCCATGACCAGATAATTTCACTGTTGCTGACACGCGGAGGGCTGCCACGCGTTGTACCTTTCATCTTGCCGATATATTCACGGAAGTTCACAGCAGCTCCTCGACATGAAAGGCTGCAAAAAAATCCTTGCGTAATAACACGCCCAGCAAATGACCGTTGTCATCAACGACGGGCATGCTGCGTCCTTCATGAGCACGGTATGCCGCCACAATTTCCACAAAACCCGCTTCCGCACTGACACATACCGGCGGTTGCGTCATGGCCTGTTCGACAGTCGATACATGGCAGCAATGCGTAAATTCAAACGAGTCTTCCAGCATTTTCAAAAGCAACCCGAGAAAACTCTCTTCCTTCAGGCGTTTCAGAAAATCGGTTTCAGTGAGCATGCCAACCACAACACCCTCATCATCCACAACCGGCAGCCCTTTATAACCTGATTCGGCCAGTGTCCGGGCTGCCTGATCCAGCGTCGTATTCACCTGGAGTGGTTTGATCGCCGTGCGCATGATACTGCCGGCCTTGACCCCGACGAACACGCGGTTAACCGCGTGACGATGGGCCAGATGATAGATTTCGCGAAAATCCTCTACCGTGATATCCAGATAACCAGAGATATGCTGCATCGCATCTATGATATCGTCATCGCTCAGCTCCATTTCGGCCACGTCAGATTCAGGCGTCATCTTTTCAAAAAACTTACTGTGCATAATATTCCGAAAATGTCTTAATGTTATAAATAAATCAATATGTTAATAAATTTATTGCAGCTTTGACGGCGACCCGCCACCCTGTTCGGAATCTGGGTCCAGAATACCGGGGATCTTGAACAGTCCCTGCAATCCGGACAGTTCCTTGCGGTGCAGGACGGCCAGCTTTTTTACCAGTTTATTACCTTCCGGTGTGAGATGTATCTCCACCCCGCGCTTATCCACGGTACCACGCTTCCTTACCACCAGACCCAGCTTTTCGCAGCGCGATGCCAGCGCCACGACACCGTGATGATGGGACTGCAGGCGCTCCGCCAGCTCGCCGATACTCGCCCACTCCCGCCCCTTGTATCCCTTGACGTGCAGCAGCAACAGATATTGGAGATTCGTGACGCCATGTGCATGGGTCAGTTCTTCGCTGAAGCGCAGGAAACAGCGCAGCTGATAACGAAAATCCGACAGCGCCTCAAACTCTTTTGTGCTAAAACCTGTCTCCACGATCAATCTTCGCATTCGTTAACATGTGGCAAAATAACATCACGTCATGATATTGTCAACTCGTGATATTTTTACACTATTTTTCAGATAAATAAAAAACGCCCTGTAAAAACAGGGCGTTCTTGCTAAACATTACAACTAACGTCTTAGGTAAACCTCAGAACGGAATATCGTCGTCAAAATTATCAAAGTTACGGCTTGGCGCCGCAGCCGAGGAGGCCGGAGCCGGCGCTGATCTGGCGGGTGCCGCCGAGCGCTGAGGCGCGGACTGATTTTCTTCAACCACTTCGAACCCGCCGGACGACTTGCCGCCCAGCATGGTCATTTCATTGGCGATGATTTCCGTGGTGTAGCGGTCTTTGCCTTCCTTATCCTGCCATTTTCGGGTTTGCAGCCTGCCCTCAACATAGATCATCGAGCCTTTTTTCAGATACTCGCCTGCCACTTCAGCCAGACGACGGTAGAAAACCAGATTATGCCATTCGGTTTTTTCCTGTTTTGCGCCGGCCTTGTCTTTCCAGGTTTCAGAGGTGGCCAACGTCGCATTGGTGACCGCCTCGCCGTTCGGCATATAACGGGTTTCAGGATCCTTGCCCAAACGCCCGATCAGAATTACTTTATTTACTGACATGTCTTGCTCCCTTTCATTGTCCGCTATGCAGAATTATTATCGGATTATAGCCGAGTGGCCGCCATTCGCTGTCACTCAGTTTAACTATTGGCAGCCGGTGTCAGCATGCGCTCAGCCGCCTGCTCATCAAAGCCCTGCATTTCCACCTTGAGACAGACCATCCCTTCCGCCACCACCACCATTGCTTCGCGCACGCCCGCCAACTGCGTCAGCCGCTGCTGCAACTTTGCCCCCTCATCGGCGCTCATCTCACCCAGATGATACAGTTTCGTGCGCACCACAGCAGGGGGAGTCATGCTGGAAACCACTACCAGCCACACCAACAGCAGGATAATGGCAAACACAAACACCGCATTGCCGCCGACGAACTGCATCAGCGCACCGCCAACCGATGCACCGAAGAACGCGCCCAGAAACTGCACACTGCTGTAGACCCCCATCGCCGTGCCTTTGGCGGCCAGCGGCGCAATTTTGGAAATCATCGACGGCAAGGTTGCTTCCAATACGTTGAATGCCGTGAAGAAAACCAGCAATGCGCCTGCCACCCCCCATAAACTGTTCTGAAACAGCATCAGCAGTATCTGCCCGCACAGCGCCAAAGCAACCGCCCCCATGAACACCTGCTTCATCTTGGCACGACTCTCGGCAATAATGATGGGCGGCACCATCAATGCGAAGGCCACCAGCATCACCGGCAGATAGATTTTCCAGTGTTGCGACACCATCAGCCCGTCACGCTGCAACACGAACGGCACCTGCATGAACACCGACATCAGAATCGCATGCAATGAAAAAATACCGAAATCCAGACGCAGCAAATCGCGGTTTTTCAACACCTCGGCAAATTTGCTGCCTGTAGCTTCCGTGTCGCTGTGAAAGCGCGTAATCACAGGGTCGGGAATCACGAAACGCACGATACCCAGCGCCAGCAACGCCAGCACGCCGGTCAGCGCAAAGATGCCCGGCACCCCCAGCACGCCGCCCAGCAGTGGCGAGAGAATCAGTGAAAAGGAAAAGGTAAGCCCTATCGTCATGCCGATGGTCGCCATGGCCTTGGTACGGTGTTCTTCACGGGTCAGATCGGCGGTGAGCGCCATCACGGCCGCGTTGATCGCGCCCGCACCCTGAATCGCACGCCCGGCTATCACCCAGTAAATATTGGGTGCATATGCCGCGACAAAACTGCCCAGCGCAAACAGCACAAGACCTCCGTATATGATCGGCTTACGCCCGTAGCGGTCGGACATCCAGCCTGCCGGAATCTGCAGGATGGCCTGCGTCAGGCCGTATGCACCCAGCGCGATCCCCATCAGCAGATGACTTTTCCCGCCGGGCAGGTTTTGCGCATACAGCGCGAAAATCGGCAAAATAATGAACAAACCCAGCATGCGCAGACCGTAGATGCTTGCAAGGCCTGCACTAGCCCTGCGTTCGGTCGCGTTCATGGTATTGATTTTCAGCTTCATGGCGAATGTCAGAGATCAAAGAGTCCGCGTATTTTAACAGGTCGCACGCAGGACGACAGCCCATCTGCACATCGTTTTCACCTGATCACCCGACTTAGCGATTGATACATCGCATCAGTTAAGGCAAGATATGCCCGATATAAACTAACGGGCATGGCTGCAGCCACCCCGAATAATGAAACTTCCATGCCCGTTCCCCTCACCCAAACCCTCTCCCGGAGGGAGAGGGGACAAACGAGCGCTTGCGCGAGTTTCACGTTAAGGATGAGAATGAACATGGGCGCACAATGGAAAGCCAGGCATAAGGAAGTCGCCGCAAATGCCAAAGGCAAAGTTTTCGGAAAATTATCCAAAGAAATCATGGTGGCCGCCCGTGCGGGCGCTGACCCCGACATGAATCCGCGTCTGCGACTGGTGGTCGAACAGGCCAAAAAAGTCTCCATGCCCAAGGAAACGCTGGAACGCGCCATCAAAAAAGGCGCTGGCCTGCTCGACGAAGGCATGGTTCTGGAGAAGCTCACCTACGAAGGTTTCGCACCGCACAGAGTGCCGGTGATCGTCGAATGCCTGACCGATAACGCCAATCGCACGTATCCAAACATACGCGTACTGTTCCGCAAGGGTCAACTGGGCGCGGCAGGTTCCGTCTCATGGGATTTCGATTATCTGGGCATGATCGATGCGGCACCCGCGACTAAAGATGCCGATGCGGAGTTGGCCGCCATCGAAGCCGGCGCCCAGGATTTTGAACCGGGCGAAGAGGGTTCGACGCTGTTTCTGACCGACCCCACCGACCTGGATGCCGTTTGTCGCGCATTGCCCGATTTCGGATTCACGGTGCAGTCCGCTCAACTGGGTTACCGTCCAAAAAATCCGATCACGCTGACTGACGCGGAACGCGAAGAGGTCGAAGCATTTCTGGAGGCGGTCGATGCCGATGATGACGTGCAGAACGTGTATGTAGGACTGGCTGGCTAACCCTTATCACGTGGCATGCTGTTACAGCCCGGTCAGTTGCCGTGTTAGCGCACATTGCGGGATCGAAGCCCAATCCTGAGCTGCCGTTAATGCACTTTTAATAGCCAGTACATGATCGATGCGCCGACCAGAATTCCTGCCACAAACATCTGCAATCCTGCGGATGACGACACCTCCGGTTCGACGCGCTCTAAAGCCGGCTGCACGGATTCCCATGCGTCGACTATCTCCTTGGCCTCGGGGTAGTCTTCTTCAGAAACCAGCACGCGCACCAGGCCCATCGCCTGAATTCCGCCAACCCCGCCCTGCAAGTACTCCCCTTCGATACTGCCTGAAATGCGCTGCTGCCGGAGCAGGTCCAGAATCATGTGCGCGTCCAGTCCACTCGACGCTTCATAGACGCTTCTCATAGACGCCTGACGATGACTGCGCCGACTGACTGTGAAAGGTTCACCGTGACGCGCATCATCGCGCAATGAACAGGTACAAGGTCGAGCACACAGAAATGACAGACAGGATGAGTGCAGATGCACACAAAACGACAATACGCTGATGCCTTGTTTCCGCAAGAGACGCGCCGGCTTCCAGCGCCTCTAAAGTGCCTTGCATTTGCAGGGCCAGTTCTTTGATGTGCGCATCGTTTCCGGAAACCGCAACTTGCAGCTCCGTTATCTGCTGTTGCAGCAGCCCGGCTTGACCCTCGCCGGTGTTCACGTTGCTCGCAGTCTCCGGGGTTTTTCGGGTAAATACCGGCGCAGCGGCTGACACGATGCTGCCTACATGCGGCAGAACGGATTTGAGTACGGGAATAAGCCAGGCCGGCATGTGTCACTCCTGAAAGTTAGTATCAAAAAGAGCAGGGCAATATGTGCGCCTCGTCCATAAATATGCAGCAATTCAGACGCACCGCCTTGCTACTGACCGGATGCGGCGTCGCGGTCGCAGCGGGCCAGCTCAAAAAACGCTGCGCCGCCCAGCCTGCCGGCGGCGTCACGTAACGCGGTACGCAGACCTTCCTCCAGCACCGGATGATAAAACGGCATACGTAACAGCTCATGCACGGTCAGCTTGCGCTGGATGGCCAATGCGAGCAGATGGGCGAGATGCTCAGCCTGCGGCACGCACAGCTCGGCACCGAGTAGCCTGCCACTGCTGCTGTCGACATAGACGCGCAACAGGCCGTGATTCTCTGCACTCATACGCGCACGCCCCTGACCTGAAAAATCAGCTTCTCCGATCACGATTTCAGTCTCGTCAAGCGCATCGAAGGGCTGTCCGATGACGGCGATGCCCGGATCGGTAAAGACAATCGCAAGCGGCACACGCCTCTCAAAACATACCGGCTCTTTGCGCAGCGCGTTATATCCGGCGATATAGCCCTCATCGAGTGCTTCGTGCAGCAGCGGCAGGTAGCGGTTGGCATCGCCTGCGATATATACGGGAAGATCGGCGATCTGCAGGGTGCGCACATCGAAAGGCGGCACACCGTGTTCATCGAGTTCGACGCCCAGTTTTTCAATACCCATCTGATCGACATTAGGGCGGCGGCCAAGCGCGACAATCACCTTATCGACCAGCACGCTCTCGCGTCCGGCACGCACGCGAATACGCTCGCCTTCGATTGCAGGTTCAGCGGTCTGCCCCAGATGCAAGGTGAACTCCGCCCGTAATAATGCCACGGCCTGTCTGTTGACCTGTGTATCGCTCAGTCCGGCGATATACTCGGCGGCATCAAAAGCCGTCACCGCGATGCCAAGTCGGGCGAGTGACTGCGCGATCTCGCTGCCGATCCCACCCAGTCCAATAATCGCCATCGCCGATGGCAGTGTTTCCTGCTCGAACAGATCATTGCTGGTCAGCATCCCTGATCCGAGTGCGGCCCATTCTTTGGGTACGATAGGACGTGAGCCGGTCGCGATAATAATCTTTTTCGCCTGCACGCGGCGCTCGCCGACCAAAAGCACCTGCGGCTCAAGAAAGCGTGCGCGGCCCGCAATGCTCCGGCCTTTCATATCCTCTGTGACTTTCAGCATGCCCGCAACGAAGCTGTCACGCAACTGCCGCACATGCCGCAACACCGCCGGAATATCAACAGACAGCATCTCTGCACCGCTCACGCCGAAGCTTGCGAGCGCTTTGCGCCGGTGATAGGCAAGGGATACTTCGATGAGCGCTTTTGAAGGCATGCAGCCAACGCGCGCACAAGTACTGCCGTACGGTCCTTCATTGATCAACACAAAATTATCCGTCTGGCGGCGTACTTCATGCAGCGCCGTCAGGCCCGCAGAGCCTGCACCGATGATGGCAACGTCGTATGATTCATTCATGAGTTCACCTTCTGATTTCCGCAGTCTGCAAGATAACATAGCGGCGAAGATTACATCAGGATGTATCTGCTTTCTTTTCACCAGACGGTTTTTACTTCATGCTGTTCTGTTGTTCTTTGTTCAGCAACCAGCACCACAAACCCGATTCAGGGTTAAACTCAGCGCTTGAGAATATTCAGCTGATGTGAAACGCATGATCCCATTTTCCATCCTTGATTTGTCACCGATCCTTGAGGGCAGCGATGCGGCGCAGTCATTTCGCAATACGCTGGATCTTGCCCGTCACGCGGAGCGCTTAGGCTACCAGCGTTACTGGCTGGCCGAGCATCACGGCATGCAGGGCATTGCCAGCGCCGCGACCGCTGTGCTGATCGGGCATGTGGCCGGTGGCACCTCGACTATCCGCGTTGGCGCCGGCGGGATCATGCTGCCCAACCATTCCCCATTAGTGATTGCCGAACAGTTCGGCACACTGGAATCGCTCTACCCGGGGCGCATTGACCTGGGTCTCGGGCGCGCACCCGGCTCAAACCAGCTCACCGCACGCGCCTTGCGCCGCACTCTCGCGAGCGATCCGAACCAGTTCCCCGATGACGTCATCGAACTGATGGGCTACTTCTCGACTGAGCAGCGGCACGCGGTGCGCGCCGTACCGGGCGCAGGATTGCATGTGCCGATATGGATACTGGGCTCCAGCCTGTATGGCGCGCAGGTCGCAGCGGCGCTCGGCCTGCCCTACGCATTCGCATCGCATTTTGCACCCGAACAGATGATGCAGGCGATCGCCCTGTACCGCGCCACCTTCAGACCGTCAGCGCAACTGGCCAAGCCCTACGTGATGCTGGGCTACAACGTGTTTGCCGCAGACACCGATAGTGAGGCGCAGTTGCTTGCAAGTTCGATGCAACAGGCCTTTGTCAGCTTGCGCAGCGGTTACCCGAAACGCTTGCAGCCGACGATAGCGGGTTATCTGGATAGTCTTGCACCGCCTCAGCGCGATATGCTGAACGATGTGCTGTCGTGTGCTGCCATCGGCTCACCGGACACGGTAGCGCGCGCATTGAACGCGTTTATCGAGCAGACAGGGGCCGATGAACTGATGATCACCTCGCAGATCTTCGATCACGCAGCCCGTCTGCATTCCTATGAAATCACCGCGTCGCTGCGCCTGAAAGGACTTCATGTTGCACATCAATGATCCAGCACGAACCACCGCCAAATTCGCCCTGTTCAATCTCGGCTTTCGTCCGTTTTTTCTGATGGCGGGCGTGTATGCGCTGGTTACCATCCTGCTCTGGGGCGGGTTTTTCATCTACGGCTGGCGATTCCCTGCCCTGCCGTTCTCGCCGCTGCATTGGCATGCGCATGAAATGATCTTCGGCTACGGCATAGCGGTAGCGGCGGGGTTTCTGCTGACGGCGGTGGGTAACTGGACCAGAATTCCCATGCCCAAAGGGCTCCCGCTGGCGGGATTGGCAGCCCTGTGGCTGGCGGCACGGGTAGCCGGCTGGCTGATGCCCTCACAATTGCTCGCGATGGCGCTGCCCGATCTGCTGTTCGATTTGTGGCTGATCGCAGCCATCTTTACGCCCATCCTGCGCGCAAAGCAGCATCAGCAGATCGGCATCGCCTCCAAACTCATCCTGCTGATGCTCGCCAATATGCTTTTTTATCTTGGCGTATCGGGCATTCTGGAACAGGGCGTCGTGTGGGGTCTCTATTCCGGTCTGTACGTGTTGCTTGCGCTGGTTTTTTCCATGGCGCGGCGTGTATTGCCGTTCTTCATCGAACAGGGTGCAGGCTACCCCGTGAAACTCAAAAACCGGGTGTGGCTGGATCGCGCCGTCATCTATGTGTTTGTGCTGTTCCTGGTCGCCGATGTGTTCTGGCGCAATATACCGGCAACCGCGGTAATTGCCTGTTTGCTGTTTATCGCCCATACCCTGCGACTGGCCGGGTGGCACACCGTCGGCATCTGGAAAAAGCCACTGCTCTGGGTGTTATATCTGGGCTATGCTGGCGCCGTGTTCGGCTTCCTGCTCAAGGCCCTCGCGCCGTTTTTATCCCTGCCGCCTGATCTGGCGATCCACGCCTTCGCGCTCGGCGGCATCGGTATGATCACCGCTGGCATGATGTCGCGCATCTCGCTGGCGCACACCGGTCGCGACCTGCAACATCACTCGCCCCTGCTCCCCACGATTTTCATTTTATTAGTTGCAGCTTTCATCGCCCGCGTACTGTTGCCGATCATCGCGCCTCTTCATTTCCTGCTGTGGCTGGCTGTAGCCCAGGCGGCCTGGCTGGCCGCTTTCGCCCTGCTTGTCTGGGTCTACGCGCCCATGTTGGTCCAACCGCGAAAAGACGGCATGCCGGGATAGTTCACGTAATCGAACGTAAGCGCTGTATTTTCACGCTGCAAGTTTAAGCTCTACTTTCTTCCCCGCACGCGTCGCCAATGTGATCAGCATATCCAGGCTGAACTTCTCGAACTTGCCGCGTATCAGGTCGGATACGCGCGATTGTGAAATGCCAAGCACCTTGGCGGCTTCTGCCTGCGTCCATTCCATGTCGCGTATTTTAATGCGCAGTTCTCCCATCAGTTGGGAACGCATGGCGAGGATAGTAGCTTCTTCGGGTGAAAAGCCAAGGTCGACAAATACGTTTCCACAGGAATCGGTGACTTTGAATTCTTCTGTTTTCATTTTGCACTCTCCTTGAGTTGCTTGTAGCGGGCAGCAGCCAGCGCGATGTCTTCCTTGCGTGTCTGCTGCGTCTTTTTCTGGAAGGCGTGCAACACATAAACCACATCGGCGAATTTCGCCACATAGATAACGCGCCATTCGCCCAGGACATGGACGCGAATTTCATACGCGCCTGCACCGACATTCAGCATCGGTTTCCAGTCCGATGGCATCAGGCCAAGCTGAACTTGCCAAAGTTCGTACCCTGCCGCGCCCTTGGCTTCTCTGGGAAATTCGGCCAGATCGTCTGCACTTGAGCCGATGAATTTGAGCGGTTTCATTGCAATAATATATAAGTATTTATATAAAAATGCAAGCAGCTAAACCAACGGAAACACGCATTCATTTACCATCTCAGTTAAAGCGAAGCCGCCCCCATGACGGGCAGCGCTTCGCGAGGCAGGTTCAGCGCCTCCAGCACCTTGAGTGCCGCGTAAGCATCGTTTGCCGCATAGCGCATTTGCTGCGGGGTGAGTTCGCGCTGCGACCAGTTGGACGTAGTCACATGCCTCGATTTGGCAAAGCGCTGCTTTAACACCAGCCCCACCGCCGCCCGCACACCCATTTCCTTGTGATAACCGTCCATGCTGAACAGCGTATTGAGATCGACCACGCCGTTGAAATGTACGCCCAGTTTCGCCAGGATATGGCTGCGATCCGATTTGAGACCGAAACCTGCCTTGATGAGCGTATCCGATTGCAGCAGTTTGAGCAGAAATGGATGCGCCTCCGCGTGATGCAGTTGAAACAGATAGGCCTTGTCGTGCAAGGCAAACTGCACGACGTGCGGCCCTGTACTGACATCGCCCGTAACAAACCTCGGCTTCGATTCGGTATCGAACCCGACGATGCCTGCGGCCATTATTTCCGCTGTGGCGGACGCGAATTCGTCCTTGCTTTTCGGCACATGGATCTGCGCAAGCTCAAGACCTGCAAATGGCGCAAGAAGTGCAATTTCCTCCCGGGTCGGGGCAATTTTTTTCATATTTTGATAAGTTCTGCAGGATACGTTACAGCGTATCACATGCGGATCGGCGCCGCATCCGCTGTAATTTATCGGTTGGACTCCACCACGCTATCGCTCATAATTGCGGATGACAGGCCAAGCGACATGGCGCAAACTCTACCGCTTGGTCTGAAAACGCTTGCGCCGGTCGGTTCCCTCACCTCAATCCTCTCCCGGAGGGAGAGGAGGCAAACGAATCGCTACGCGGGTTTCACGTTAAGCATACAGAACCATGTGGATACAAAAAGACATACAGCTCAAACCCAAAGCACGCGGCTTTCATTTGATTACCGAGGAAGTCCTGCGTGAACTGCCCGAGCTGTGTGATTTCAAAATCGGCATGGTGAATCTGTTCATCCTGCACACGTCGGCATCGCTGACTATCAACGAGAACGCCGTTCCCACGGTGCGCCAGGATTTCGAGGGTTATTTCAGCCGCGCCGTGCCCGAAAACGAGCCGTATTACCGGCATCAGGACGAGGGGCCGGACGATCTGCCCGCGCATCTCAAAACCAGCCTGCTGGGTTGCAGCCTGAACATCCCGATTCGCGACGGCCGTTTCAAGCTGGGTACCTGGCAGGGAGTCTGCCTTTGCGAACACAGAAATCACGGCGGCAGCCGCCATCTTACCATCACAATACAAGGCGAATAGACGATGAACCCTCCACCTGACGCGCTGCTGTTCATTTCTCCCGGCTGTCCGCACTGCCCCGCCGTTTTGCAAGGTTTGAGCGAACTGCTCAAAGAATCGCTTGTCGGAAAAATGACGGTCGTGAATGTCGCCGCGCACCCTGAACTGGCCGAAAATCAGGGCGTGCGCAGCGCACCCTGGCTGCGCCTTGGGCCGTTTACTTTTATCGGCGCGGTTACCGACCTGCGCCTGTGGGCCGGGCGGGCGAACGCCCCTGATGGTGCAGCGCGCTATGTTGAATATTTGCTCACGCAGGGCGGCGGTTACAGACAGGCCGCAGCCTTTATCACTGAGGATACGCAGCGCTTAAAACCGCTGCTCGCCATCCTCGCCAATCCGGATGCCAGTATCGATATACGCCTTGGGGTGAGCGCACTGCTGGAATCCCATGCCGGCCATTTACACGAACTACTGCCGCAACTGGCGGAACTCACACGCCATGCCGACCATCGCGTGCGCGCCGATGCCTGCCACCTGCTGGGCCTGACAGCTAGCCGCGACGCACTCGCTCCTGTTGAACTTTGCCGCAACGATGCACACGAAGAAGTGCGGGAAATTGCGGAAGAAGCATGGGAAGCACTGCAAAAAACGCTTTGATTTAAAAATCCGAAGGAGTTTGACATGAACAATACCAACACATATTCGCGCATTGCGATCATCACCGGCGCAACCTCAGGTATCGGGGAAGCGACCGCAAGAAAGTTCCTGACCGCTGGCTATGCCGTCGTGGGCAATGGACGCAACGCGGAAAAGCTACGCGCGCTCGAACAGGAACTGGGTGCGGCATTTTGTGGCGTAGCTGGCGATGCAACCGACAGCGCCGTGCTGGATCAGTTGTTTGCATCGGCCATCGAACGTTTCGGAATACCTGCCGACATCGTTGTTGCCAATGCCGGGCGGGGCCTTGGCGGTTCGGTCAAGGATGCGGACTTATCGGAATTCGAGGACGTGCTGAAAATCAACGTGACCGGCACGCTGGCGCTGCTGCAAAAAGCGGCGCAAAAAATGCTTGGAAATTTGGACTATCCGAAACGTGCCGCAGATATCGTGATCATCGGCTCGGTGGTGGGCAGGCACATCTCCCCGTTCAGCGCCGTGTATGGCGCGACCAAGTTTGCCGTCCATGCGCTGGCGGAAGGGCTGCGCCGCGAGGTGGGTCCCAAAGGCATACGCGTCTCACTGATCGAACCCGGCATCGTGATCAGCGGATTTCAGGCTGGCGCAGGCTACGGCAGCGATCTAGTACAGACATTCGAGGATAAATTCGGCCCGCTTTTATATGGCGAAGATATTGCGAATGCCATCTACTTCATCGTGAGCCAGCCGCCTCATGTTCACATCAGCGATATCATGATCCGACCCACTCGTCAGGATTATCCCTGAGGCTTGTGACATGAAACTAAACATGCGAGAACCGGACCATTGATTTAATACAGACTGGTCTTTATACTGGTCTAAATTTAAATTTCAGGAGCGAATCATGAAAATTGAAATCGGTTCTTATGAGGCGAAAACAAAGCTTCCGGAGTTGCTGAGGCAAGTCAAAACCGGCAAGAGCTTTACCATCACCAATCACGGTAAGGCCATTGCGGATTTAGTACCCAGTGCGGGAAATGAAGTGAAAGACAGGGCTGCTGCGGCAGAAAAGCTCAAGGCATTCATGCGGGCTGACCCTGTGCGCGGCGCAAATATCAAGGAGCTCATCGCAGAGGGGCGGGCGTGAGTTTCGTTCTGGACAATTCGGTGACCATGCGCTGGTTTTTTGGCGACGGCAAATCGCAGGAACTTGCTTATGCCGAGAAAATTCTCGATGCGATGAAAAAGGACAGCGCCCATGTTCCCGCAACCTGGGGGCTGGAAGTGGCAAACGTCATTGCCCGGGCAGAGGCGAAAGGATTGGTGACGGAAGCGCGCAGCAGCACATTCCTTGAAATGCTGGAGGGGGTTGATATCGAAGTGGACGCAGCCACATTCGCGCACGCATTGACGGACACACTCCAGCTAGCGCGACGTTACAAACTCTCTTCCTATGATGCCTCCTACCTTGAACTGGCTTTAAGGCTGGGCATGCCGTTGGCCACGCTGGACGAAGATTTGCAAAAAGCCGCAAAGAAGGCAGGCGTAAAAAGGTTCGCGTAGCCAGATTCCGTTAAGTCGAACACAATCTATTTCATGGCGTTATAAAACGAAACGCGGCAATTTTAGACCACAACGCTTTTTCGGCTGACTGCATTCAGGTAAACCGCCACCAATACGGCCACCAGCCAGAGACTGGCAATCGCGGCGATCCAGAAGCCGGGCGCGCCGCGCGCCGCACCTAAGGTGTCGGTCAATCCAAGCAGTATACCGCCACCTAAGCCCATCCCCCATAGCAGCGTGGCATACAGCAGCATCGGCACCACCGATTTTTTGTATCCGCGCAGCGCATTCACTGCGACCGCCTGCAACCCGTCGCCCAGATGATACAGGGCGACCAGCATAATCAGCGGGATCGCCGCCTTTTGCACGTCAATATCCGTGGTATACAGCGCGGCGATATAAGGCGCACCAAACCAGAACAGGGTACTCAGGACAGCCGCCATCCCCATGCCGAGACGGATACCCGCCCAGCAGGTGCGACGCGCGGACGCCCGTTGTCCTGCACCGATGTCCTGCCCCACCAGTACCGAGGTCGCATTGCCCAGCGCCAGCGGCACCATGAAGGCGAGCGCCGCGAGATTCGCTGCGATCTGGTGTGCGCCCGACACGACGGGGCCCAGCCGCGCGATGAACAGCGCCATGAAGGTGAAAGCGGTCACATCGGCGACAAAGGTCAGGCCGATCGGAATACCCAGCTTCAGGAACTCCCCGATCGCCTTGAAATCCGGCGCGGCAAAACGCTGGCGCAAGCGGAACGGCAGATAGCTTTGATTTCGTAAGCACCAGCCCCAGGCCAGGATCGCCATCAGCCAGGCATCCAGTGCGGTGGCGACCGCACAGCCCGGCCCGCCCATTTTTTGCGCACCCAGCAGCCCGTACATAAACACGGCGTTCAACGGAATCTTGATCGCCAGCGACATCAGGTTGAAGAACATCACCGGCGCCGGACGACCGATGCCGGTTGAGAACCCGAAGAAGATGCGCAGCGCGAAAATGGCAGGCACGCCCCATGCGGATGCGGCAAGATAGGCGCGCACCTTGGTTTCAACGACGGGTTGCAGGTGCGAGATGGTAATCAGCGGGCCGGGGAAGCGCAGCAGCAGGATCGCGACGAGCGCCAGCACCAGCGAAATCCACACGCTCTGCTGAACTTCGCGACCGACGCCCCCTTGCCTGCCTGCGCCGCACAGCTGCGCGATGAGGGGCGGCAAGGCTAACAGCACGCTGACCAGCGACATCAGTATGGTGCTCATGATCGCTGCGGCGATGCCGACCGAGGCCAGATCGATCGCGGACAGCCGGCCTGCCATCGCGGTATCGATGACGGCGTTTGCCATGAAGGCCAGTTGCGCGATCAGCACCGGCCAGGCCAGATGGATGAGCTGTAAAGTGCGTTTCATCATTTCAGAAAAATGCCGGTTCGTGTTCGTGGCCTCAGGAGCTTTGAGGCGCGCGCTTCAGGATTGCAGAAAAAGGGGTTTTTAGCGCTGGCACTGGCGTTATCGGACGAGTTTGTTTGGCAAAATTGCCAGCCGGATTACCCAGCATCTGCCGCTCGCCAACTCACCTGCCGACCCACCGGGTAATTTATAAGCGGCAGTTCTCTTGCCAGTTGATCAGCTCATCCGCAGCCATGGGTCGCGCGATGCCGTACCCCTGCCCTGCCTCACAGCCCATGTCGAGTAATGCACGGTACTGACCCTCTGTCTCTATGCCCTCCGCAACCGTCTGCAACTCAAAAGCACGAGCCAGCGCAACGATACCCTGAACGATCGCCATGTCCCCCTTGTCTTCCAGCATGTCGCGCACGAAAGACTGGTCGATCTTGAGCACGTCAACCGGCAGGCTGCTCAGGTAGGTCAGTGAGGAATAGCCGGTCCCGAAATCATCCAGCGCAAAGCCCACGCCGAACTTGCGACATGACTCGATGATTTCACGAACAATGGCAATATCGTTAAGTGCGACCGTTTCCAGGACTTCAATCTGCAGCTTGCCTGAGGGAAGGTCAGGATATTGTGCGAGTTGTCGCTGTAACTTTTCCATGAAGCGGGCGGACTCCAGGTGATAGCCGGAGATGTTGATGCTGACTTCAATATCCAACCCTGTACTTCGCCAATTGTCCATCTGTGCCAGTGCAGTCGCCATCACCCATTCGCCGATCTCGATATCGAGATCCGTATTCTCGATGTGGCGCAGAAATTCTGCGGGGGACAACAGGCCTCGCTCGGGATGCCGCCAGCGGATCAGCGCTTCGACACCGGCCAGCTCTTTCGTGCGCAAATTAATCTTGGGCTGATAATAAAGTTCAAACTGGTTGCGTTTGAGCGCGTGGCGGATGCTTTTCAGAAACTCGTGCTGATCACGCGCACGACGATCCAGTGCGGGGTCATAGATGTGAAAGCGGTTCTTGCCGGATTGCTTGGCAATATACATGGCCTGGTCGGCATGGCGCAGCAGGGTATCCGGGTTTTCATCATCCAGCGGATAGATACTGACACCGATACTGGCGCTTATCGTGCATGGCTTGCCTTTAACGACGATAGGCTGTGCTATTGCCGCGAGCAGGCGTTCCAGCGTAGCCACACACTCCTCACCCTGCGCCAGACCCAGCAGCATGATGGCAAACTCATCCCCGCCCAGACGGGCGACGGAATCACCGCCGCGTATGGTTTTTTCAATGCGTCTGGCCACTTCGATCAACACCACGTCACCGGCCTCATGCCCCATGGTGTCATTGATGTACTTGAATCCATCAAGATCCAGATAGCAGATCGCCATCATGTTTTGTTCACGTGAGGTCTGAGCAAAGGCCTGTTTCATGCGGTCGGCCAGCAAAACCCGGTTGGGGATACCCGTCAAGCCATCATAGTGGGCAACGCGGCTAAGCTCAGCCTCATGCGCCTTGGCTTTGCTAATATCGGAAAACACGGCAACGTAGCGCTGTACCTTGCCTTCATTGTCGCAGATAACGGAAATCGAGAGCACCTCAGCATAGATCTCACCGGACTTGCTTCTGTTCCATATTTCGCCGCGCCAGGCTTTGCTCTTGTTTAAGGATTCCCATATCTGCGCATAGAATGCCTGGTCATGGCGGCCAGAACTTAATATCTTCGGGTTCCTGCCCAACACTTCCTCGCGTCCGTACCCTGTGATGCGGGTGAAGGCCGGGTTGACATCAATGATGTTATTGGCTTCATCGGTGATGGTAATGGCTTCCTGACTGTTCTCGAATACGCTGGCTGTGACAAGAAGGTTCTCCTCCGCCAGTTTACGCTCGGTGATATCGCGAAACGACACAATCACACCGGCAATATCTCCTGTTGAATTTCGCATAGGCGTGCTGGTGTAATCTGCGGGGAAGCTCGTGCCATCCTTGCGCCAGAACGCTTCATCCTGGATATGGCGAGTCTCACCATCATTAAGCGTTTCATAGATATGGCAGCAACTCTGCGGGTACGGCGCGCCGTCGGCCTCTGGATTGTGTATCAGCCTGTGCGCGGGCTGGCCGATCATTTCATTCAAATCCCCGCCAAGCAGCGTTATTGCAGCAGGATTTTCGAAAATGATTTTTCCATCCATGCTGAACCCGTGCAGCCCTTCACTCATGGAATCGAGGATTGTCTTAAGCTGTGTACTGTTCTCCCGAAGTTGCACCAGGGCAGCCTCACGTTCGAAACGGTTCTCGCAGGATCTCCGGGTAAGTTTTGCCAGGCTACGCGCGGCCAATACCAGCATCACCGCATAAAATACAATTCCGATCAAGAGCGAGTGCCTTTGATTCACAAGCAGATAAGGTGTCTCAGCAATAAGGAAAGTTGAAGATATCAGAACGATGGGTGCAACAAAGCCGATATAAACCGGCAACACCACACCCAGTGTGTTGAGCATTACGCCCAGGCCTGCGGCAACTGCGGCGAACTTGAACATAAAGAGAAAGTCAGGCTGGCCGGTATCGAGCAGGAAAAATAGTGCCCCCCAGATGCCCCCGTAAACCACACTTACCAGCACGCGCACGTTCCGCCAATACAGGAGGCTGATACTGTCCTGATTGAAGGAGAAGTTCTTCCGAGAAAGAAGGAAGCGAACTAACTGCATCATGGACATACAGACAAGCCAGAAAATCAAATTCGTCAGCGGCACCGAGCCCCAATGAGCCAAGGCAATGACTAAAATGGCCGAGATGCCAACCGGAATCGAGGCCTTTTCCCGCGCTGAGAGTTCATTCAGTTGCGCTGCCAGCAGATTGGCTGGACTGTTTTTTGCCCTTGAGATGTCATCTGGCAAGTTGAAATGTGCTTCTTTTAATGGCGAGGAAAACATAGCGTAATTTATTATAGTTTTAGCGTTGCCAGTTTACCCTTAAACCACGCCTATAAATACCACTGCCAGGCGGGGGCAATCCTCATGGCTTCGGCTGCAGGCATCTTGAAATCATATGCCCGTGCTAAACTCGTCACATCATTATTCCCGCCTCGCCAACGCAGGCCATCTCACCCATGAACGAGCTTAAGGAAATCCGGCAACTGTTGGGCAGCGCAGCCGGCGCGATAGAGGCCCGTTGTATTGAGCGCGGTCAGCCGCCCGACAGCCCGATGCAGACAGCAGAGGCGCTGCGCACGCTGCTTGGCGCCTTCGACGAGATCGATGCCGGCCAGACCTGTGACGATGAACTGGCTGAGCACGCGCTGCTGCTTGCCGCAGAGCTCGTCGACTGGGCCGTGCGTCTGGAATTACCGCATGCCAAATCGGATCTTGAAAACATTGCCGTGGGCATTGCGCTGTGGGTGGCACGCCATGACGGCGAGATCCGCGAATTGGAAACGGTGGTCAACGGTTTTGCTGCCAGCGCCAACACCACGTCATCGGATGAGACCTTGCGCGCGCTGTTCCATGCGATGAAGGCCGTGCTGGAACATGCTGCACCCGCCATCAGTGCTGACCTTGATCAGTCCAATCCCAGCCGCCCCTGGCGCGTGCTGAATTTCAATTTCGCCATCGTCGCAACCCGCACCCAGGACGCGCAACTGATGACGGACGCCTTCGATGCGATGAGCCGGAATCTGCCGCATGATGCGCCGGCTTTTTTCGAGGAAGGATTAAAGCAATCCGACAAACCGGTGTATGGCCCCGTGGTCAAACGCCTGATGCAGGAATATTTTTCACGCTGGGCGGTACGGCACTAATTATTTTCTGAATATCCAGAAAATTAATGAAAGCAGCAGGGAAACAATAATACTGGTTGTGACAGGGAAGAAGAAAACGAATTCTTTACGTTTGATATAAATATCACCCGGCAGGTGCCCCAAGCCCAGACGGCTCAGCCAGGGCCATACGACCCCGATCAGGAAAAGATGATGCCGACAATGATGAGCCACTTCGCCATAGTTTGAATATCATAACAGAGCGGTCAGGGTGGGCGAAATGTCTCCAAATATTTCGTGCAGCGCACCAAAATATTCGATTTGTTTTCGGGAAAGCAAAAAGCAAGACCTGACCACGTGACCATGTGTGTGCCACTTCACAAATAACGCCAATGCGCATACTATGCGCACAGGAGGCAGCACATGAAATCCATGCAAAACAGTTTGGCGCGCAAGCGCCCGGTCAATCTGACGATCAACGAAGATCTGGTGACTCAGGTAAAAAGCATGACCAACAATCTTTCAGGTGTGGTTGAACAGCTTTTAGCTGACTACGTTTTGAAACAAAACAACGCACGGCAGGAAAAACTGCATCGCGCCGCAGCGGCAGCGCAAGCCTGGAATGTCTTTAACGAAAACTCCGGTTCGTTTGCCGACGAACACTCGACACTGTAATGCCGCAGTTTGATGTTCACCGCAATCCCGGAAAACAGCGCGAAGCGATTCCCTTCGTGGTGGTGGTTCAGTCGTCGCTGTATGACGGATACCGTCGCCGTGTAGTGATTCCCCTGGCGCTGCTCAGCAGCCTGGGTTCTGCCTCAGGCGTCGCCGATACCCCGCTCAATCCTGTGTTTACGGTTGAAGGAGTGAAGGTGGTGTTGCATCCGCTGGAGATCGTCTCCGTAGCCTGCGATCAGCTGGGTGAAAAAGTGGCGTCCCTTGCACAGGACGGCGACCGCATCACGAGCGCGATGGACGAGCTGTTTACGCAGGCGTGGACGTAGCTGAAATATATCAAGCCTGATTCACTTTTGTGGACACGGGAATCATGTATGCAAATAATTACAGAGCCAGATTGATTTCCTCAATCACGTTGCGTAAGGCCCAAGGAATCGTTCACCATTAAAGTGAATCAAGTGCGAGGGCGCATCGGCCACCCACACTTCCGTTTCCCAAGCGATTTCGCCCAGATACCGGCTCATGAAGGAGCGGTTCGGGAACGCGGTCACATAGACCAGGCCGGCTTTTGATCCTGCGAACAACTTGGTCAGCTCGGCGTGTCGCTTGCCATCGACGGGGCCATGACTGGTAACGGATTCGATCAGCAATAGCCAATTCTTTTCGACGAAGTGCAGCACCACATCAGGCATCTTGCCATGTGTATCCACTTTGACGCCCAGCTCGGCCAGCAAGACCGCATCGAAATAACCCCACTTCTCGCCCGTGTCGCCAGCGTAGACCAGCACACTGCCCGGCGCGAAGCGCGGGCCGAAGTCTTCGACGATGGCGCGGATCAGCTCGCTGTGTTCGGCACGCGAAAATTTAAATTTTGGCAATCTCTTGGGCATGTATGAATTCTGAGCAACCTTAAAGGTAACTACTTCGAAAGGTAACTACTTTGCTCCTTTTGTGACCGCCAAGGACTCCCAATCGGCGTAAGTAGTGCCGCTACCGAGTACTTTCCACTCTTTTCGCCCGTTCAAGCTTGTCGTTCCAATCACAGCCGCCGCATCGCTAGGGCTGTTGAACGGAACATCCTGTGTAAATACCAATAGCCCTCTCCGCTCGTCTCTGGTAAGAATATTGCGCTCCATAAGAGTGCGACGTGTTTTGCGATAGCCATCCCTGAGCGATGAGTACTCTTCCATCCTGGCAGTGGATCCCTTGCAAACCCAGAATGCCCCATCTCTTAAATAGGCAATACCACGAGCTGCGCCTTTGGCAAGCTCAAAATGCGTTTCCTGCCCAACAGCCAACGGAACAGTTGGCTGCCCCGCGAATGTTGATCCACCATTTATTGAGTCAGGGAAACTGAAAAGCGGGCAACCGATTGCCGGCATGATAAGTGTGAGGAAATTTACGAAGTCTTCAAGATTAGCGACCTCCCCATCAGGTAAGCGGTCATAGCTCAAATCTTGCTTGTCGTTGCTAATGCGCGTAATCAGCGGTGCGCGCTTTGCTTGCATGATGAGGCGCGCTTCAAGAAACCGGATATGTGACTTTGAAAACCAGGAGTCTTTGGAAACGGCAACATATGCTCGGCTCCAGAATGATTTTTTCTTGGCGTGAGAGCGTAGTCGCGCTGCAAGGTTATCGCTCTCGCCTATATAGCCTTCCAGTCCAAAATCCTCTTCTGAATTCGGGCCGGTCAGGATGTACACTCCTGACCTTTTTAATTCATCCCTTGCAACAAGCTCCTCAAGCTTACTTTTTGGAGCAGATAACACCTTCGCGTTTTGCGAAGAAGCGTCTGCAATCACGAGACCGTTCCAGCTACGCTCTGAGAAAAATAGATTTATGGACATGCCAGCGTTGCGGTTCATTCTCAATCAACCTTTCAATATGTCCCACAGGTTAGCGTAGTAATCGGGCCATAGCCGCAAATCGCCCCGAAGTCGCTGAAAATTTGTCATACCAGCTCAAACAGTTAGAGGGAGCAATTTAAGAGCTTTCAGCCGAAAATCGACAACCGGCCCGGTCGATACCTTGATGCCAATATCCTCTAAAGAACAGTGAATTGCGCTTGAGAGTTCGATGGTATTGCGCTCAACTGAAGTCGGCACATGGATGAAACGCTCGGTATCATCGGGGAACACGATACGGTTGAACGGATGCGTATTTGTTGCAAGATCGGCGAAGCTGTCATCGGTCGATGTGGTCACCGTCACCTCGCCTTGCTGCCCGTCACGTTCAAGCAACAGGATGATATTTTCTTGCAGCACATCATCATCCTTGAAAGCCTTGCTGCGCGAGTCGAACAAGTGCATGTGCCGGATTGCAGCGCGCTCCAGCACAAAGTCGCGGAATGGCCGGTAATACGGCCCGTTACAAAAACTGCGCGTAATGATTGCAACAACTTGACCGCCCGGCGACATCATCGCCAGAGCCAGGGCGACAAAAGCGGAATAGAGGTTGACGGTTTCGATATCTGCCTGCCGCAGCAACAGGCGATGGCGAGAGTGACTGCTGATTTTTTTATAGGGCGGATTCAGGATCGCGTGAGTGTAGCCTTTGCCAGAACCAAATTGAATTTGATTGACGGCCTGTTCGATAAAATCTCCGCCCAATATTTCATAATCCATCGGCAGCATGTTCTTGTAACTGGACAGCGCGTTATTTAATTCTTTGTGGATAAGGCTATCCAACTCAAAGGCAGTTACTTCAATCTTCTTGAAGTTCAGATCGCCATCGACGCAGCGCTCAAGAAAAGCGCTCGAAAGCGAGCCGATACCTGCGCCTGCATCAAGCAAGCGACAATCCAGGTTGTCTTTAACAACAAACAAACCGGCCATGAACTGAGCCGTTCTTGCAGGCGTCAGGAATTGCCCGAGTTGCGATTTTCGTTTCGCCTCGGTGTTCCTTGATACCCTCAATCGGGTTTGTTCAACTACTGCAAGCAAAACGCTTCTCCTTAATTGGTAAAACTCGAACTATATTTGCCGCGCAGTATACCGTTCTCTGTCTTTTTAATCCTTCATTCAAAACAGCTTTTGCTGATCTGGCTTTGCAGCTTCCCCTGTGCGCCGCCGAGTAGCGCAGGCCGGTCAAGGGGTGTCGGCAATGAATTGGTCGAATTCAGATTAAACTCTCCCGCGCCAATATGCGGGCCGACGGCTTTGGTGTGCGACCGCGAATATGCGCAATTCGTTATTGGAAACGGTATAAATGATCGAGTATGGGAAGCGTGGCATGACGAACTTGCGCTTGTTATTTTGCCACAGTGAACCCAGCAGCGGATGACGGAGCAGACGCTCGACAGAATGCTCGAATTCGTTCAGAAGCGCCTGCGACAAGATATTTCCCGCCTGTTTCTGGTAGTAGGCCGCCGCATCATCGAGGTCTTGCGACGCTTCCAGATGCAGCGAGTAGTTCATGCGTATTTGACGCGGAGTTTTGCGAGAGCCTCCGGCCCGGGAATCATCTGAGCCTCGCCGGATTCAATTTGCGCATGCCTGCGTTCGACCTCTTCCGCCCACACATCTTCGACCTCTGTTTCCACATCAAGACTGACAATGAGTGCCTGGACCAGCAGCGCACGTTCGGCCGCTGGGAGTTGCAGCATTTCCGCCTCTAGAACTTCAACCTGGGTAGCCATATCTCCTCCATAAATCGCTATAAATTACTCAACCTGGGTACTTCTTATCCTGTTTCTTTCGTACGGCTTGTGCGCAAACTCGGTCAGGACAATTATAACGGGAACAACAAGCAGCAAACTACGGATATGTAAACAGCACGTCCCTCGTTTTTGCTGAGCCGCTTCATCGGACTACGGTGACCGGCAGTACATTCGAGCAGATCAGGCTTCGATAAGATCGCATGCCGCACCCCGGCATAACGCAACTAAAATCTAGCGGGATTTCATCTGGTCTGCCGGCACGATGCCCTTGCAGTCCGATCCGAGATACTTCATTTTAGATTCGCTGTGCATGGTGTGCTTTCCGCTAGCGTCGGTCAGCGTCATGTCCATGCGGGTGGAAATCGTGTCGCCGCTGGCGGTACTTTCGCCCTTGCCGATGCTGGGGTGCCCATTGCTGCTGCAATTGAATTCGAAACTGGTTTTGTTTCCGTTGCGTTTCACCGCAGCAGGTTCACAACGACCTTCGTTATCCACCATCGGATTGTCACGGGCCGCCATGGCAGAGCTGACGCAGATTCGCGTGCTTCCGTGCACCCTGACGACCCATCATGGACTGCATTTGCGCACGCTGAGCGGGGGGAAGACTGCTCATCTGCTGCTGTATCATGGCTTGAGCCTGTGACATCTCGGCTGTCATGTCATGGCCGTCCATGATCTGACTGGTTGGAGTGACTTCCCACAGCCCCGCCTTCATTCCTGAAGCCTGGGCACAACTGATACCGTTCAGTGTGATGAGAATTACAAAGGCCAGTTTTTTCATGATTTCCTCCCAGCGGATGAAGTTTGAAATGGATTTCAGACTGATTTTGATGCTAGCACTTTATGAGTCGAATTGGCATAGTGCAATTCCGACAGATGGCAGGATGACTTTGCCGGAAACGGGTTTTTCTGCAGTGTCGAAGGATTCAGGCCAGGTCGAACAACAGCAGTTCTGAATTCTCAACAGCCGCGATGATGAGTTCCTGTTCAGCTTTGATTTTGACAGCGTCCCCGCTCTTGAGCTGAATGCCGTTGACGAGCACCGCGCCTCTTACAAGATGCAGATAGGCGATGCGTTCAGCAGCGATGCGGTGTGAGACTTGCTCGCCGGCGTTTAACAGACAGGCATAAAGGCTGGCGTCCTGATGTATCGTGGCGCTTCCCTCGCGCCCGTCCCGGGATGCGATCAACCTGAGCTGCCCGCGCTTGTCCTCTACAGTAAAAAATTTCTGCTCGTAACCGGGCGCGATGCCGGTTTGTTCCGGCTCGATCCATATCTGCAGAAAATGCACCGGCGCATCCGGGGCAGGGTTAAATTCGCTGTGCCGCACGCCCGTACCTGCGCTCATGCGCTGCACATCGCCCGGCTGGATAATCGCACCGTTGCCCATGTTGTCCTTGTGCTGCAACTGGCCGTCCAGCACATAGCTGATGATCTCCATGTCGCGGTGGCCGTGCGTGCCGAAGCCCTGGCCTGCTGCTACGCGATCCTCGTTAATGACGCGCAATGCACCCCAACCCATCTGCTGCGGGTCGTGATAATCAGCGAAAGAAAAACTGTGATGACTTTTCAGCCAGCCGTGATCGGCATAGCCGCGATCTGAACTTTTTCGGATAATAATCATAAATTTGCGGTTACATCGTCCATTCAAAAAGAGGGTTTTCAGGAATACCGGATTGGCATCATGGCAACAAAAACCGTATCAGATGGTACGATGTTAACAACTCCCCACTTTTCTAGCCATGAAAATCAATTCGGATTTATCACAGCGCGTCGTCATCCAGCCCGCCACCTTGCCGTGGGCCGATTCGCCCGCGCCGGGCATTCAGTATCGCGCACTTGAATGCGGTGAGGATGACAAATCGCGCAGCACCTCGATTATCCGATTGTCACCCGGCGCAAGCCTGAACAGCATCTGCGAATATGGCGAGGAAATTATGATTCTCGACGGTGTGCTGAGCGATGCATCCGGCAACTACCGCAAGGGAGACTATATCAAGTCGCCGCCCGGCTCATCGCATGCGTATCAATCCGAATCGGGCTGCACGCTTTTCGTCAAACGGCAGCATCTTGAAACGGCGGACGATCAGCGCAAGCTGGTACACACCGCAAGCCACCCCTGGTATCAGGGACTGGTGGAAGGCCTCTCGGTGATGCCGCTATCGGAATTCGGCACGCAACACACGGCGCTGGTGCGCTGGGCGCCGGGCACAAGGTTCAACGCGCACCGCCATTATGGCGGCGAAGAAATCTATGTGCTGGATGGCGTATTCGAAGATGAATTTGGCAGCTACCCCGCCGGCACCTGGATGCGCAGCCCGCACCTCAGTGCGCACTGCCCTTTCAGTCTGGCGGGCTGCACGATACTGGTCAAAACAGGCCATTTACTGCACGATTAAATCGCCGCCACGTGGCGCGCTGTGTATTTCAGATCAGGAGAGCAACGATGAAAACCACATTGATTACCGGCGCCAACAGAGGAATAGGGCTGGCGTTCGCCCGCCAATATGCCGCCGACGGATGGCAGGTTCTGGCCTGCACCCGGCAAAAATCCGACGCGCTGAATAGTCTGGCGGCAGACTATCCCGGACAGGTGCAGGTTCTGACGCTCGATGTGACCGATCATGAACAGATCGAAGCGCTGTCCTTGTCGCTTGCCGATGCAGCTATCGATTTGCTCATCAACAATGCCGGCATCTATTCGGATAGCGATGCAAAAGGGTTCGGTCATACCGACTATGATGAATGGGCAAACGTCTTTCGCATCAACACCATGGCACCGCTCAAAATGGCCGAGTCGTTTGCGGCTCAGCTGTCGCGCAGCAGTCTGAAGACCCTTGTCACTTTAAGCAGCATCATGGGCAGCATCTCGGAGACCAGCAGCGGAGGAAACTATTTATATCGTTCCAGCAAGGCAGCGGTGAATATGGTCGTAAAAACCCTTGCGATAGACCTCAAGACGCAGGGCGTCACCGCCATCGCATTTCACCCGGGCTGGGTACAGACCGATATGGGCGGGCAGAATGCGGCAATCACCACAACACAGAGCATAGCGGGCATGCGGCAGGTAATCAGCACCCTTACGCTGTCTGATTCCGGGAAGTTCCTGGACTATAACGGGCACGAAATTCCCTGGTGATGCAGGCGTCTGTCATGCCACCTGCCCTCAGTCCAGGCCCTGCATCTGCCGGATCGGATTCACTTTTCCGGATTCCACATCCCTTACCGGAACAGCCGGATAGCCGACGGTCGAATCAACACTCGTTTGCCACGCTGACAGTATCAGGTCGCGCAACTCCGATACTGCGGCGGCGATTCTGTTGGCTGCGAAATCCACGCCAGCCGGCGTTCTTGTAGCGAAGTTGCCCGCCTTCTCCATCTCAAAAAGCGGGACAACCTGAGCATGCGTAGCATGCAGATAAGCCATGGTTTCGTCCTGAATAGACGTATCCCATTTACGGATCGGCCTGAGCCTTTTTTCAACGTCCTGAGCAGTCACAAAGCGGGCAACGTACTCGCCTTCGAATGCCCGGTGAAAACCTTTTATCGCCGTATAGCTCCGTGGATCGGGGTAGTCGCCCCAGTCATCGTGATGTATCGATACGTGATGAGGCTGACTGGCATCGGCGACGAAATGACTCCAGTAACCCAGATCGCGAACCACCAGCATTTCGCGTAGCGCCCGATCCCGGATGAACCAGTCATGATCGGCCTTGGACATGAAAATCTTTTCAGCCGCCACATCGGCCCGCCAATAGGCAAAATCCTTTTGCAACTGTTGCCAGCCATCGACAATCGCGTAGGGCAGAAAGCCCGCCTTGTACTCGTTTGTCCCCTTTGCCCTGAGCGCCGTATCATAGTCTTCGCGGGTCCATGCCGATGCGCTCAAAGGCAAAACGCCATCAACCGTAAGATCATCCGAAAAACCGATGTAGTGTCCCGGGTCCAGATCGCGGTCGTGGCTGTTCCCGGCCCCTCTGGAGCGATCCGGTTCGCGGCCAAGCTCACCGATGCGTTCTGCCGCCTGCGAGGTTCGCAAAAAAGCAGGCAATTCGGCGGGCAGGTTTTCGATCGCCATCCGGCTGATCATGCGATGACCGCTTGCTCCCCAGGCCTGTGCGTCCTCGCAGTACAGCAACGAAACGGTTAACGCCGCCACGAAGGCAGTTAAAACAGGCTTATTGATTGACAGCATTTGTCCATCCTTGCAATTCGGTTAATCTTTAGGGCTCCCGAGATGGCGGGCCTCTTCATCAATTTATACAACGCCTTTATGACACTGCGATGAAGCGGTTCTGCCAGCTAGCTTACCCGTCTGCCGGACTGTTATTCGCGGGAAACCGTCTTAAAAGGACTGCGTTCATTCAGCGCATCAACATACTCGGCAACAGCGCCCGCCTCCTGCCTTAAAAAATCCTCCACCGCTTCGGCAAACTGCGGATGCGCGAGCCAATGTGCCGAGCGCGTGGTCACAGGCAGAAAGCCGCGCGCCAGTTTGTGCTCGCCCTGCGCGCCACCCTCGAACGTCTTGATGTTGTGCGCAATGCAATATTCGATCGCCTGATAATAGCAAGCCTCAAAGTGCAGCCCCGAATGAAATTCGAAGGTTCCCCATGAACGTCCGTACATCGCGTCATTGGTGAGGTAATTTAACGCACTCGCGATCGGCACTCCGTCCCGCGTGGCGATCACCAGCAAGGCGTGTTGCGGCATCGTGCGCCCGAAACGCTGGAAAAAATCCTCGTTCAACTGATGGGGCGAGTTGTGCAACTGCAGGGTATTCAAATAACATGAGGCAAAAAAGGCCCACTGTTCCGGAGTCGCGTGCGTGACGCACTGCAATTCGACACCCGCCTCCGCCACGCGCCGTCGTTCCTGCTTGATACGCTTGCGCTTGTCACGGCTCAATGTCGCCAGAAATTCGTCAAAATCCCGATAACCCGCATTCTGCCAGTGAAACTGTACATCCTGACGCAACATCATTCCCTGTTCCTGCGCAAGCCGGGTATCGGCTTCGTTCAGGAACAAACCATGCAGCGAGGAAACGCCGGTCTCTCTGGCATAATCCAGCGCGGCTTTCAGCAGCAGGCGCCGGACTTCCTCCGATTCAGCCAGCAGCCGCTGCCCGCTCACCGGCGTAAACGGCACCGTGCAGACCAGTTTGGGGTAATAACGCAGGCCGTGGCGGCGATAGGCATCAGCCCATGCAAAATCAAACACATGCTCGCCATAGGAGTTCATCTTCAAATACAACGGCATCGCACCCGCCAGTTTGTCGCCCTGCCAGACGGTCATGAATTGCGCGCGCCAGCCAAACTGCGGGGTTGCGCAACCGCTTTCCTGCAACGCAAGGAAGAAGGCATGCGAGAGCAGCGGATCGCCTTTTGCCAGCGCATCCCAGTCCGCCGCGTTCACTTCATTCAGGTTTTCGATGATTCTGAGTGTGTACTGATCCATGCGGCTATTGTAGTGTGAGTACCCGCAAAATGCGCGGTGAGTTTGCACGCAGACGTGAGCGTATCGTGCGCTTGGGAAAGTAAGCCAATTCGCGTATATTGACAGGTCGTATTTAATCGGTTGTCCAGCATGATCAAAATTCGCGGTGCGCGTACCCACAACCTCAAAAACATCGATCTTGATCTGCCGCGCCACAAGCTGGTGGTGATCACCGGATTGTCCGGTTCCGGCAAGTCGTCGCTGGCCTTCGACACGCTGTATGCCGAGGGGCAGCGCCGCTATGTGGAATCGTTGTCCGCCTATGCAAGGCAGTTTCTGCAACTGATGGAAAAACCGGATGTGGATTTAATCGAGGGTTTGTCGCCTGCGATTGCGATCGAACAGAAAGCCACCTCGCACAACCCGCGCTCAACCGTCGGCACCGTCACGGAAATTCACGACTATCTGCGCCTGTTGTTCGCCCGCGCGGGCGACCCGTACTGCCCGCAGCATGATCTGGTATTGCAGGCGCAAAGCGTAGGCCAGATGGTCGATCATGTGCTGGCGCTGCCTGAGGGCACCAGGATCATGATCCTCTCGCCGCTGGTAGTAGGGCGCAAAGGCGAACAGCTGGACATGTTCGACGAGTTGCGCGCGCAAGGCTTTACCCGGCTGCGCATCAACGGCACGGTGCATGAGATCGACGCGCTGCCGTCCTTGCAGAAAACCAAAAAGCACACCGTCGAGATCGTGGTGGACCGGCTCAAAGTCAATATTGACTCCAAACAGCGTCTGGCCGAATCCTTCGAGACCGCACTGCGCCACGCCGACGGACGCGCGGTAGCGGTGGAAATGGACACAGGCACAGAGCACCTGTTCTCGGCCAAATTCGCCTGTCCGATCTGCAACTACTCGCTGCCGGAACTCGAACCGCGATTGTTTTCATTCAACAATCCGATGGGCGCCTGTCCCAAGTGCGACGGACTGGGCGTGATCAGCTTTTTCGATCCGAAGCGCATCGTCACGCTCCCAGCTCTGTCTTTGAGTTCGGGGGCGATTAAAGGCTGGGACAGACGCAATCAGTTCTATCATCAGTTATTGTCCGGGCTTGCCCGCCACTATAGCTTCGATCTGGAACAATCCTACGAGAGCCTGCCGGACCCGATTCAGCAAATCATCCTGTATGGCACAGGCCGTGAGGAAATCGGCTTCCAGCATATCAGCGAACGCGGCAGGCCGGTGCTGCATACACATGCCTTTGAAGGCATCGTCAATAATCTGGAACGCCGCTACAAGGAAACCGAATCCCCTACCGTGCGCGAGGAACTCTCGAAGTATCTCAACAGCTGCACCTGTCCGGAATGCCACGGCACACGTTTGCGCCTGGAAGCGCGCCATGTGCGTTTTATTGACAAAACCATCCATCAAATCAGTGCACTGCCGCTGCAACAGGCATTGCAGTTTTTCCAGAATATCCGCCTACAGGGACAAAAACTGGCCATCGCCGAAAAGATCGTGCACGAGATCGCCTCCCGGCTGACCTTCTTGAATAACGTGGGCCTCAATTATCTGACGCTGGCGCGCTCCGCCGAAACACTGTCGGGCGGCGAAGCCCAGCGCATCCGTCTGGCATCACAAATCGGCTCGGGACTGACCGGCGTGATGTATGTGCTGGACGAACCTTCCATTGGACTGCATCAGCGCGATAACGATCGCCTGCTGACCACCTTGTACAAATTGCGCGACATGGGCAACAGCGTGATCGTGGTGGAACACGACGAGGATGCGATCCGTCATGCCGACTATGTGGTAGATATGGGACCGGGCGCGGGCGAGCACGGCGGTTTGATCGTCGCGCAAGGCACACCGGATGAAATCTGCCGGGATCACAATTCCCTCACCGGTGACTATCTGACCGGACGCCGCCAGATACCGATGCCTTTAAGCCGTCTCACGCCGGACCCTGAACGCATGCTGAGCATAGTGGGCGCCTGTGGCAACAACCTCAAGGACGTCACGCTCAACCTGCCGGTAGGCCTGTTAACCTGCGTCACCGGCGTATCGGGTTCCGGTAAATCCACGCTGATCAACGACACGCTCTACCCCGCCGTCTCGCAACACCTGTACCGCAGCAACAACGAACCCGCACCGCACACCTCGATCAGCGGCCTTGAATTTTTCGACAAGGTGATCAACGTCGATCAGTCGCCCATCGGCCGCACGCCGCGCTCCAACCCGGCCACCTACACCGGACTGTTTACGCCGATACGTGACCTGTTCGCCGGCGTCCCCTCGTCGCGCGAACGCGGTTACGGCCCGGGGCGATTCTCCTTCAACGTCAAGGGTGGCAGGTGTGAATCCTGTCAGGGCGATGGCGTGATCAAGGTTGAAATGCATTTCATGCCGGATGTGTATGTTCCCTGCGATGTCTGCCACGGCCAGCGCTATAACCGCGAAACGCTGGAAATCCAGTACAAGGGACGCAACATCCAGCAGATATTGCAGATGACGGTGGAAGCCGCGCATGAATTCTTCAAGGCCGTGCCAGTGATCGCCCGCAAGCTGCAAACGCTGCTGGACGTGGGTCTGGGTTACATCACGCTGGGACAATCGGCGACCACCTTGTCAGGAGGGGAGGCGCAACGCGTCAAGCTCTCGCTGGAACTGTCCAAGCGCGACACCGGCCGCACGCTGTATATTCTGGACGAGCCCACCACCGGCTTACATTTTCACGACATCGCGCAGCTCTTGCGCGTGATCCACAAACTGCGCGATCAGGGCAACACGCTGGTGGTGATCGAACACAACCTGGATGTGATCAAGACCGCCGACTGGGTGATCGATCTGGGACCTGAAGGTGGGGACGGCGGCGGTCAGATCATCGCTCAGGGTTCGCCACAGGACATCGCGAAAAACAAGAAAAGCGTAACCGGCGTATATCTGAAGAAAGCCTTGGCAACATGCAAATAACCGGCCAGATTGAAATCCCCGACAGCGAAATCGAGCTCAATGCGATACGCGCGCAGGGCGCGGGCGGACAGAACGTTAACAAGGTGTCCACCGCCATCCACCTGCGTTTCGACATCCATGCCTCATCACTCCCGGAAGAATACAAGGAAAAACTGTTGCTTCTGGCTGACCGGCGCATCTCCAGCGACGGGGTGATCGTGATCAAGGCGCAGCGCTACCGCAGTCAGGAGAAAAATCGCGATGACGCGCTCTCCCGCCTGCAGGCGCTGATTGTCAGCGCGGGATTTTCGCCGAAAAAACGTACGCCGACAAAGCCCACCAAAAGCTCAAGAAAAAAGCGTCTGGAAGGTAAAACACGGCGCGGCGAGATCAAGACGTTGCGCGGAAAAATATCAGAATAATCAAAAAGTTGAATTTATCCGCCGCAGCACTGCCGCAACATAAAAAAACCGCAACATGCGGCACCACTCTGCAAAGACAGAAGCATTTTTAACGAGCTATAGTCTCGCGTCAAAAAACAGTATATTCTTAGCCTGTTTCTTCTGTCCGGCGCCTATGCCGGATGTTTAAAATATATGCGATTGATCTATATGGATAAGGCCGCAGCCCCGTTTTCTATTCAAAATTATTTATTACTGCTGGTACTGGCGGTCTCCTTTCCTCTCGTAGCCGGCGTCGTGTTGGGCATTTATTTCGACCGACAACAAACCATCACCAATACCAAAACCTCGCTGCGCACACTGGCGAGCACACTGTCCGACAAAACTGGTGACAGGATTAACGAAACTCGTCTGTCCCTGGAACGACTGGCGACCCGCCCGCTCATCCAACAGCTTGATCCTCGCCACTGCGACCCCCTCCTGAAAGACATGCTGATACTCAATCCCGACTATATCAATGTCGGATATCTGGATATGACGGGGCAGTTAATATGCTCTACGATGCCAATACCCGAAGGCAATCCGGTCAGCTTTGAAAAATCACCCTGGTTTCAACAAGTCCTGAAGGACAAAAAATTCTCGATCAGTTCACCCTTCATGGGTCCGCTCAGCCACAAACTGGTGTCTGTGCTCAGCACCCCCATCTGGAATTCTCATCATCAGATGATCGGGGCGATCCACGTATCACTGGGTCAGCACTTTTTCGATCCTAATATCCCCATCCAGCTTCTGCCGGAACGCAGCCACTATGGGTATTTCAGTCCGGACGGCATACTGATCTGGCGCAATGTCGACGAAAACAAGACGATCGGCAAACGCCCAAAAGCGCAGGCAGCCAGAAATATTGTCGCCATCCGGGATGGCGAATTTGAAAGCATGGCAGCCGATGGAGTGACGCGTTACTATGCTGTCCTGCCTATGCCCGCCACGGGCTGGATCGCCTGGGTGGGGGTCCCGGCCACCAGCATTTATGCCAAAGCCAGACAAAGAGCGCTGATCTCCTCCACCATCGCATCGTGCACTATTATGCTGCTGCTGCTGCTCGTCATTTATATTTCGCGGAAAATGACCGTACCGATTGCAGAGCTGGAAAAAGTGGCACGCGCTGTTCGCGATGGCGATTTGAATATCCGGGCAAATGAGCATGGTCCACGTGACATTACAGCCGTCGCGCGTGAATTTAACAACATGATTGAGGCGCAACAGCACAACATTGCCCAACTGCGCATTGCCGCCACCGCGTTTGAGTCACAAGAAAGCATGATGATCACAGACGCGGCGGGTGTGATCCTGAAAATCAACGGCGCCTTTAGCGCGTCACTGGGTTATTCGGCAGACGAAATCGTTGGAAAAACACCGTCGATGCTCAAATCGGATCGTCATGACGCGGCGTTTTACCGGGCCATGTGGGAGAGCATCAACCGCAACGGGTCATGGCAGGGCGAAATCTGGGACAAGCGAAAAAACGGCGAAGTCTTTCCGAAATGGCTCACTATTTCAGCCGTCAAAGACGAGAAAGGCGTCGTGACCCATTACGTCGGCACCCATCTGGATATCACCACACGCAAACTCGCCGAAGAAAAGATCAATGAACTGGCCTTCTACGACCAGCTCACCGGATTGCCCAACCGGACGCTGCTGTTTGACCGTCTGAAACAGGCCATGACCGCCAGCGCGCGCAGCGAAAGTCACTGCGCACTGCTACTGATTGATCTGGACAATTTCAAGACGCTCAATGACACACTGGGCCACGATGTCGGCGATTTGCTGCTCAAACAGGTTGCTGATCGCCTGAGAGGATGCTTACGCGCGGAGGAAACGGTAGCACGTCTGGGCGGCGATGAGTTCGTGGTCATTTTAATGGGGCTAAGCAACATCAAGGGTGAAGCCGCCGACCAGACCGAAATTGTCGGCGATAAAATCCTGACCGCTCTCAACCAGGTATACCCCCTCAAGGGTGCCGTCTGTCATAGCACACCCAGTATCGGCGCAACACTGTTCACCGGCATTCAGGTCAGCATTGATGATCTGTTAAAACAGGCTGATCTTGCCATGTACCGCGCCAAGGAAACCGGGCGCAATACCCTTAGATTTTTTGATCCTGTGATGCAAACCTGTGTTGTCCGGCGTGCGGAACTGGAAGCGGGATTGCGTGATGCAGTCCAGAAAGAACAGTTCCTGCTCCACTACCAGGCACAGGTCACCGACGCAGGGCGCGTCACCGGCGCCGAAGTGCTGGTGCGTTGGCAACATCCTGAGCGAGGCATGGTCTCCCCTGCCGAATTCATTCCACTGGCGGAAGACACCGGGCTCATCCTGCCGCTCGGTTCATGGGTGCTGGAAACCGCCTGTGCCCAGCTTGCCGTATGGGCGAACCAGCCCGAGATGTGCGAACTGACGCTCGCCGTCAATGTGAGCGCACACCAGTTCAAACAGCCTGATTTTGTCCATCAGGTACTGTCCATACTCAAAAAGACCGAAGCCAACCCGCACCGCCTCAAGCTGGAGCTGACCGAGAGCCTGCTGGTCGATAACGTCCAGGGCGTAATCGAAAAAATGTTCGCACTAAAAGCCAAGGGCGTGGGATTCTCGCTGGACGATTTCGGCACCGGTTATTCCAGCCTGAGCTATCTGAAACGCCTGCCGCTGGATCAACTCAAGATCGATCAGTCATTTGTCCGCGACGTGCTCATCGATCCCAACGATGCGGCGATTGCCAGAACCATCGTGGCGCTTGCCGCAAGCCTGGGGCTGGGCGTCATCGCGGAAGGTGTGGAGACCGAAGCCCAGCGGGAATTCCTGGCCGGCGTCGGGTGCCACAGCTATCAGGGTTATTTTTTCAGCCGCCCGCTCTCCATTCATGGCTTCGAAGCGTACGTACGGAAAACTTAATGCAAGATTGTTCCGAATTGGCACCCTACATCCGGCATGCCAAAAAGAATATATAACGTTTAAACCGCCAGCCCTTTTTCATCGAACAACCCCTCGAATAAGGCCGAACTCAGATACCGCTCTCCTGAGTCGGGCAGGATGACGACGATGGTTTTACCGGCATGCTCTGGGCGTTGCGCCAGACGCACCGCAACAGCGACCGCAGCGCCGCAGGAGATGCCTGACAGAATTCCCTCTTCCTGAGCCAGGCGACGCGCATACAGAATGGCCTCTTCATTGCTGACCTGCTCAATTTCGTCGACCAAAGACATATCCAGCGTCGCCGGCACAAATCCTGCGCCTATGCCCTGTATCTTATGCGGGCCGGGTTTGATCGGTTCACCGGCACGAAACTGCGTGAGCACCGGGCTGGCCGAGGGTTCAACGGCCACAGACAGGATGGTTTTACCGCGCGTCCTCTTGATATAGCGTGACACACCGGTCAGTGTGCCGCCGGTACCCACACCGGATACGAAGATATCGACATTGCCATCGGTATCGTTCCAGATTTCAGGACCGGTGGTTTGCTCATGGATCAGCGGATTGGCCGGATTCTTGAACTGCTGGAGCAGAAGATATTTATCCGGATCAGAAGCGGCAATTTCTTCCGCTTTTGCAATGGCCCCGCTCATTCCTTTCGCGCCTTCAGTCAGCACCAGATTTGCACCGAATGCTGCCAGCAACTTGCGCCGTTCGATACTCATGGTTTCCGGCATGGTTAACGTCAGCGGAATGCCGCGTGCTGCCGCAACAAAAGCCAGCGCAATGCCGGTATTGCCGCTGGTAGGCTCGACCAGATGTTTGCCCGGCCCCAGCAGCCCGCGTTTTGCGGCATCATCAACCATCGCGGCACCAATGCGGCACTTGACTGAATAGGCGGGATTCCTGCCTTCGATCTTGGCCAAGATTATGGCAGGCGTTCCATCCGTCACGCGATTCAATCGCACCAAAGGGGTACGGCCGATAGACAGTGAATTATCTTCAAACCAGTTAGGCATGCTGACTCCGAGATTTCAAAATGATGCGCATCGATTTTAGGTACGAATCATAGCAAAAAGCCGGAACTGTCCGGCTTTTTATTTCTTTCAGGCAACAGCCGCTCGAACGGCTACGCGGACAGCTTTTTGATGCTTTCGAGAACGGCGTCGCCCTTGAAAGGCTTGACGATCCAGCCCTTGATACCTGCGGCCTTGCCACGCTCTTTCATGCTCGGACTGCTCTCGGTCGTCAGCATGATGATATTGACTGCACTGTTACCCAGCTCACCGCGAATCTTTTCGACCATGGTCAGCCCGTCCATATTGGGCATATTGACATCGCTCAGCACCAGCTTGATACCGGTATCACCCTTGAGCTTGGCAAGTCCATCCTTGCCATCCACCGCCGTCGCCACGTCCAGTCCGCTTTTTTTCAAAAAACCCGCCACTTCATCACGGACCGTACTTGAATCATCTACCACAAGAATTTTAGCCATTATTTTTTCCTTAATAAAATTAAAACATTTCCAGTTCGCCGGACTCAACCAGTTCTTCAACATCATGCACAATCTCTTTAAAATCCTCAGGCGACCAGTTGAGATTAAAAATAAAGCGCTGATAAATCTTCACCGTACGGCCGGCATTTTCATCTACCAGGGTATACAGAAAACACAACTGAGGATTTTCCGTGCCGAAGGAGATGTATTTATGCTTGTGGTTGACAACCAGCGGCACCTGTATCTGATTGCCAGACGATACCGTCGCATCGCCGATATAGCGATTCTTAAACGCCCCCCAGATCAGATTGGTTATTTCGCCCAACAGGCTGTTCACCGCACGAAAGTTCGTATCTGCATCAGTCGGACTGTAGCAACCCAGCACATCCAGTATCGGCTCTTCCTCCGTCTGCAACATCATATAACCCCGACACCAGTTGCTCTCCAGCGGAATCAGACTGAATACCTCGCCGAAGATCACCCGGTCGCGCACGATATAAGGCGTATTCCATGAAATCGTCAACGACTTGAACTGCTTGGCCAGTACGGACTCCGTGATTTCGGAAATACCGCGCACCAGCGCGTTCGGATATACCAGACTGAAGATGTATTCATCGATCACGCGGCGCAGCGTGCTCATGTCAGCGGCCACATAGGCCGCACAAAAAGCGGGGCGTACGATTTCAGGCAGGTCATCCAGCGTGGCTTCGCTCTCCCGGCGAATGATGATGGGCAGCTCGGGACGGTACGCGTGTATCTTTAAGGCGATCTCCGTGTTTTCTTTCGAGGTGCCGCCGTAGTTTTCCGAATACAGTATTGCGCCCAGATCAATATTGGACTGCAGCACTGACATCAGGCGATTTTTGCGCACCTTGAGCGCGATGAGATTATTTTCATCACAAAACGTCTTGATCGCCTGTGAATGAGCCGGGCTGTCGTCGAGCACCAGTACCTTGCTCACCAGATTGTTGGTCATTGCGTTATCCTTATCCAAGAAATTTTCAGAAAAATTCAAGTTCGCCGCTGATGTCTTCGACATCTTTCTGATCCACTTCAAAATGCACCGGCGCGTAATGACACATGCAGATCGTTGCATGCAGACATACGGAATCGTTGATGGTAATTGCATGGCGTGACAGATAGCCGGGATTCAGCTCCTTCAGATACGGCAGGCACTGACCGCTCAGCCAATAGGGTGTGGACATGCCCAGATGCGGAAAATATTTCAACAACTCCTGATTCATCGCCCCGCTGCAAAGGTTGGCGATCTCAGAAAAAAAATCTTCCAGCGATCGCTCTGGATTCTTGTTGAGAAAGTAATCCCGCGTAGTTTTATCTTCATCGATGTGAAATATTGTCAATACCCTGAACAGCAGGGATGAGATAGTCAGCACCAGCATTTGCCTGCCCTGAAAATCACCCGATTTGTCCTCGGGCATTTTTTCGATCACGCAGCTATCATCCGGATTGAGAACGAGTGCTTTTCTTGCAGCCCTATCAAATATGAAATCGATGCCTAGCCTGGATTGTTCACTGATCACGCTATTCTCCTAGTGCAGCGTTGATCTGAGCTGGCTGATTTTGCTATCCATCGCACTGAAGGCCGCCATCATCATTTTTCCGCTCGCTTGTATATCCTGGAAGGTCACCGTGGTAATCAGGTCATTCTTGCGCAGGCTGTGTCCATATTCCAGCGATAGCGCTTCGGAACGTACCGCCAGTGCATTCACCTGTTCTGCAACCACCGCAAAACCGCGGCCCCACTCGCCCGCGCGCGCGGCCTCAATCGAAGCGTTCAATGCGACCAATATTACATGCTTGACGATGGACGCAAATTCCTGATTCTTGATGCGCATGTGCGTGTTCTGCGCCATCAGCGAACTCATCTCTCCGTGCCAGTGTTCAAAAGTCACCGCCACACGCTTGAGCTCTTCAGCTTCATCGGAGATTTCCTTCATACGCTTTAACATGCCGGTCTTGAGTGCTTCCAGATCGCTTGCAGCGCGCATGCGGCTGGACTCAAGTTCCTCAGTCATACAGCTCATATTCAGGTTCAATTGCGCAACCGTGTCACTCAGTTCGACGTTGCGCTCCTGAAGTAACTTGTTCTGCGCTTCAAGCGCCACTTTTGCACTGCTGCTCGTCTCAAACCCATCTTTAAGCTGACTATTTTCTTCCTGCAAACCAGTAAGTTGCGCATGATGTTCAGCCTGATTGCGCGCCAGCTGTTTCGACAGCCGCAAATTCAACATGAAATAAGCGGCTGTTGCACCGCTTGCGCCGGCCAGAAGCACACCGATTAAGTATTGAATGATCATGGGCCTATGCCTGCTTCTCGGTCAAAAATTCTGCGGCCTTAAATTCAACCATGTGATCTTCAACATCCTCCTGATGTTGAAATTCGAAACCCTCCACATTTTCGGACAGCACCTTGGGCAGACTGACGATCATCTCGAATTTCCGATATTCAGCACCCTCATTGCTGTCGGTAAAGGATATATTAATGCTGCCTTTTTCACGACTGACAAAATCACGCACCGCATCCATACCGACACCGCGTCCTGATATTTCAGTCACGCTACTGGCTGTCGAAAAACCCGGGCGGAAGATCAGCTGTGCAATTTCTTCATCGCTCATCAATTCTCCCGACTTGATGATATCCTTTTCAATTGCAATTTTACGGATATGACCCAGTGCCAATCCGCGACCATCATCGCTGAGTCTCATTTGCAGCCTGTCATCCTGGGTATCCATCAACAGGCTGATCGTTCCGGCCTGCGGCTTGTTCTGCGACGCACGCACCTCAGGACTTTCGATGCCGTGATCCATCGCATTTCTGAGCAGATGCATGAAGACATTTTTAAGCATGGCTTTCGCCTGATTGTGAATCACATAGCCGTTATCCTGAATGTCGATGATGGGTGGCAACTTACCCATTTCCCTGGCCAGCGGCGGCAGAGAAGCAAATACCCCCTCCAGTATTTCGATAATGCGCGACGTGCCCATCAGGCGCAGTGTCTTGCGTACGGCGTTGTGCGCTGCAAGTAATTCATGCAGATTGCCCGGTGCAGTTTTTTCAAGAAACTGTATGGTTTCGCTGATCTGCTTCTTGTCGACCATCAAATAATGTTCGACGCCGCCACGGCGTCCTGCGCCTTTGCGTCCCAGGCTGACTTCATTGATTTTTACATAATAATCAAGCGTGCCTTTTACGTTCAAGAGTTCATTGAGCAGTACATCCTGATCCCATGCCCATTCAGCATGCGGTTTACGCAATTCAACATAGGTCTGCTCCACTTCATGCACCGTATTGGTCAAATGTCGCAGACCATAGGTTCGTGCATTTCCCTTGAGGGTATGCATATTACGGAACAGTCTGGTAATAATTTCACTATCAAAATCGACGCTCTGACGGATCAACTGTTCATTTTCTTCGACAAATTTCAGCGATCCCATGATAAATTCCTGGAACTTCTCCTGGGTCACGGACAGAATCTCGCCGATAATTTCCAGTTCACGTTTCTGCTTGTTCGCTTCAGCAGCCAGCGCGCGCAATTCGGTAACATCACGCACACACAGCATCAGGCGCACCACCGTATCCTTGTCATCGGTAATCACAGACCAGTTGAGATCCAGAATCTTCGTTCTGCCATCACCCATTTTCTTTTCAATTTCCCCCGCCAGCAGGTGACAATTGAAATCAAAATTCATCGCATCTTCGTTAATACAAGCTGAGATAGCGGCTTCAATCTGCGACAAGATATCCGTACCCAGATTGGTATCCGCAAACACCAGACTCATTACATTCTGACCGGCAATCTCATTAGTTTCGAATATCGTTTCGAGGTAGGCCGAATATTCCGGATGAATCAGATTCCCGCTCGTAATGGTCAATATTCCCTGCGGCATGTTCTGCAACATAGTTTGTATGTCATGGGTTTTCTGTTTAAGCAACCCCGAGTTTTCCTCAATCTTTGTGATCATCATATTAAATGCAACGATCGACTTACCGATCTCGTCCATACGCTTGACAGGAACCCTGCGTGTAAAGTCCTGACTGGAAGCAATCTCACTGGTCGTCGTTTCCATCTGACTGATGGGTTTAATGATCTGCCGGTAAAGCACGAACCCGAAAAGCGCCAGAGCGACTATGGTAAATGCCGACAGGGCGGCAACACCCTTGGCTGTTTTTGACAGGTTATCGTTTAGCGCCGTAATTGCGCCGTCTTTTTCACGGGTTTTCTCAGTTCGCAGGGTATCAACCACCTGCTGCAACTCACGTTGCAAAACCACGACATTGCCATAATAACTTGCCTGAGCAATATCATTCTGGCCGGAAAGCTTGGCCTTAGCCGTCTCATCGATTGCGCTGAAATATTCGGTCAGCTTGTCTCTGGACTGCTCAATCAGACCCTTCTGTGTCGCATCAAACGCATGGTCGAATTGAAAATCAATACTTTTCTTAAGTTCAGCCTTGCCTGTTTCAAGTTTATTATTTGCCTGAACCGCAAGGTTTGCATCCGTCTCGGATATAAGCGACAAAATGACAAGTTGCATGTCTTTAACCTGTGCGACAAGGTCAGCCGTTGCCAGCGCACTGGGCACAACATCAGACGTTACTCGTTTCACGTCGGCAGCATTAACCCTTGCCTGAGAAATCGAATAACCGCCCACGGCCAACACCGAAATAATCGATATAACAATCAACAGGGTAATACGTTGACGAATACTCATTTTAATTTGCCCCGACCTATGTATTTGAATGTAGCGCTCAACCTGTTTGAAGAACGCCGCATTACAGAATAGCAATGACATATTACGGACGCATGATTAAAATATGACGTTTTTATTAAGAATAATCCTGTTTGTAAATAGGAAAATTCCTAGCCAAAAAAGGTAGGGGAATTGAATCGATGAAAACACAAAAAGCCGGACAAGCCGGCTTTTTATTTGATACTAGCAACGCGCAGTTATTTACTCTGCATCAACCACTTCAGCGTCAGCCGGGCGATCCATCAGTTCAACCAATGCCATAGGTGCATTATCACCCTGACGGAAGCCAAATTTCAGAACACGCAGGTAACCGCCATTGCGGGCTGCATAACGCGGACCCAGTTCGTCGAACAGCTTGACCACCATTTCACGGTCACGCAGACGGGCGAAAGCCAGACGACGATTTGCCAGTGTAGGCGTCTTGCCGAGAGTCAGAATAGGTTCTGCAACACGACGCAGTTCCTTGGCCTTAGGCAGGGTAGTCTTGATGACTTCGTGGCGCAACAACGACACAGTCATGTTGCGGAACATTGCCAGACGGTGACTGCTGGTACGGTTGAGTTTTCTTAAACCTAAACGGTGACGCATAATTTGCCTCTCTTAAACTTCAGTTATTCCACTAATGGCGTTTGCCGCTTTAAGCAGCTGCAACCGGCCAGTTTTCCAGCTTCATGCCCAGCGACAAATTGTGCTCAGCGAGTACCTGCTTGATCTCATTCAGAGATTTGCGACCCAGGTTAGGCGTACGCAACAAATCGTTTTCACTGTACTGAATCAGATCACCGATGTAATGGATGCTTTGCGCCTTCAGACAATTTGAAGAACGCGGAGTCAATTCCAGATCATCAACCGGACGCAACAGGATAGGATCAACCTGAGGAACATGTTCTTTCTCAATAACGGGCTCGGTGCCTTCAAGGGCAGCGAACACGGAGAACTGATCGACCAGAATACGCGCTGCATTGCGTATTGCCTGTTCAGGATCAATTGCACCGTTGGTCTCTATCGTCATGATCAGTTTGTCCAGATCGGTACGCTGTTCAACGCGCGCGCTCTCAACCGCGTAACTCACACGACTCACCGGACTAAACGAAGCGTCCAGCGCGATATGACCCACTGCGCGCGTTTCATTCGGCAACTGACGTGAGATTGCGGAAACATAACCGCGACCCTGCTCAACCTTGATCTGCATGTCCAGCTTACCGCCGGCAGTCAGATGCGCAATCACGTGATCAGGATTCAACACTTCTACATCCGCATTGGCACTGATATCCGCAGCAGTCACAACACCGAAACCTTCTTTTTTCAGTGTCAGCACAACTTCCTTGATACCGTGAAGACGAAGCACGACACCCTTGAGGTTCAACAGGATATCAACAACATCTTCCTGCACGCCATCAATCGTTGCATACTCATGCAGCACACCGGCCATCTTGACTTCGGTCGGTGCAGCACCGGCCATCGACGATAACAGGATGCGACGCAGCGCATTACCCAAAGTATGGCCAAAACCGCGCTCAAAAGGCTCCATCACCACTTTAGCCTGGGTCTCGGAGGTCTTTTGAACTTCTATGATGCGAGGCTTCAAAAAATCATTGTTAAACATATGCTACTCCGCGTGGATTACTTGGAATACAACTCAACCACGAGATGCTCGTTGATGGTTGCAGGCAGTTCAGCACGTTGAGGGATGGCCTTAAAGGTACCCTTGAACGCTTTGGTATCCATTTCAATCCATTCCGGAAAACCGCGTGTTTCAGCAGCGGCAATCGCAGCCTTGATACGCAATTGCGCCTTGGATTTCTCTGCCACTTCAACCACATCACCCGGACGAACCTGGTAAGAAGGAATGTTTACACGCTTGCCGTTAACCAGCAGACCGTTATGACGAACGACCTGACGCGCTTCAGCACGTGATGCGCCAAAACCCATACGGTATGTCACATTATCCAGACGGGATTCCAGCAATTGCAGCAAAGATTCGCCGGTAATGCCGCGTGAACTTTCAGCCTTTTTGTAGGTCAGGCGGAACTGACGTTCAAGTACGCCATAGATACGACGTACTTTCTGCTTTTCACGCAACTGACCACCATATTCGGACAGACGCGTATTACGGCGCTGGCCATGCTGACCAGGCGGGTAAGCGCGACGCTCAACCGCACATTTGTCGGTAAAGCATTTTTCGCCTTTAAGGAACAGCTTCTCGCCTTCACGGCGACACTTACGGCATTTTGCATCAAGATTTCTAGCCAAGATCAACTCCCAAATAAATTAGATACGACGCTTTTTAGGCGGGCGGCAACCGTTGTGCGGCACCGGCGTGATATCAGAAATGCTTGTGATCTTAAAACCAGCTGCATTCAATGCACGTACTGTAGATTCACGACCAGGACCTGGGCCCTTGATACGCACTTCAATATTTTTAACACCACATTCCGCAGCAGACTTGCCAACCACTTCGGCAGCAACCTGAGCAGCAAACGGGGTACTTTTGCGCGAACCTTTAAAACCATTGGCGCCACTGGTAGACCAGGCCAGCGCATTGCCCTGACGATCCGTGATGGTTACGATGGTGTTGTTAAAGGAAGCATGAACGTGAGCAATACCTTCAACCACGTTCTTTTTAACTTTTTTACGCACTTTCGTGCTTGGCTTAGCCATAATTCAATCCTCTCGCGTTAACGCAAAATTACTTCTTGGCGCCGGCGATTGCCTTGCGCGGACCTTTACGCGTACGCGCATTGGTACGAGTACGCTGGCCACGGCATGGAAGGCCGCGACGATGACGTACGCCACGGTAGCAACCCAAATCCATCAGACGCTTGATGTTCATTGTCGTTTCACGACGCAGATCACCCTCGACGGTAAATTTGGCAACTTCTTCGCGCAGTTTTTCAACTTCAGCGTCAGTCAAGTCTTTCATCTTGACGCTAGGCGTGATTCCGGCTGCTGCGCAAATACTTTGCGAGCGAACTCGTCCGATACCATAAATCGCGGTCAACGCGATTACAGCGTGTTGGTGGTTTGGGATATTTACCCCTGCAATACGTGCCATGCAGCTACCCTATCTTTAAAAAACGAAAATTATATCATCAAAAACCAAGGCTAAACAATTAACCCTGGCGTTGCTTGTGACGTGGCTCAGTGCAAATTACACGCACAACACGTTTACGAATAACAATCTTGCAGTTACGGCAGATTTTTTTTACTGATGCTTGAACTCTCATTTTGCTTCTCCTAACTCGTTAAACTATTTTGCGCGGAAGACTATTCGCGCCCTGCTCAAATCATATGGAGTCAATTCCACTGTCACCTTGTCGCCGGGTAAAATGCGAATATAGTGCATACGCATTTTTCCAGAAATATGACCCAGCACCACATGACCATTTTCCAGCTTGATTCGGAACGTTGCATTGGGCAACGACTCCTCAATCTCACCTTGCATCTGAATTACATCTTCTTTTGCCATTAGCGCGACAACCCACCTTTAAAATTAGCCTTTTTCAGCAAACTATCATATTGGTGTGTCATCAGATACGATTGCACCTGAGCCATAAAGTCCATCGTCACAACCACAAGGATCAGCAACGACGTTCCACCGAAATAAAACGGAACATTAAACTTGACCACCAAAAACTCAGGCAACAAGCAAACCAGCGTAATATAAACTGCACCGATCAAAGTCAAACGCAGCATAATCTTTTCAATATAACGTGCCGTCTGTTCACCTGGACGTATACCGGGCAGAAATGCACCGCTCTTCTTCAAATTATCTGCTGTTTCCTTCGGGCTGAAAACCAACGCCGTATAAAAGAAACAGAAAAAGAAAATGGCACTTGCATAAGCCAGCACATAAACCGGTTGACCCGGCGCCAGCATCTGACTCGCATCTTTTAACCAGCTAAAACCTGGCGCATTTCCAAACCAGCCGGCAATCGTCGCCGGAAACAAAATCATGCTTGAAGCAAAGATTGGAGGAATGACACCCGCCATGTTCAGCTTCAGAGGCAAATGCGAACTCTGCCCGCCATATATCTTGTTACCCACCTGACGTTTTGCATAGTTGACCAGAATTTTACGCTGTCCACGCTCAACAAATACCACCAGCGCCGTCACCGCAATCGCGCCGACAAACAGAAACAACACCAGCGGGATTGAAAACGCGCCGGTACGGGCCAATTCAAGCGTACTGCCGATCGCATGGGGCAAACCCGCTGCAATACCTGCAAAAATGATCAGCGAAATTCCGTTACCTAAACCGCGCTCAGTGATCTGCTCACCCAGCCACATCAGAAACATGGTACCGGTGATCAGCGTGATCATGGTCGTCATCTGAAACATCGTACCGGGGTGCAATACCAGACCGGGTTGCGCCTGCAATGCGACCGAAATACCAAATGACTGAAAAACCGCCAAACCCAGCGTACCGTAACGTGTGTACTGCGTAATCTTGCGACGCCCGGATTCACCTTCCTTTTTCAACTGCTCAAGCGTTGGAACGGCAATTGCCGCCAACTGCATGATGATCGAAGCCGAAATATACGGCATGATACCCAGTGCAAAAATGGTGAAGCGAGATAAAGCGCCACCCGAGAACATGTTGAACATGCCCAGAATGCCATTCTTTTGAGACTTAAAAAGATCAGCCAGTACAACTGGATCAATACCAGGCACCGGAATGTGCGCGCCTATGCGAAACACAACCAGTGCGCCCAGCAAAAACCATAGTCGGGCGCTTAAATCCCCGTATTTTGCCTTAGGCGCATCTTTAGTGACTTTGCTCACGGCCAGCCTTATTCAGCGATGCTACCGCCAGCGGCTTCAATCGCTGCACGGGCACCTTTGCTGACCAGTAAACCCTGCAATACAACAGCACGATCAATCTCACCACACAAGAAAACCTTGGCAGACAATGCACTTGCACGAACCACACCCGCCTGCTTCAATGCCAGCAAATCAATGGCATCAACCGGCATCTTCTGCAGATCGGACAAACGAACTTCAACGGTGTCATCACGTGTCAATGAAACGAAGCCACGCTTAGGCAAACGGCGCTGCAAAGGCATTTGACCGCCTTCGAAACCGACCTTATGAAAACCGCCCGCACGAGATTTCTGACCTTTGTGACCACGACCACATGTCTTACCCAGCCCGGAACCAATTCCGCGACCTACGCGACGCTTTGAGTGCTTCGCACCCGGTGCTGCCTGAATAGTATTAAGTTGCATTATTGAGCCTCGTACTTAACCAGGTAGAAAACTTTGTTAATCATGCCGCGAACGCAAGGTGTATCCTCAAGTTCAACGGTATGATTGATACGACGCAAACCCAGGCCACGCAGCGTAGCACGATGCGATTCCTTAGTGCCAATCTGGCTCTTGAGCTGTGTCACTTTAATTGTTTTGACTTGTGTCATTTCTTACCCCAAAATTTCATCGAGATTCTTGCCACGTTTGGCTGCAATCTCTGAAGGAGAATTCAATGCCTGCAATCCGTTCAGCGTTGCACGTACAACGTTGTAGGGATTGCTGGAACCCAGACATTTTGCCAGCACATCGCGCACGCCAACCGCTTCGAAAACAGCGCGCATCGCACCACCGGCAATAATACCCGTACCTTCAGAAGCAGGCTGCATCAGCACTTTGGCTGCGCCATGCTTACCAATCACTGCGTGATGCAAAGTACCGTTTTTCAGGTTAACCTTGACCAGGTTTCTGCGGCATTCTTCCATCGCTTTTTGAACAGCAACAGGGACTTCTTTCGACTTACCCTTGCCCATTGCAATGCGGCCGTCACCATCACCCACCACTGCGAGCGCGGCAAAACCCATGATACGACCACCTTTTACAACTTTGGTGACACGATTCACAGCGATCATTTTTTCGATCATGCCATCATCGCGTTCCTCTTTTTGCACTTTTCCTTGCGGCTTAGCCATTGCTCAACTCCAATTAGAACTGCAGACCATGTTCACGCGCAGCTTCTGCCAACGCTTTAACACGACCATGATAACGATTACCGGAACGATCAAAGGCAACCTGCGAAATACCTGCACTCTTAGCCTTCTCAGCGATACGCTGACCTACTACGGCTGCAGCTGCCTTATTACCGCCATTTGCAAGATCTTTTTGCACATCAGCTTCAACACTCGATGCACTCGCGAGAATCTTGCTGCCACAGGCAGAAATAATCTGCGCATAGATATGCAAATTGGTACGGTGAACAGCTAAACGTACGGTTCTTTGTTCAGCGATACGAGCACGGGTTTTGCGTGATCTGCGCTGACGAGATACTTTTTTATTCAACATATCCGCCTCAATTATTTCTTCTTGGTTTCTTTCAGAGCCACGACTTCGTCGCTATAACGCACACCCTTGCCCTTGTATGGCTCAGGTTCACGGAAAGCACGAATTTCAGCGGCAACCTGACCTACACGTTGCTTGTCAGCACCCTTAAGTACCACTTCAGTTTGCGTTGGTGTCGTAACAACCACACCAGCAGGCATCACATAAGCGACCGGGTGAGAAAAACCCAGCGTCAGGTTCAACGTATCACCGGCAGCCTGGGCACGATATCCCACACCAACCAGAGTCAACTTACGCTCAAAACCCTGGCTTACGCCATGCGCCATGTTAGCCAGCAATGCGCGCATCGTACCGGACATCGCATTCGACTGCTTGGATCCGGAAGTTGCAGTACACATCAGGCTATCACCTTCACGAACGACTTTAATGTCACCCTTGAGGCTTTGCTTAAGGGAACCCAAAGGGCCCTTAAACGATATTTCATTTTCATCCATGCTAACTTCTACACCAGCAGGCACGATGACAGGATTCTTGGCTACTCTAGACATATTTACCTCACTACGCGACTACGCACAGTACTTCGCCGCCGATACCATTGGCGCGAGCTTTGCGGTCGGTCATCAAACCCTTTGAAGTGGAAACAATCGCAATACCGAGGCCATTCATCACCTTGGGAATGTCATTGCTACCCTTGTAAATACGCAATCCTGGACGACTGATGCGCTGAATTTTTTCAATTACAGGACGGCCGCTGTAATATTTCAGACCGATTTGTAAGGTAGATTTATTGGATTCACCTTGTTCGATCTTGAAGCCGTCCACATAACCTTCTTCTTTCAGGACTTCAGCAATTGCGATCTTCAGTTTTGAAGAAGGCATCGATACGGTAGCTTTTTCAGCCATTTGCGCATTACGAATGCGCGTCAACATATCGGAGATTGGATCATTCATGCTCATAATTATTTCTCCTACCAGCTAGCCTTGACGATCCCGGGGATTTCACCACGCATCGCAAATTCACGAATTTTGATGCGGCCCAGACCAAACTTTCTGAACGTGCCACGGGGACGCCCAGTCAAAGCACAGCGATTACGCAAACGAACCGGACTTGAATCACGAGGCAACGCCTGCAATTTCAAACGTGCAGCAGCGCGATCTTCATCGCTCAAATTCACATTTGTAATAGTTGCGTTCAACTCAGCACGTTTAGCCGCAAATTTCTTTACAGTATCGCGGCGTTTTTGTTCGCGGTTAATCAATGACATCTTAGCCATTAGTAATCCCTCATTTCTTTAATGGGAGTTTGAAAGCCAACAACAAAGCGCGAGCTTCTTCGTCGGTTTTCGCGGAAGTCGTGATCGTGATATTCATACCACGCAAAGCATCGACCTTTTCATATTCAATTTCCGGGAATATGATTTGCTCTTTAACGCCCATGTTGTAATTACCACGGCCGTCGAACGATTTTCCTGAAATACCGCGAAAGTCGCGGATACGGGGAATCGCAACCGAAATCAGACGATCGAGAAAGTCATACATACGATCTTTACGCAAAGTCACTTTGCAGCCAACCGGATAACCTTCACGAATCTTGAAACCAGCGATCGATTTTTTGGACATTGTGACGATAGGCTTTTGACCTGCAATCTTCTGCATATCACCCACGGCAAAATCCATCACCTTCTTGTCAGCGACCGCTTCGCCCACACCCATATTCAAGGTGATTTTCTCGATACGCGGCACTTCCATTACAGACTTGTAGCCGAATTGCGCCATCAAATCCTTAGCAATCTTTTCTTTGTAAACTTCGTACAAACGAGCCATGCTCTATACCCCTTAAGCGTCAACAACTTCGCCGCTGGACTTGAACACGCGTACACGTCGTCCATCTTCCAGCGTCTTAATACCGACTCGATCCCCTTTTTTCTCGGCAGCATTGTACAAAGCCACGTTTGAAATATGAATTTTCGATTCTTGTTCGATGATACCGCCCGCCATCCCTTTTACCGGATTTGGCTTCTGGTGCTTCTTGACCTTATTGATGCCGGATACCAGCAGATAGTCACCGAGCACGCTCAGCACATTACCGCGATTGCCTTTATCCTTGCCGGCGATCACTATTACGTCGTCGTTCTTTTTAATCTTACGCATGTTTTCCTCGAATCTACCTGTTAACGCTAAAGCACTTCAGGCGCAAGCGAAACGATCTTCATAAACTTTTCAGTACGAAGCTCACGGGTTACCGGTCCAAAGATACGCGTGCCGATAGGCTCAAGCTTTGCATTCAGCAAAACTGCAGCATTACCGTCAAACTTGACCAGCGAACCATCCGTACGACGCACGCCTTTGGCAGTACGAACGACAACGGCGTTATAGACTTCGCCTTTTTTTACACGACCGCGTGGAGCCGCATCCCTGATACTTACCTTGATAACATCACCAACGGAAGCATAACGACGCTTGGAACCACCCAACACCTTGATGCACATTACCGAACGCGCACCCGTATTGTCAGCCACATCTAGAACAGACTGCATTTGTATCATTATTTTCTCTCCAACTTTTTCCGCTTGCAGCGGCCAGTTTTGGAACCCGTTCGGGTTAAGGTCGCCGCAAGCGGCGATGCAACGAAGCCGCGTATTATATGCAAATTATGAAAACTTGCAAGCTAAAATTACTATTTACTGCAAAATACTTCAGGCCGATTTGGCAACACGCCAGGCTTTGGTTTTTGCAAGAGGACGACACTCTTCAATCGTAACTACATCGCCGGTATGACACTCATTATTTTCATCATGAGCATGATATTTTTTCGAAACGCGAATAATTTTACCCAGCAAAGGGTGTTTTACTTTACGTTCGACCAAAACGGTGACCGTCTTGTCCATTTTGTCACTTGTAACCGTACCGGTCAGGGTACGTTTAAGTTTGGCTTCGCTCATGACTGTGCTTCCTTCTGCTTCATTACGGTTTTAATGCGCGCGATATCACGACGCACTTTGCGCATTTCACTGGTGTTGGTCATCTGTTGCGTTGCAACTTGCATACGCAGGCCAAATTGCGCCTTGGTCATTGCAAGCAATTCCTGCTGCAATTCAGATTTACTTTTAGTCTTCAGTTCACTTGCCTTCATGATCACTCACCTACCTGTCTAACGACAAAAACAGTCGCAAGCGGCAACTTTGCAGATGCCAGCTTAAATGCTTCACGGGCCAATGTTTCATTGACACCATCCATCTCGTACAACATCTTGCCCGGCTGAATCTCGGCAACATAGTACTCCGGATTACCCTTACCATTACCCATACGAACTTCCGCAGGCTTCTTGGAAATCGGCTTGTCCGGGAATACACGGATCCAGATACGACCACCACGCTTAATGTGACGCGTCATCGCACGACGTGCGGCTTCAATCTGACGCGCAGTCAAACGACCACGCGCAACCGACTTAAGACCAAACTCACCGAAACTGACTTTGTTGCCACGCGTGGCAATACCGGTGTTACGGCCTTTTTGTTCTTTACGGTATTTTCTTCTAGCTGGCTGTAGCATGCTTAGCTCCTGGCTTCTTTACACGTTTTTCAGGTTCAGCAGCGGCTGTAGCAGCAACTTCCTGTCCGATATCACCCTTGAATACCCATACCTTGACACCAATGATGCCGTAGGTTGTCTTGGCTTCAGATGTGCCATAGTCAATATCAGCACGCAGGGTATGCAATGGCACACGGCCTTCGCGATACCATTCGGTACGCGCAATTTCAATCCCGTTCAAACGACCGGCGCTCATGATCTTGATGCCCAGGGCACCCAGACGCATTGCATTTTGCATGGAGCGCTTCATCGCACGGCGGAACATGATACGTTTTTCCAACTGCGCAGTGATGTTATCCGCGATCAATTGCGCATCGATTTCCGGCTTGCGAACTTCTTCAATCGCGAGATCCACCGATTGCAAACCCATACGCTTGCGCAGTTCAGCGCGCAGGATTTCAATATCCTCACCTTTTTTCCCGATAACCATACCAGGACGTGCAGTGTAAATCGTTACTTTCGCGCTTTTAGCAGGACGCTCGATAATGATCTTGGATACCATGGCGGCAGCAAGTTTCTTTTTCAGATACGCACGTACTTCAATGTCTTTCAACAACATAGCAGAGAAGTTGGCGCTGTTTGCAAACCACTTGGAATCCCAGTTCTTACGAACGCTTAACCGGAAACCGGTTGGGTGAATTTTCTGTCCCATAATTTATCCTCAGCTTCCGACGCTAACAGTGATATGACAAGTCTGTTTTTCGATCTTGTTGCCACGACCCTTCGCACGCGCCATAAAACGCTTGAGCGAAGCCGCCTTGTCAACATAGATCACCTTGACTTTCAGCTCATCAATATCCGCACCATCATTATGCTCGGCATTGGCGATTGCAGAATCCAGCGCTTTTTTGATGATACCAGCACCTTTTTTAGGGCTGAAATTCAAAATATTGAGCGCCTGTGCAACTGGCAAACCGCGAATCTGATCCGCAACCAGACGTGCTTTTTGGGCTGAGAGATGAATGTTTTTTGCAACTGCAGTAGTCATAGTCATCATTGATCTCCTTATCTCTTCGCTGCTTTTTTATCAGCAGCATGGCCCTTGAAGGTACGCGTCAGGGAAAACTCACCCAACTTGTGACCAACCATATTTTCGGAGATATACACCGGAATATGTTGTTTGCCATTGTGCACAGCAATCGTCAAACCAACGAATTCTGGCAACACTGTCGAACGGCGTGACCAGGTTTTAACCGGGCGCTTATCATTTGTAGCGCGCACTGTCTCAATTTTCTTGAGCAGATGTGCATCGACAAATGGACCTTTTTTAATGGAACGTGCCATATTTAATTACCCCTTATGCCTTAAAACGACGACGTACAATCATGCCGTCTGTACGCTTGTTTCGACGTGTACGGAATCCCTTGGCCGGCACACCCCATGGGCTGACCGGATGACGACCCGCTGCGGTCTTACCTTCACCACCACCGTGAGGGTGATCGACCGGGTTCATGACCACACCGCGAACGGTAGGACGAACACCGCGCCAGCGCATCGCACCAGCCTTGCCGATAGAACGCAGGCTGTGCTCGGAATTACCCACTTCGCCCAAAGTCGCCTTGCAATCGATATGCACTTTACGAATTTCACCGGAACGCAAACGCAACTGGGCATAACTGCCGTCACGCGCCAGCAACTGCACTGACGTGCCAGCAGAACGTGCCAGTTGCGCACCCTTGCCAGGCAGCATTTCGATGCAATGTATCGTCGAACCAACAGGGATATTACGCAATGGAAGCGCATTACCCGCTTTGATCGGCGCATCCGAACCGCTGATCAGCGCTGCACCCGCCGAAATACCTTTAGGCGCAATGATGTAACGACGCTCACCATCCACATACAGCAGCAATGCAATATTCGCGCTGCGGTTTGGATCGTATTCCAGACGCTCAACCGTGCAAGGAATACCATCCTTGTTACGCTTGAAATCGATCAGGCGATAATGCTGCTTATGCCCACCACCCATATGACGCGTGGTGATATGACCGTTGTTGTTACGACCGGCAGTTTTAGTCTGCTTTTCCAGCAAAGATGCAACCGGCTTACCCTTATGCAATTCCTTGTTAACAACGCGCAATACAGCACGCTGACCCGGTGTTGTTGGTTTTAGTTTAATCAGTGCCATGATAATTATCCTTGCTCGCTTGCAGCGAAGTTAATTTCCTGACCGGAAGCCAGACACACATAGGCTTTCTTCCAGTTATTGCGACGGCCGATGAAACGACCTGAACGCTTGACCTTACCTTTAACGGTAGCCACCTGAACACTGTCAACTTTTACGCTGAACATGAATTCAACGGCAGCCTTGATTTCCGGCTTGGTTGCATCGGTCGCAACTTTGAAAATAACCTGTTCGTGCTTGTCAGCGACGTAAGTAGCTTTTTCAGAGATCAGCGGCGCGACCAACACCTTCATCAAACGCTCTTGACTAAATGGTTGTGCACTCATGCGAACATCTCCTCAATTTTAGCTACCGCACCACGCGTCACGACGACACTGGGGAAGCGAACCAGACTAACCGGGTCAGCCTGATAAGCCTCAAGAACCAGCACGTTAGGCAGATTACGCGAAGACAGATACAGATTTTCATCCACGTTGTCCGTGATAATCAAAACACGTCCTGAACCCAAACCCATACCCTTGATCTTATCAGCCAGAATCTTGGTCTTAGGTGTATCAACTGTCAGACTTTCGATGACAACCAGACGATTCTCAGAAACCAGCTTGGATAAAATCGCAGCAAAACCCGCACGATACATTTTGCGGTTTACTTTTTGCGTGTAATTCTCTTCGCCTGTGTTCGGAAAAATCTTACCACCACCACGCCATAACGGGCTGGATGCCATACCGGCACGAGCGCGACCCGTACCCTTTTGGGCGAACGGCTTGCGCGTGCTCTTGGCGATTTCGCAACGGCTCTTTTGCTTGCTGTTACCCGCACGCGCATTTGCCTGATACGCTGTCACCAGCTGATGCACCAGATCTTCGTTATACGCACGGCCAAACACTTCGTCAGAAGCATTCATATTGGAGTCGGACAGACCCTTATCGTTAATAACTTTAAGTTCCATTAGGCACCTGCCTTCACTGCGGGACGCACTATGATCTTGCTGTTAGTGCAGCCGGGAACGGCGCCCTTAACCAGCAACAACTGACGCGCTACGTCAACACGCACGATTTGTAGATTTTGAACAGTACGCTGCACATCACCCAGATGACCCGTCATACGCTTACCGGGAAATACTCGACCCGGATCCTGCGCCATACCGATAGAGCCCGGTACGTTATGTGATTTCGAGTTACCGTGTGAAGCACGACCAGATTTGAAGTGGTGACGCTTGATGGTACCTGCATAACCTTTACCCTTGGTAGTACCGGTTACATCGACCAACTGACCCACTTGAAATATTTCCACACTCACTGAAGCGCCAGCCTGAAGACCTTCAAGCTGTTCCGGCGATACAGTAAATTCCTTCAACGCACTACCCGCCTCCACACCTGCCTTGGCATAGTGTCCTGCGGCAGCTTTGCTGACGCGGGTGGCACGACGTACACCGTGTGCTAATTGCACAGCGTTGTAACCATCTGTACCAACGGATTTAACCTGAGTAATACGATTATTGGACACTTCCAGCACAGTTACCGGCAACGATGAACCGTCTTCGGTAAATACGCGGGTCATGCCAATCTTGCGACCGACAAGTCCTAAGCTCATTTTAATTTCCTCTTGTTAAGGGGCCAACTACAATTGGTCGACCGATTATTTAACTCAGTTTTTAGTCATTCGCTGGTAGTCGTTAGTTTTGCTTGTCCGCTTCGCGGGTGCTTTTTCAACTAACGCCTAACGGCTAGCGTCTATTAACTGTTCTTACTATTGCAACTTGATTTCTACATCTACGCCGGCGGGCAGATCCAGCTTCATCAATGCATCCACTGTCTTATCAGTTGGATCAACGATGTCCATTAAACGCAGATGAGTACGAATCTCGAATTGGTCACGTGAAGTCTTGTTGACGTGTGGTGAACGCAGTACGTCGAAACGCTCAATTTTTGTTGGCAATGGAACAGGGCCATTTACCACAGCGCCAGTGCGCTTAGCAGTTTCAACAATACGTGCAGCAGATTGATCGATCAAACGATAATCAAAAGCTTTGAGGCGAATGCGAATTTTTTGACTTTGCATAGTTTTCTCAGACTGTGTGCGGCAATGCCGCTAATTAAAGAACAAACTCACCTGAATACATTCAGATGAGGGGGCGCATTGTATGCGTACTTAATAAAACATGCAAGCAATAATACAAAAATGCGGAAGTAAAAAGCGGGAAGGTAGCACCCCTTCCCGCTTAACAACCTACATTCAAATTACTCTATGATCTTTGCAACCACACCCGCGCCAACGGTACGACCGCCTTCGCGAATCGCGAAACGCAGACCTTCTTCCATCGCGATCGGATTGATCAGACTGACCGTGATGCTGACGTTATCGCCTGGCATCACCATTTCAGTACCGGCC